>CAZKMS010000008.1:0-64762 GCA_964553805.1 uncultured Verrucomicrobiaceae bacterium
GGAGTAGCTCAACTGGTCGCCCTTCACCAGGGCGAGCTGGCGGAGGGGAAACTCGCGCACCGGCCGGCCGTCGATCAGCGCCGCGTCGGCTTTGACCGCGAGCCCCAGCACGGCGCGCCGCATGCCTTCGTGGGTGGCGCGCAGGATGTTGAGCCGGTCGATCTCCGTGACCCCGATCAGCACGCAATGCCAGGCGACACGCGCATCGGTTGTCAGCTCCTGGTAGAGTGCCTCACGACGCGCCTCGCTGAGTTGTTTGGAGTCGTTCAACAAGGGGTGCGTGTAGTCCTCCGGCAGCACCACCGCGGCCACGCTGACCGGACCCGCCAGTGGACCGCGCCCGGCTTCGTCAATGCCGGCCACCACCCGGCAACCCTGGGCGCGCAGGACGTTTTCATGATCGAGCGTCGGCATGGTATCAGTGGGCAGCGGGCAATTCCTTGGCATGGATCACCGGCGGGCGGCGGCGCACGGCGATGAACACCGGCGACCGCTGCCGCTCCAGGCGCGGATGCGGCAGGTCCAGCCGTGTGTTGAAGGCGTTGAAATGCCAGGGGCCGTCCTCGGTGCGCACACTGTATTGCAGGGCGCGTCCGCCATCGAGCAGCGTGGCATGCTGCACCGCCAGTTTGTGGGCGATGTCGGTGACCTCTTTGACATTCATGACGCCGCCATCCCCGGAGAGGACAAAAACCACCTCGCCGTTCTGCCGCATGCCCGCCAGGGAGCGGTAGGTGACACGCGGGCCGTCGAAGAACTTGTCCGGCGCATTGAAGACGTAATCGAAGACCGTGTGGTTTTTCATCACGGAGGGATAAACCTGCGCGCCCTCGGTGATGAATCCCGGCACCTCGTCCAGCAGGGATTTTGGCCCGAACCAGGGCCGGCCTTCCTTGACAAAAAACACCCCGCTCCACTCTGGAAAGGCGCGGTTGACCTGCCGTCCCTCATGCCAGACCCAGCCCATCGGCTCGCCGGTCGGCTCACGAAAATTGGCCGTCACCGCGAACTGGAGATCCTCCGCCAGCAAGCGCTCGCGCGCGGTCGTCCCCTCAAAACCGGGGCGATAGGTGGTGCTGAACTCGAACCGCTCCGGTGAGACCACCAGCACATGCACTTCCGCGCCGTAGATCGTTTGCAGCACACGGGCCAGCTTTCCCGCCGGCCGCCGCACCCGCAGCTTTTTCCACGACAGGCCGTTCTCATGATAACGCTCGACCAGCGCGCCCTGCAGTTCCAACGCCGTGGTTTGCTCCAGCGGTTTCCATTCACCGCCCCGCAACCGCACCTGCAAAGCCCCGGAGCTGCCGGCCACCGACCACATCACGGCGTTGCTGTTCAGATTGAGCACCCACTCCGCCGCCACATACAGCGCGGCGCCGCCCACCAGCGCGACGAGCAGCAGCAGCTTGAGCAGGCGGGGCAGTCGTTGAATCATCGGGAGCGTGTCAAAATGCGCCGCTGGCAGCCGGGCGCAAGCCTGCAACGCAGCCTGCGCAGCCGTCATTGCCAATGCAGGTCCGCGCGCTATGCTCGAAACATGCCAGCACCCGCCACGCTCGCCGAACTCCCCGCCGGAACCTCCGCCGTGGTGCGCGATTTCCTCAGCTCGAAACCCAGCCTCACCCGCCTGCGCGAGCTTGGGCTCGTGCCCGGCGTGCGCGTCGAGGTGGTTCGCCGCGCGCCCTTCGGCGAGCCGATCGAGATCCGCCTGCGCGGCTCCCATTTTGCCATGCGCAACAGCGACGCCGCCTTCATCGCCATCGAGGGCGCCTAGCCGGCGTGACGCACCACGCGCACCGCCACATCATCCACACCAGGCAGGATGCGTTTGCGCAGGGTGACGCTGACTCCGGCCAGGCAGCCGTTTTGCAGCAGCAGCGCGGCGATCTCGCCCGCCAGCGTTTCAATCAAACAGCGCGGCTGCCCGGCCGCCAGAGCGCGCACCTGACGGGCCACCGCATCGTAGTCCACCGTGGCGGAAAGCTCGTCGTTCATCGACTCCACCCGTGTCCTCAACCTCAGCTCCAAATCGACACGCAAGGTCTGCCAGCCTGCCCGCTCCTCGTCCGGCACGCCAATTCGCACCGGCAGCTCCAGGCCGTTGATCAAAATGCTGTCCGGGGGTGGTTCGGCGCTCATTCGGCAGGCAGCATACCACGGCGCAGGCATTCTTCCAGCAGCACGCGTGTGGGTTGATTGAGGTCCAGGCGCAACGCCTCAGCCGGCGTGACCCAGCAGAACTCCTGCGCTTCCTCATTGAGCCGCACCTGGGGTTCAGGCAGCGGGCAGGCGGCCACGTAATTGAGCAGCAGAAAATGCGCCGAGCGCTGAAACTCCGGCGGCTCAATGCAGTCCTGCACCAGCACAAATGCCGGCTCGAGCAACGGCAGTCCCGTCTCCTCCAGCACCTCGCGCCGCAGCGCCTGCTCACAGGTCTCACCGCGCTGAATCTTGCCGCCTGGAATGCCCCAGCGATGACTCCACTTGTGGGTGCGGATCATCAAGCAGCGCCGGCGCGACTCGTCCGTGATGAGCGCTCCCACGGTGGCCACCGGCTGCATTCCTTCCCTGGCCTGCCAGCCGCCGAGCAGCCTGGGCAATGGAGCCAAATTCCTCAGCAGCACCTCCGGCGCGGATTGCATCAGCACCGGAACCGATTCGTAACCCGTGGCCACCGCCACGCTGATGACTCCCGCGGCATGCGCGGCGTCAATGTCATGCCTCATGTCGCCAATGAACGCCGTCTCCTCCGCCGCCATGTCCAGCTCCGCCAGCAGGCGCACCAACGCTTCACGTTTGTCCACCACGCCACAGGCGGCGCGCTCAAAAAAATCAAGCACACCGAGCGCGCGCGCCTGCTTTTCAAAGTGCTCCTGCGGCGCGCTGCTGAGCAACACCAGCCGCCTGCCCGTGGCGGCGCCGTATTCCAGCATCTCCCGCGCATGATCGAGCAATGGCACCACCCCATCCTCGGGAAAATGGCGCAGGTAAAGCTGCTTCAGTTCGGCAATGTCCACGCCTGGCAGCATCTCGTCGTAGAACTCCGTGAATGGCAGCCGGAACCGCAAACGGAAATCCGCTTCCGTCATCGGCTCCCGGCCGAAGTGCTGCAACATGGTGTTGGTGGTGCGCAGCACGCAGGGCAAATCGTCCGCCAAGGTGCCTGACCAATCGAAGATCAAGTTTTTGATCATGCCACGCGCCGCACCCGAACCTCCACCGTCATGTCCTGCGTGCCGCGTCCGAGAAAGCGCCCGCCAACCGGCCGCACATCCGCGTAGTCGCGCCCCACCGCCAGCTTGATGTAGCGCGGATCGGACTCGCGATTGTGCGTGGGGTCAAAGCCCTTCCAGCCGTAACCCGGGATGAAAATTTCGACCCAGGCGTGAGATGCCTCGATCTCGTAGTCCTCCGTTTTGCCGTTGTAAAAGTAGCCGCTCACGTAGCGGGCTGGAATGCCGCGGCTGCGGCACAAGGCAATCATGACATTGGCGAAATCCTGGCACACACCGCGCCGGGCCGCCAACGCTTCAGCCACGGGCGTGCGCGAGTCGGTGGCACCGGGCACATACGAGAACGTGTCATGCACATGATGGCCGAGGGCCACGGCGTTTCGCCACAGATCACTGACCCCTTCGCCGATGACCGAGCGCGCCTCCTCACTGATGGCGGCCGGCGTTTGAATGAGCTGCGACTCCACCTGAAAATCAAACACCGACACATCCACCTCCGGCGCGTCCAATGCCTTCAATGTAAGTCCCTCCGGCACTTCGCCGCGCATCTCCGCCCGGGTTTCCACGACTGCGGAGGACACAATCTCCAGCGTCTCGTGCGGCCGCATGACATCGACGTAATCGACGCGGTTGAGGAAAAAATCACTGCGGGTGATGATTTTCACCTCAGGCGTGACGCGCAACTCGAACGAGGCGCAGCGCTGCAAGGGATCGCTGATCGGGCACAGCCTCACTTCGTTATGACTCTCCAGCACTTCGCCGTGGTAGCGGAAGCGGGTCAAATGCACGACTTTCAGGGTCATGCCTTCGATGAGTTGTGGAACGGACAAGGTCATGCGGCGGCACTTGGCAGCCTGACTTGGCCGCTACTGGGAACTGGGTCAAGCAGCGGTTGCAAACCTTAACGCTCAACCCCGTTCTGTTGCTGCTGTTCCTGCTGCTGATGGAAGCGGATTTCCGCCTGCATGTCCACCGGCGGACTGTACATGTAGATGTCGTAAAGATATTGCGCCACTGCTGCCAGCTCCTCCTGCACCTCGGTCACAAACTCGTGCAGCCCCTGCTGAAAGACATCGTCGGCGGTGAGAAATTTCAGGCTGCTGGCGAACTTGCCAAAACGGCGCACGCCGGTGCTGTGCGTGCCGCCCTCGCGGCCTTCGCTGATGAGCATGACAAACTGCCGGAGCTGGTCCACGCAGAAAAAAATCGAGCGCGGAAAGGATGCCTGGAAGATCAAAAACTCGGCGACTTTCCATGGCAGAATGTCAGCCACGTAAAAGCGGCGGTAGGCCTCCAGCGCGCTGGTGGAGCGCAGCACTGCCTGCCACTGGGCGGCATCCACCGCGCCACCGACATCCGTGACCTTCGGCAGCAAAATGTGATACTTCACATCGAGCAGGCGGCTGGTTTTGTCCGCCCGCTCCAGGTATTTGCCGAACTGAATGAACTCAAAACCCTCGTTGCGAGCGAACGTGGAAACCGTGATGCCCTGGAACAAGTGGGAGAACTGCTTGATCTGATCGTAAAACTCCCCGACGTCGCCGTCCCACACCTTGCGGATGTCGTGGCGTTTGATGAAGTGGTAGGCGTCGTTGAGCACCGTCCACATCTCGCTGGAGATCTGATCACGCACCTGGCGGGCGTTTTCACGCGCATTGGAGAGGCAGCACAGCAGCGAATTTGGGTTGCCCAGGTTGAAGGTGATGAAATCCGTGACGCTTTCGCTGTCGGCGGTTTCGTAGAGCTGAAAAAAGAGATCCTCGTCACCGATGGTGCTCAAGATCGGCCCCCAGTGCTCCTTGAGCGACTCGTCATCGAGGTCGCCAAAATCGAGCAAAAGCTGCAGGTTCACGTCGAGCAGTCGGGCCACGTTTTCAGCGCGCTCCAAGTAACGGCTCATCCAATACAAACTGCCCGCCACGCGCGACAGCATGACATTGCCTTGTTTGGCGCGGGCGATCTCTTCCTTGAACATGGGAGCTACGGTGGTGACTGGCATAATGGAAGCGTTTTGATCCTGCCTCAAGCGTGATTGGCGCCGCGCGCGTTCGGCTGGCGCAGAACCCAGGTGTCCTTGGAGCCTCCACCCTGGGAGCTGTTGACGACGAGCGAGCCTTTGCGCAGCGCCACCCGGGTGAGACCGCCTGGTGTGACCGTGACCTTTTCCCCGTAGAGAATGTAGGGCCTCAAATCGATGTGGCGGCCCTCAAAGCACTCGCCCACCCAGGTGGGATGCCGGCTCAGCGAGATGGGATGCTGCGCGATGAAATTGCGCGGCTCCGCCTCAATGCTTTTGCGAAAGCACTCGATCTCGTCCTTTGAAGCCCAGGGGCCCATCAGCATGCCGTAACCGCCGGCCTCGTTGACCGATTTGACCACGAGTTTTTCGAGATTCTCCAGCATGAATTTCCGGTCATCGTCCTCGTAGGCCATGTAGGTGGGCACGTTCGGCAGGATCGGCTCCTGATCGAGATAGAACTTGATGATCTTCGGCACAAAACAGTACACCGCCTTGTCGTCGGCCACTCCGGTGCCAACCGCATTGGCCAGCGTCACATTGCCCGCGCGCGCGGCATTGAACAAACCGGGCACACCCAGCAGCGAATCCTCGCGAAACTTGGAGGGATCCAGGAAATCGTCATCGATGCGGCGGTAGATGACGTCCACGCGCATCAAACCGGCGGTGGTGCGCATGTAAACTTTTTGATCCCGCACCACGAGATCACGGCCCTCCACGATCGGGATGCCCATTTGCCGGGCCAAAAAGGCATGCTCAAAGTAGGCGCTGTTGAAAACGCCCGGCGTCAGCAGCACGACGGTGGGGTGGTCATCGCCGCCGAAGGTTTCCGGGGCGGCGTATTGCAGCGCTGCCAGCAAGTTTTGCGAATAACCGCCCACCGGCAGCGGCTTGACCGACTGGAACAGATCCGGAAAGGCGCGCTTCAGCGCGGCGCGATTCTCCAGCATGTAACTGGCGCCGGAGGGACAGCGCAGGTTGTCCTCAAGCACAAGGTAACGGCCCTCGTGATCGCGAATGAGGTCGGTGCCGCAAATGTGCACGTAGATGTCCTTGGCCACGTTCATGCCGGCGCATTCCCGGCGGAAGTGCTTGGCGCCCAGGATGTAGCGCGCCGGAATCACCCGCTCCTTGAGGATGCGCTGCTCGTGATAAAGATCGTGCAGAAAAAGATTGAGGGCCGTGATGCGCTGAATCAGCCCTGCCTCGATGTGCGCCCACTCTTCAGCGGAGATGACGCGCGGCACGCAGTCGAAAGGAAAAATCCGCTCGGTGCCCTGGTCGTCTGAATACACGGTGAAGGTCACCCCATGGCGCATGAAGGAGGCGTCCACAGCGGTCTGCTTGTTGCGATATTCGTCGGTGGTGACTTCATTCAAGCCGGCCGCCACTGCCTCGTAGTGCGGCCTGATTTTACCATCCACCCCGACCATCTCGTCGAAGAAGTTTTCCGTCTGGTAGTTTTCCAAAAGCATACGGGTTGGCGGACCGGTTGAAAGCCCGACAAGTCACTTAGCAGGAGTCGGGCCAGTTTCCAAGACCGTTGTGCGACACTTCACACGAACGGCATCGTCACCTTGACTTGGCCCGCCAACCGCGGACACATGCCCCGCCTACCCGCGTGATTCGCCTCGAAAACATTTCCTGGAAAGCCGGCCCCTTCCAATTGCAGAACATCTCGTTTGAGGTTCCGGCCGGTTGTTATGCCGTGCTGATGGGACGCACCGGCAGCGGCAAAACCTCGCTGGTGGAGATGATCTGCGGCCTGCGCGCTCCGGATGCAGGCCGCATCTGGCTGAATGGCCGCGACGTCACCCAAACGCCGCCCGGCCGCCGCGGACTGGGTTTTGTGCCTCAAGACGGCGCGCTTTTCCCGACGCAAACCGTCTCCCGCCAGATCGGCTTTGCGCTGCGCATGAAAAAGGCGCCTGCCGGCGAAATCGATTCCACCGTGCGCCGCCTGGCGGCCGAAATGAGTATCGGACACTTGCTCGAGCGCAAACCCGCCGGTCTCTCCGGCGGCGAAAAACAGCGCGTTGCGCTGGCGCGCGCCCTCGCGGCCAATCCGGGGGTGCTGCTGCTGGATGAGCCGCTTGCCGCTGTCGATGAGGACACCCAGACCGGCCTCATCCAGCTTCTGCAACGCACCCAGCGCCAGCATGGCATCACCGTGCTCCACGTCACCCACTCCCGGCGCGAGGCCGAAATGCTCGCAGACCTGCGACTGCGCATCGAAGATCACCGCGTGGTTGCCATTTGACAGGAAGTGGCCTGTTCTTCGCGTCCCCGCGTTGACCCGGCCCGACTTTGCGCCAAATTGGCAGCCCCCAAGCGATGAATCCCCTCTTTGCGCAAGCCGTCCAGCACGCCCTCCAGCGTGATGAACGCTACCGCCCGGAGGCCTACGAACTGGTGCGCCTGGCGCTGAATCACGCCGCCGAGTTGTTTCGCAAGGACCAGGAGGACCAGCACGTCACCGGCCAGGAATTGCTGGAAGGTTTTCGCCAGTATGTGCTGAAGGAATTCGGACCGATGAGCCTCACCACCCTGCATCAGTGGGGATTGACCGAAGGCCTCGATGTCGGCCACGTGGTGTACAATCTGATCGAGGTCGGCTATTTCGGCAAAAACGACGGCGACTCCCTGGAGGACTTTGGCGGCGGCTACGACTTCGAACCCGCCTTCATCGAGCCCTTTCTGCCGCGCGCCGCCAGTCAAACGTGCAATGGCACGTCCCCTTCCAACGATCCCTCATGAGCCAGCCACCAGCGTCCGCCCGCCAGTTGAACACCACCGCCTCCAGCCCAGACATCCCGCGCCTCGACGCTCGCGTTCATACCCTGCCAAACGGCCTGGAGATCATCTTGCGCGAGGATCACGATCACCCGCTGGTTTCCGTGCAAATTTGGGTGCGCGCCGGATCCATTCATGAGGAAGGCTGGACCGGAGCCGGCCTGGCCCACTGCGTCGAGCACATGCTCTTCAAAGGCACCGCCAAACGCTCTGCTGAGGACATCACCCGCGCCATTCAGGAGCACGGCGGCCAGGTCAACGCTTACACCTCCTTCAACCGCACCGTCTATTGGATCGACGGCCTCGCCGCTCACGCCGCCGACTATCTTGAGGTGCTGGCTGACATGGTCCGCCATGCCAGGCTCGACCCCGAGGAGTTTGCGCGCGAGCAGGATGTCATCCGCCGTGAGATGGCCATGGATGACGATGATCCCGACTCCGCTCTCCACCACCTCATGCAGGGCACCGCCTTCCGCCGTCATCCCTTGCGCCAGCCGGTCATTGGCCACCGCCAAGTCTTTGACCAAGTCGGCCACGCCGATGTCAAAGCCTTCATTGATCGCCACTACGTGCCAAACAACTGCTTCGTGGTGATCGCCGGTGCGATCGACTCAAAGAAGCTGCTCAAAGACGCCACCCGCTTGCTCGCTGACTGGCCGCGCCGCCGCTACGAGCCGGTCCTGCTTCCTTCCGAACCACCACTCAAAGGCCGCCGTGAAGAGTTCCGCGCCTTCCCCACCGATCTCACCCGCGTCTCCCTCGGCTGGCAGGCTCCCGGCGAGGCCCATCCCGACAAGGCCGCACTCGATGTGATTGGTTTCCTGCTCGGCAGCGGCCGCAGCTCCCGGCTCAACCAGGAACTCAAAGAAAAACGCCAGATCGCCCACGACGTTTGGGCGGGCGCTTGGAGCGTCCAGGAATGCGGCCTTTTCCAAGCCGAAGTCGAGTGCGACCCATCCGACGCAGAAGCGGCGCGCGATGGTCTTTTCGACGTGGTGGAAACGCTGCAACGCGAAGGGCCTCAGGCGGATGAGCTGGACAAAGCGGTGCGCGCCACCCTCGCGGGCCAGCTCCGCAGCCTCATCACCACCAAAGGCCAGGCCGGAGCGCTCGGCCACTCCTGGCTGGTCTCCGGCACGCTTGAACTCTCCAGCCAGTATCTGCAAGCCGTGCGCTCGCTCACCGTCGAGCGCGTGCGCGACGCCGCCCGCCACTACCTGCCGGCGGACAATGTCTGCGTCGTCAGTGTCGGCCCCAAAGCCAAAGACAAGACCAATGCCAGGCGCAAACGCTCACGTTCACGCTCCACCAGCGCTGACTTGCAACGCCATGACCTCGACGGGCTCACCCTGCTCGTCCGGCCCAACACCCGCCTGCCCCTCGTCTCCATCCGCGCCCAATTTCTCGGCGGCGTCCTCGCTGAGAGCGATTGCGAGGCCGGCGTCTCCCTCGCCTCCAGCCGCCTGCTTTTGAAGGGCACCACCAGCCGCGATGCCACCCGCGTGCAGTCCGAGTTGGAAAACCTCGGCGGCAGCTTGCAATGCACCGCAGACGCCCATCGCCGCCTGCTCGGCGCCGATGTCATGCGCGGCGATGAAGCCACCGCGCTCGACCTCATTTCCGATCTCATCCTGCGTCCCAGCCTGCCGGAGAGCGGCCTGACTCAGGTCAAAAAGAACCAGATTGCAAGCATTCGTGAAGAGCGTGAGGACCCGCTCACCGTCGCCCTGCGCCGCGCGCGCGCCGCCATCTTTGCCGGCAAACCTTTCGCGCGCACCGCGCTCGGCACCGAAGAAAGCGTCGCCGCGCTCGATCTCGCCGCCTGCCGCCGCTCGTTGAGCCGCACGCTGAATCGAGGCAACGCCGTGGTCACCATCTTCGGCGATGTCGATCCCGCTGCGATGCGTGACCAGGTGGCCGCCGCTTTGCACGATCTCAAGCCCGGCAAGCCCGCTTACGATCCCAAGCGCTCGCTGCCTTCGCGCGCCAAGCCTGTCCGCATTCAGGAAAAGCTCGACAAGGAGCAAGCCGTGCTCGTCATCGGCTTCCGCACCGCCGACCTGCATCACCACGACACGCCAATCCTGAACCTGATCGACGAAGCCTGCAGTGACATGGGCTCCCGCCTTTTCAACCGCATCCGCGAGGAGCTCGGTCTCGCTTATTACGTCGGCGCCCAGGCATTCAGCGCACTCTCCGGTGGCGCCTTTTATTTCTACGTCGGCACCTCGCCGCAGCAGCTTGACCAAGCCGAAGCGGAGATGCTTTCTCTCATCGGCGGCCTCGCCCAAAATGGCCTCAGCGCAGACGAACTCGGGCGCGCCCGCACCACGTGGCAGGCCTCCTGGCTGCGTTCGCAACAAGGCAACGGACCGCTCGCCGATGTGACCGGTTGGAACGAACTCAACGGCCTCGGCCATGACTACTTTGAGCGTCTGCCTGCCATCATGAGTGCCATCACCCAGGAGCAAGTCAAAGCCGTTGCCGGCACTTGGCTGCAGCCCTCTCAGGCCTTTACCGTGCGCGTCACTCGCGCCTGAGCGCCCCGGCCAGTTCGGGATAGCGCCGCAAAATCGCCTGCATCCCGGCAGCGACCTCCGCCTGCCAAGCACGGAGGCCCGCCAGATCCGCATTCTCCAAACGGGACTCAACAGCCGCGCTGAAGTCCTCATGCCAATGACAGTGAAACTCGGCCAGTTTCTTTTTCCAATGGCCCTCCGCTGCCTCGCAACGCTGCTCGCCCTCCCAAAACAACGCCGCAGGCTGGTAGGAGCCGCCCTGCGCGTGCCCGGTCGTTCTTGCCAGAATGGCGGCGAGCCCCCGGTGCCCCTGCCCTTCCAGCGCCCGCAGTTTGGCCGGCACTCGGGTCATCTCATCCGCCAGCAGCCAGTCGATCCGGATCACGAGCGCCTCACCCAGCGTCTCCAGAAACAGCAACCGCAGCTTGGCACGCAAGCGTTCGACGCGTGGATTGACCTTTGTCTCGATGACCTCGCGTTGCACCGCGCTGATGCAGTCCAGATGAGGAGCAATCTGCTCATCCCATTCCGCGAGCACCAGCCGCACCTTCTCTGGAGAGACCCCGTCACCCCCTGGCAGCGTGAACCAGCTCATCATCTCGGCAAAACGGGCAAAGGCCTCCCCAAGCTCCCGGCGTGAACTGCTGCTCATGCTCGCCACCGTACAACCAGACGCAGGATCCTGCAAGCAGCACGCTTCCCGCATCACCTTCTCAACCGGCGAACCCCTCGCGCCGCGCGCGCGAGCTGTGGAACATCGACATCACCGTCCGCCCAGACAAGCCGCTCCGTTTTCGCCGGAACAAGGCGCCTTCAGCGTTGGTTGCCTTGGCGAAGCTATTGTCGTGATGGATTCCCAATGATCTCGCCGGCGAACCGGGTGACTTTCTCCTCCTCAGGAGTGTCCAGCGCTTTGTAAATCTCCCAGGCTGGTTTTTTGTCGCCATAGGCGCGGCCGTTCTCCGGCAATTTCCGCAGTCCCAACAGCAGCCCGCCTTCATTCGGATGATCAATCCAGCGATGATTGTGAAAGGCTTCGATGGTTTTGAGGCCGCGCAACTGGCGCCACATGTAAACAAACGCCGCCGCCTGGGACTGCAAGTTTTCCTCCGAATAGTCGGGCGTGTTGAACCCTTGTTCCGACAGAAGAACACCGCGCGTTCGCCCGGTTGAATCCAGCATGACAGGTTCTTGCATCCAGCGATCCAGAACGCCAATGTTCTTTGGGGTGATGAGTGGCGTGGTGAACTCGTTGGTCACCTGCGTGTCATTCCAGGCATCGGGCCGCCGCAAATTCTGCGGATAAGGATGATAGGCCACGCCCCAGGCAAAATCGCCTTCGACACGACTCGACTCGGCGAGACGGTTGAGCAGATCAAGGTTCGAATAGGCCTTCCAGGACGGATCAGCCGGGGTGTTCCAATGGTGCGTGAGGGAGATGAACACACGCGAATGCGGATCGTGCCGCCGCGTGATGTTGTGCACCAGCCGCATCGACCGCAGGTAATGCTCCATGAACAGCATCGGCGGCTGCTTTCCCATGTTCGTCCATTCCCACCCGTAGCCGATCTCGTTGTGAATGATCCAGTTGGCGATTCTTCCATGCGGCGAGCCTGGAGCGGCATAGCGGCGCGCAATGAACTCCATCACCGCCTCATAGGCTGCCACGCCTTCGGCGTTGGTGAGGTTCGGCATCGCGTAATGCCCTGCCCGGTCCGCCTCGGGATGCACCAGCATTCTTCCAAAGACGCTGTCGGCAAAGCTCACCAGGACAATCCCGCTGGCGATGATTTCGTGGTCCGAGCAGAATTTGGCGAGCTTGTCATAACCATCCAACGACACCGGATTGACGAACCAGGTGCGGCCGCCGTACGCGAACGGGATCCAGCCAGGATGCGACACCGCATCCATCAACACGGTAATCGAAAGGTTGATTGTGATGTGGCGCACGCCGAGTTCGAGCAGTTCCTCCAGCGGCAGCCCGTTGCCCACACCGCCCATGCCTTTCACGCCTGCAGCACTCAAACGCGGCAGGTCATTGGCGCCGGCGGCTGACAAATCGGTGGCGTATTTCCAGTGCGAGCGAAGTCTCCATTTCCCCGCGACTGCCGGCTCAGCCACGGCCCAGCGTGCCGTGGTGCGGTCGGAAGACCCGTTCGTTCGTTTCAAACGCACCTCAAAAACGCCGCCCGCTGGCAGCAGCGCCACCTCCCGGACGCCCTCCTGAGGATCAAGTGCAAACTCGCCCGGTTCGGCCGTTGCCTGGGTGGCGATGGATGCTTCTGGCAGCAGCTCGATCAGCCGCGCGTTCCTCGCCGCCGATTCCAACCGGCCTTGAATCAACACTTCCTCATGGTCAACCGACACACCATCAATGTGGTTGGGAAATTTTGCCGTGTAAAAGGCATTCACCCGCGCCTCACGTGCGAGTTTTTCGCGCCGCATCGTCTCAATCTCGGCGCGCGATCTCAATTCCTCGCTGTTGGGTTCGCGCAACCGCAGATCCCGAATTCGCAGTGTCGCTCCCTGGCGATGCCCGAAGTCCAGCCGCAGCAAATTGCTCGCTGGCGACCACTTTCCGCCGGACAAAGATCGCAGATCAATGGCCGCTGGCAGCCAGGACTCCGCACGACCAAGCGCACCCGCCGCAAATTGCCTTTCGCTCGTGATCGGCGGCCCGTAATAAACCTCCAGGCCCTCAACTCCCTCCGGACAAAAATACTCGAATGCCAGCACGGTCTGCCCGCCCCCCGCCTCGGCAGGCTCGAAACGCCGCAGCAGAATCCAGGGATCCTCTCCCTGCGTGCTCACTTCCAGTGAACCATCACCGGCCGGCGTGACGAGCACGTGATGCGTGTTTTGAAGATCAAACGCGAGCGGAACCTCCGCGGCCGGCAACGCCGTCAACGCGAATGCTGGCAGACACCTCAAAATGGCTCTCATGGCTGTTACCCCGCCACACCATGAGCGGGGCAATAACAACGCTTCCTTTCTCGCACGCTTTCGGTTGGTTGATCGAACAGATCGACCTCGCTGTCGAATTTGTTGATCTGTGTGAGGCCGGCTTCCTTCATGACGCGCTTGATGATGTCAAGCGGGCCGCTTTGCTGGCGCATGGCGGATGATCGTTAAAACATGCTCGCGTTCGGCTCCGCTAACCGGAAGGCGCGGTTCGCGCACCCATTCTTTGCCGAGGCCAGGGCGCCTGGCAGAGCAGCTTTTCGCGTTTTGTGTTGACCGCAGGATTCAGCCCAACGCGCAAACTGGTGGAGCATAGCGGATTCGAACCGCTGACCTTCTCATTGCGAACGAGACGCTCTACCAACTGAGCTAATGCCCCCCGATCCAGTGCGCTAGTTTTATCCAGTGCCCGCACGCTGTCGAGCGGGATTTTTCGCCTTGTTCCATTGCTGGTTTCACCAGGGCAAGATTCGCGCCCGCAGACCGTAAGTGGTGCATGCTGGAGCGGCGGGAGTTCATCAAAAAGTCGGCGGGAGCGGTGTTGACTGCTGGCTCCTCGGTTGAGCGGGCGCGAGCCGAACAGCGGCAGCCTGAATGGATCAAGCGGGAGAACACCCGGCCAGGCGCGGACTTTCAACTGACCCGCGTCCGGCCAGACAACAACGCATCCTTCCGCAGTTCGGTGATCGAAGGTTATTGCTCGCGGCAATCGGTGACGGTGGGGGAGTCGCTCGACATCTTTGTCAGCACCAAACCGGCGGCCCGCTTCACGCTGGACCTCTTTCGCATGGGCTATTACGGCGGCGCCGGCGCGCGCCTGATGACGCAACTCGGCCCGCTGCAAGGCAGGCCGCAGCCGGAACCGGAGATGGGTGACGAGCGACTGATGGAGTGCGCATGGGAGCCGAGCGTTTCCCTTCTCATCCCGGAGGACTGGCCAAGCGGGGTTTACCTCGGCAGGCTGACCACCACTCCAGACTCCCGCAGCCAGCCCTGCTGGCAGAGCTATGTCATCTTCATTGTGCGCGACGACCGGCCCGCGGATGTGCTGTTTCAATGCAGTGACAACACCTGGCAGGCTTACAACCGCTGGCCCGTCAATGCGAGTCTTTACACCGACCCGCGCGCCGCCCATGCGCCTGGCGTCAGTGTGAGCTTTGACCGCCCCTACGGCTCGATGGCTCAACCCGCCATCGTTAACAACGCGCTCAGCATGGGCAGCGGCGAGTTCCTGCTTTGGGAGTATCCCCTGCTCTACTGGCTGGAGCAGGAGGGCTGCGACGTGAGCTACTGCTCCAACTCTGACAACCTGCGCCTGGAAAACCTCTCACGCTGCCGTGCCCTCCTCAGCGTTGGTCACGACGAATACTGGGACCTGCGACAGTATGAAAACGTCAGGCGTGCCATTGATGAGGGCATGAGCGTGCTCTGGCTTTCCGCCAACGATGTCTACATGGTCACTCCGTTCACCGCCAACTCACGCGGCGTCCCGAACCGGCGGCTGACCCGGGAGACTTGCTACGGTGAGTTTCGCGAGGAGGAAAAAGAAGCCTACGCCAAGGTGCTGGGACCCTTTGAAAATCCCGGCCCGGATGAGCGGACCATCATCGGCGCGCGCACCGTGGTGCCCTTCAATGGCGGCGGCGACTGGACCTGCGCGCTGCCGGAGCACTGGCTGTTTGAGGGCACTGGGATGAAAAAGGGCGACAGCATTCCTGGATTGGTCGGCTGGGAATACCACGGCGATCCAGATGTCAACCGTCCTGGCCTTGAGGTAGTGGCTGAAGGTCCGGTTTGGGCGGGCGGCACGCGTCTTGGACATTATGCCGCGACGGTTTTTCCCGGTCCCAAAGGCAACTTTGTTTTCAATGCCAGCACCATTTTCTGGAGCCAGGGCTTGGCCAACCCCCCTGGGCACATGCTGCCCTTCAGCCATTTCTCACGCCCTCATGGGCCGGACAAACGTGTCCAGCGCATCACCACCAACGCGCTGGCTCGCGCGCTTGGCAGGAGCGCGGTGCGCTGATCCGGCAGCATCCCCAATCACTTGCCGTCCAGGAAATCGCACACCGCCGCCGCCATCGCCGCGACGCCGGTTTTGAGGCACTCCTCGTCCACCTCGAAGAGCGGAGTGTGAATCTCCCCGGTGATGTCCTTGTCGGGGTTGCTGACGCCGAGCCGAAAATAGAACCCGGGCACCACCTGCGCGAAATACGAAAAGTCTTCACCGCCCATGCCCGGCACCATTTCAAGCACATTGGCGCCGCCCAGCAAGCGCTGGAAACCCGGCAATGTGGCCCGCGCCAGTTCAGCGTCATTGATCGTACTGGGATAACCCTTGCGGTAATCCATTTCAAACTCCGCGCCATGCGCGAGGCACACTCCCTTCAACACCTGGCGCATTTTCTCAATCACCTCGTCGCGGAAAGCCGCGTCATAAGTCCGCACGGTGCCGCCAAAGCTGACCTCGTCGGCGATGATGTTCTGCCGCTGTCCGCCTTGAATCACACCGACGCTGATCACCAGGGGCTGGCGCGTGTCGGTCATGCGGCTGCGGATCGTTTGCAAAGCCGTGATCGCCTCCGCCGCCGCCACGATCGCGTCCACGCCCCGGTGCGGCGCCGAGCCGTGAGCCATCACTCCTTTGACCGTCACCATGAAGCTGTCGCTGTTCGCGCTGTCCGGCCCGATGGCGTAGGCGAGCTGCCCCGCGCGCAGAAATTTCACGGCATCACCAGACACGCCTGCTGGCGTGATGGTGGGGCGGCAGTGCAGGGCAAAGATGGCCGCGGGGCGCGGGTTTTCCAAAGCTCCCTCAGCGATCATGAGCTTCGCGCCCCACTCGCCTTTGAAGCTGCTCGGCATCGACTCCTCCGCGGGTTGGAACAGGAACTTCACCGAGCCGCGCCAGTGCTCTTTCCTGGCTGCGAGCAGTTCCGCCACGCCCAAGCCGACGGTGGTGTGCACATCATGACCGCAGGCATGCATGACACCTGGATTCTGCGAGCGATAGGGCGTGGCGCGCAGCTCTTTGATTGGCAGCGCATCCATGTCGGCGCGCACCGCCACACAGGGACCAGGCTTGTCACTGTCCAGCAACGCCACCACCCCATGCTTGGCAACCCCTGTCTTCACAGTGAGCCCGGCCGCGCGCAGCCTCTCCGCCACCAGCGCTGCCGTGCGCTCCTCCTCATTGGAGAGTTCAGGGTGCGCGTGGATGTCCCGTCTTGTCTCCACCAGCCGCGGAAACATCGCCTCGATCTCCCGGGCAAACACCGCATCGCGCTCCGTTTCAGCAGCCAGCACGGAGCCAAGCAGGAAAAAATTCGTCAAGACAAGCATCTTCATCCAGCAGCTTGTATCAAATCCGGCGCGGTCTGGCAAGCAGAGCTAGCAAGACTTGCCTGCCCTCCGCGTTATCAGCCTCAACCATGCGTCGTCTGCTCTCCCTCCTGTTTGCCCCGCTACTCGCCTCCGCCGCTGACAACCGCCCGAACGTCGTGATCGTGTACATGGATGACATGGGCTACGGCGATGTCAGTTGTTTCGGAGCTGAAGGCTACAGCACCCCGAACATCGACCGCCTCGCCGCCGGGGGCCGCAAGTTCACCAGCTTCCATGTCGCTCAGGCCGTTTGTTCCGCCTCGCGCACCGCCTTGATGACCGGCTGCTACCCAAACCGCATCGGCATCCACGGCGCGCTCGGACCCAAGTCAAACCACGGCATCCACGCCGATGAAATGACCCTGGCCGAAGTCTTCAAGCAAAAAGGCTACGCCACCGCCTGCTTCGGCAAATGGCACCTCGGCCATCACCCGCAGTTCCTGCCGCCGAATCACGGCTTCGACGAATACTACGGCATCCCCTACTCCAACGACATGTGGCCGCATCACCCGCAGGCCAAGCCGGGCAGTTATCCCGATCTCCCCCTCATCGAAGGCACTCAAATTGTCCACACCCCCGTCACCCCGGACGATCAAAAGCAGTTCACCAAAAACTTCACCGAGCGCGCCGTCCAGTTCATCGAGAAATCGAAGGACAAACCCTTCTTCCTCTACCTGCCGCATCCGATGGTCCACGTGCCGCTGTTCTGCAGCCCGGAGTTTGAAGGCAAATCCGGCCAGGGGCTGTTCGCCGATGTCATGCTTGAGATCGACTGGTCCATCGGCCGCCTCATGGAGACACTCAAAAAACACGGCCTCGAAGAAAACACGCTCGTCATTTACAGCTCCGACAACGGCCCCTGGCTCTCCTATGGCGAGCACGCCGGCTCCGCCGCCGGCTTGCGGGAAGGCAAAGGCACCTCCTGGGAGGGCGGCAAGCGCGTCACCGGCATCATGCGCTGGCCCGGCAAAATCCCCGCCGGCACCACCAGCAACGCCATGCTCATGACCATCGATCTGCTGCCCACCCTGGCAGCCCACATCGGCGCCGAACTGCCCGCCCATCCCATCGACGGCCGCGATGTCATGCCGCTCATCACGGGACCGGAAACCACGCCCAACCCGCATCCCTATTACGCCTTTTATTACGCCCAAAACGAGTTGCAGGCCATCGTCTCCGGCGACGGTCAATGGAAGCTCGTTTTCCCGCACAGCTATCGCACCCTCGCTGGCCGCCCCGGCGGCACGGACGGCAAACCCACAGCCTACGAAAACGCCAAAGTCGAACAACTGGAGCTTTACAACCTTCATCAAGATCGCGCCGAATCCCGCAACGTCGCCGCTGACCACCCCGAAATCGTCAAGCAGTTGCAGGCCCACGCCGGCGACATTCGCGCCCAGATCGGCGACCGTCTCACCCAAGTTCAAGGCAGCGCCACCCGCGAGCCTGGGCGTATCCAATGATGCTCACTTCCACTGCCATGAAAAAGTTTCTCTGTCTCCTCGCCACTCTCGCTTTCACCGCTGCCAGCGCTGAAGAAGTCAAACACGTCCAATCAAAGGAAGCTGCCGCGCTTCTTGCCAAGGGCGGCATCGTCGTGCTCGATGTGCGCACCAGTGACGAATTCGCCGAAGGCCACATCAAAGGCGCCAAAAACATCGACTTCCTCGATGAAGCCCAGTTCAAAGCCGAGGCGGCGAAACTCGACAAGGACAAGACTTACCTCGTGCATTGCCAGGCTGGCGGGCGCAGCAGCAAGTCGCTGAAACCACTGCAGGACCTCGGGATTAAGAACCTCATCCACCTCGACGACGGTTTCGGCGGCTGGCAGGAGGCCGGGCTGCCGGTGGAGAAGTGAGCCAGCGGCGCTGGTCACAGTCCGGCTTGCAGTCCCTCCAAGCCCGTTGGATGCTGCGCCCGTGAAAGCACCCCTCCAACTCGGCGTGAATGTCGATCACGTCGCCACTTTGCGGCAGGCACGCTACCGCACCATGCCGGACGCGCACAATGTCGAGCCCTCCGTTTTGGCGGCTGCCCGGCAGGCGCTGGCCGCAGGCGCGCACAGCATCACCGTCCACCTGCGCGCCGATCGCCGTCACATTCAGGACGCCGATGTCGAGAGCCTGCGCGCGGAGCCCGGAATGCTGCTCAACTTCGAGATGGGCAACACGCCGGAAATCGCTGACATCGCTCTCCGCCTGCGTCCCGACTATGCCTGCCTGGTGCCGGAGAACCGGGAGGAGGTCACCACCGAGGGCGGTCTGGACGCCGTCGCCAACAAAGAAGCACTCGCTCTGCTGGTGCGCGCTTTGGAGGGAAATGGAACCCGCGTCAGTCTCTTCATCGATCCTGATTCCGATCAAGTGCGCGCCGCCGCCGAACTCGGCGCCAGCATGATCGAGCTGCACACGGGCACCTTTGCCAATCACCTGCCAGGCGCGGGCCGCGAACAGGAGACCCGGCGCCTGCGCGAGGCGGCCGAGCTGGGGCACAGCCTCGGTTTGCAAATCAACGCCGGCCACGGCCTCACGGTGAAAAACCTGCCGGATCTATTCACGGTGCCGCATCTGGCGGAACTGAACATCGGCCACTCCCTCGTCGCCCGCGCTCTCAGTGTCGGGCTCGAAGCTTCGGTGCGTGAAATGCTGGCCGCGATGGCCCCCTACCCCGGCTGAGCATGGCCGTCGTGGGCATCGGCATCGATCTCGTTGAAGTCGCGCGCGTGCGCGAGCTGCTTGATCGCCACAGCGAGCGTTTCAAGGCCAGGACCTTCACCGAAGGCGAGCGCGCCTACTGCGATGCCTGCGCCGATCCTGCCATGCATTATGCCGCCCGCTTCGCCGCCAAAGAGGCCGCCGCCAAGGCGCTCGGCACCGGCTTTGCCGATGGCGTGAGCTGGCTCGATTTGGAGATTGTCCGCAGCCCCAATGGCCGCCCCGTGCTGCGCCTGCACGGAGGCGCTTTGGATCGATCCCGCCTGCTCGGCGTGACCCACACCCACCTCTCGCTGAGCCACACTCGCGAGCTTGCCCAGGCCCAGGTCCTGTTGGAGAAGCTTGAATCCAATCGGCTGTTTAGCTGATGCCGTCTCACTTCCTACTGGCATTTTTCATCCCTTGAATACATTCGGCGTCGGCCATGCCGACTCCGATGCCAGCCATCGACCTTCTTTTCGCCGCTCTGCCTGCTTTCCTGACCGAGTGGAACTGGCTTCCGCTTGCGGGGATTGCTTGCATCGGCGCCAGCCTGTTGATGCTGCAGCGCGCGCGTGGCATCCAGGCGGAAGCCGGGCGCAAACTGCTGAGCGCCGAGGAAGCCATCGGCGCCAACGAGCAACGCTGGCGCCTGCTCTTTGAACAAAGCCCGCTCAGCATCCAGATTTTTTCCCCGAATGGCCAGACCCGCCAGTTCAACCAAGCTTGGCGCGATCTCTTCCGGCTCAGCGACGAGCAAGGCCTCTCTTTCAATGTGCTGCAGGCTCCCGACTTGGCTGCCTCCGGTGCGACCCAATTGATTCGCCGCGCCTTCGATGGCGAGCCTGTGTCGGTGCCGCCGGTTTTGTTTCCTGTAAACACCGACCCGCCGCAGCAGCGCTGGATCGGTGGTGTGCTCTACCCCGTCAAAGACAAGGCGGGCAAGGTTTTGGAGGTTGTCGTCATTCATCATGACATCACGGAGATGAAGCGCGCAGAGGAGGCCATGCAGGCCCTCAATCAAACCCTGGAAAACCGCGTCGCAAAGCGGACCACCGAACTTGAGGCGGCTCAGGTCGGCCTGGCGCGCGCGCTGGAGGCGGAGCGCGAATTGGGAAATCTCAAAAGCCGCTTCGTCAGCATGGTCAGCCACGAATTTCGCACCCCGCTGGGTGTGATCATGTCAGCCGTTGAATTGCTTCAGCACTACGAGGACCGGCTGCCAGCGGAGCAAAAGGCGGAGCTTTTGTCCGACATTCGCGGCGCCACGACTGCCATGGCGGGCCTGATGGAGCAGGTGCTGCTGCTGGGGCGCGTCGAGGCTGGCAAGTTGGGCTTCCGCCCCGTGCTGGTGGACCTGCCCGTTTTTGCCCAGAAACTGGCCGCCGAAACCTGCGCAGCCACCCGCAACCGCTGTCCCATTGTCGTCGAATGCGGTCCGGATCTTTTTGGCTCGCAAGCCGACGAAACCCTGCTGCGGCACATCCTCAGCAACCTGCTCAGCAACGCCGTCAAGTATTCGCCGCCTGGCAGCGAGATTCTGTTTCGTCTTGAGCGCGCAAATGACGACGCCCTCTGCTTGGTGAAGGATCATGGCATCGGCATCCCGGAAATGGATCGCCCGCATTTGTACGAGGCCTTCCACCGCTGCGAAAACGTTGGCGAAATTCAGGGCACCGGCCTGGGCTTGGTCATCGTCAAACGCTGCGTTGAGATGCACAGCGGCCACATCAGCTTCGAGTCCGAGACCGGGCAAGGCACCACCTTCACGGTGAGACTGCCCCTCTTTGCCCAAGCCGCTGCCGTCAGCGCGGCTTAGCCGTTTTGCCGCGAAAAAAGTTCGTGGGCTGCCTGGGTGCGATCTCGTTTGATCGTGCTCATGCCCTCTCTCTTCCGACCAGTTCTTGCCTCCACCCTCCTGCTGCCCTTCGGACCGGCCTTCAGCCAGGAAGCCGTTGTGGCTGCCCAATCCGGCTCGGAATTGCCCGCCATCGTGGTCGAGGGCAAGGCTGAAAGCCTGCTGGGCACCGCCCCCGCCGCCTCCAAAGGCCAGGCCAGCCGTGAGGAACTTTTGCTGCGGCCCATCTCCCGCCGCGGCGAATTGCTCGAAACCGTGCCCGGCGTCGTCATCACCCAGCACGCGGGCGACGGCAAAGCCAACCAGTACTTTGTGCGTGGCTCCAACCTCGATCACGGCACGGACTTCGCCATTCAAGTCGAGGGCATGCCCGTCAATTTTCGCAATCACGCCCACGGCCAGGGCTACGCCGACCTCAACTTTATCATCCCGGAGATGGTGCAGCAGCTCGACTACTGGAAGGGCAACTACTACGCCTTCCTCGGCGACCTCAGTTCGAACGGCGCCGCCCGCTTTCATCTCGTCGATCGACTCGACCAGGGTCTCGCCACCTTCACTTGGGGCGAATACGATTACTACCGGGGCCTGCTCGCCGACTCCTTCGCCGCCGGACCCGGCAGCCTCACCTTTGCGCTGGAGTACACCTATTACGACGGACCCTGGGAACTGTCGCAAGGCAGCGAGCGTTGGAATGGCTTCTTGCGTTACCATTGGACCGACGGCACCGACACCATTCGTGTCACGGCGCTCGGCTATCACGCCGACTGGACTTCCAGCGACCAAATCCCCCTGCGCGCAGTGCAAAACGGCAGCCTTGGCCGTTTTGGTTACGTCGATCCCACCAACGGCGGCGAATCGCAGCGTTATTCCCTCTCTGCTGCCTGGGAGCGCCTGGATGGCGGCACCCGCACTTATGCCGATGTCTATGCCGGCTATTATGATCTCGACCTCTTCTCCAACTTCACTTACTTCCTGAACGAACCGGTGCGCGGGGATCAGTTCGAGCAGAAGGACAGCCGCTGGTTTGCCGGCGTCAACGCGGGACGCGACTGGCAGTTTGAGGCCGGCGGACAGACTCAGCGCCTCAGCGCCGGCTTTCAAACCTATCATGAATGGATCGACGGCATCGGCCTTTACCTGACCCAGGCCCGCCGCCGCTTCCAAACCACGCGCGAGGATGACATCTATCAGGGCACCTACGGTCTTTTCGCCGAACTCGAATGGCGGTTCAACGATTGGCTGCGCGTCACACCCGGCCTGCGCGGCGACCTTTTTCACTCCGATGTTTCCAGCGATCTTGCCGCCAACTCCGGCGACGCCGTGGACGGCATTGTCAATCCGAAGCTCGGCATCGTCTTCGGCCCCTGGGCGGACACGGAGTTCTATCTCAATGGCGGCCTCGGCTTTCATAGCAATGACGCGCGCGGCGTCACCATCTCGCGTGATCCCGTCACCGGCGAAAGCGTGCCCGGAGCCGATCCGCTCGTGCGCACTTACGGCGCCGAGTTCGGCATTCGCAATGAGTCCGTGACCAAGCTCGTCAACACCCTTAGCTTCTGGTGGCTGCGCAGCGACTCGGAACTCATCTACGTTGGCGATGCCGGCACCAGCGAGCCCGGACCCGCCTCGCAAAAATATGGCATCGAGCTGGCCAGCTACTGGCGTCCCACGGACTGGACCATGGTCGATGTCGAAGCCACCGCCACTTATGCGGAATTACTGGACGAACCTGCGGGCCGTTACATTCCCGGCAGCGTGCCCTACACGATCAACGGCGGCTTCACATTGGGCAAAGCGGAGGGCCTCTTCGCCTCCCTGCGCGCCCGTTATTTCGGTCCGCGCCCGCTCATCGAAGACGGCAGCATCGACTCCCGCGAATCGTTTCAGGTCAATGCCCGCGTCGGCTACCGCCGGAAAAACTGGGAGCTGGCAGTCGACTGCCTTAACCTCTTCGACCGCGACGACAACGACATCGAGTACTTCTACGAATCGCAATTGCGCGACGAGGCCAGATCACGCGAAGACCGTCACTTCCACCCGATCGAGCCGCGCATGTTCCGCGTTTCCCTGACTTACCGCTGGTAAAAAGCGGCTCAGCCCGCGATCAACCAGACCGCGGCCACCAAAGTGAGTGCAAACAACAGGCGCTCGAATGCCTGCTGAGGCAGCCGCTTCAGCACCCACCAGCCGATCACGACCCCAAGCACCACTGACGGCAGCAGTGTCAAATTCGTGGCCAGCGAGCGGGCGTTGATGATGCCCAAGTTGGCGCTGAACGGCACCTTGAAGAGATTGATGAACAAAAAGAAGCGGGTAAAAACACCGACGTGCTCGCGCTTGTCCAGGTGCCGCGAGAGCAGGTAGATCGTCATTACCGGCCCTGCTGCGTTGGCCAGCATGGTGGTGATTCCAGCCGTGAACCCCATGCCCCAAGCGAAGCTGGTGTGCTCGGTCAGCGCCAGCAACTCCTGCCGTTTCCAGTCAAGCAGCAGCTTGAAGGCGAGCAGGCCGATGATGAGCCAGCCAATGACGACGCGCGCCGTGGCGTTGTCGATCAAGTCCAAACACCACCAGCCGGCAATGACGCCGGCGATCGCCGGAGGAGCCATCGCCCACACCGGCCGCCAACTGCCCGCACGGCGATTGATCCAATAACCCATGAAATCCGCCGCAATGAGCAGCGGCAGCACCAGTCCCACTGAAGCTTTGGCGCCAAAAATCTTCGCCATGATGACCACATTGAGCGTGCTGGTTCCGGACAAGCCGCTTTTGGAAAGCCCGATGCACATGGCTCCCACGCACGCCAGCGACAGTGCGGTCAAATTGGCGGGCAGCAGGGTGTGTTCGTGCAACCAATCGAGAAACATCATGACTCAGTTTTAACCGGCGCCGGTTTGGGCTCAAGCAGCCACTCCCGGCGCTGCTGCGGATTCATCTTATGCAGCGGCTTCAGGGTTTGGAAGAACCGCTCGAAATCACCCGCGCAGTCTTCCACCAAAAGCCGTTCGAAGCCGGGAACCAAGTCGTAATACGTCGCGATCGAGTTCAAGCGCGCGTTGTTGACCGGTTTGGCGAACCAGTGGTCGATCTTCAAGCCGCCACCGTGCTGTTCGTTCAGCGCATCCGCGCGTCTGCGCAAGCGGGCAAAAACACCAGCCTTCGCTTTTCGCACCGCGTCCGGAGCCAGCCCGGCGCGCGCGTAGAGCGCCGCGAGTTCAACGCGCGCGCGGCTTAACTCACGCAAAAAGCCAGCCAGGATCACCTCGTCACGCTCAAAAGCATTCAACTCTTCGCCGCGTCCGCTTTCACGCAGCCACAACCGGGCTCCAGCCCGGCCCACGGCCGTGGCCAGCGCTTCATTGAACTCCGTGTCGCCCCGCAAATAGAGTCGTTGATGCGTCAGCTCGTGGAAGATCAGCTCGGCCAAATCGCGCTCCGGCAGATCGATGAAGGTGTTCAGCACCGGATCGGAAAACCAGCCCAGCGTCGAATAGGCATCCACCTCGCCGACAAAGACATCGTCACCGCCGGCTCGCAGGCGCTCCGCCAGCTTCTCCGCGTCCGCTGACTTGAAGTAGCCACGGTAGTTGAGGCTGCCGAGAAAGGGATAACGCCAGGTGCGCGCCGCCAGTGAAAACTCAGGCGCGGCGAACACCACCCACACCACATGCTCGCGCCGCAGGTCCGCGTAGCGATGATACTGCCGCCGGGAGGGCAAGGCGAGACGCTGGCTGGCGAAGCTGCGCAACTCCTCGACCACGCCGAGCTTCTGCCGCAGCGACTCGCTCGTGTTTGCGTCAGCACGGATTCGATCGTTCGCCCGCGCATGCCGCAGGATCTGCCACTGGCCCGCCGCCGCCTGCTGGTAAAAGTGCACCGTCTCGCACTGGCACAGCAACAGCATCAGCGCCAGCGCGAGTCCCGGCTTCATCAAGCAACGTGTCATTCCTCCAGCAGCCGCGGCTGATGATTCAGCAGTTCCAGCTCCACCACATGCCGCTTTTCCGGCAGCACCTCCACCACGCTGATGCTGCCGTATTCGATGTTGAAATGCGCCATGCGTGACAACGGCAAGTCCAGCAGCAGCGACAACATCACACGAATGATGCCACCGTGGCAAAACACCACCGCACGTCCGCTCTCATTGTCCTCAAGAATGCGATCCAGGCATGGCCGGACCCGCTCATGCAAACGAGCGGCATCCTCGCCGCGCGGCAGCTCCCCGCGTTCCATCACCTCCAGCCAGTCGAAGGCGCTGATGCCAAAAATCTCCTTCACCTCATCCCAGCGCAGGCCTGTCCAATCGCCAAAATCCACTTCGCGCAGGTCATTCAGAAACATCGGCTGCAAGTCACGCGACTGCAGCAGCGGCTCCATGGTCTGGCACACCCGCTTCATGGGGCTGGCGTACACCGCCTCAATGCGCTCGTCACCGAACCATTGGCGCACCGCCTCCGCCTGTCTGCGTCCGCGCGGGGACAATTCCATGTCGATCCTCGAACCGCCAAAAACTTGATGATAACGCTCCTCCACCTCGCCATGACGGATGAGAACGAGTTGGACAGGACGGTGGGGCAGATGGAATCGCATGCGCGGCCATTTTGGCGTGAAAGCCTGCCAGATCAATGCGCAGCCTCGACTGTCCATGCTTTCACTTGCGCGCCCGCCCTGGCAGGCTAGAGGGGCGGTAATGAAGGCCTTGTACCTGACCAATGAGTTCCCCCCCCACATCTACGGCGGCGCCGGCGTGCACGTTGATTACCTGACCCGCGAGATGTCCAAACTCATCGACGTCGAGGTGCGCTGCTTTGGCGATCAACGAATGGAGCAGCCGCATTTGAAGGCGGCCGGGGTTGGCCTCGACAACGCCGCCTGGACCGCGCCTAAAAATCTCCACTCCGTCTTCGGCGCCGTGCAGCGCTGCCTGCATTTCAACACCGACGCCATCGACGCCGATCTCGTTCACTTGCACACCTGGTATTCGCATTTCGGCGGCATCCTGGCCAAGTTGAACTACGGCATTCCGATGGCACTCACCGTTCACTCGCTGGAACCTTTGCGCCCCTGGAAACGCGAGCAACTCGGCGGCGGCTATGACTTCTCCGTCTGGCTCGAGCGCACCGCCATTGAGATGGCGGACGCGGTGATCGCCGTCTCCGAAGAGACCAAGGCCGACGTGCTGCGTCTCTTCAATGTCAACCCTCACCGTGTTCACGTCATCCACAATGGCATCGATCCCGAGGAGTATCACAAGGTGGACCGGCCCGACCTGCTGCAAAAGCATGGCATCGATCCCGCCCAGCCCTACGTGTTGTTTGTCGGCCGCCTCACCCGCCAAAAAGGCATCGTCCACCTCGTGCGCGCGATTCAGCACTTCTCTCCTGATTTTCAAGTCGTCCTCTGCGCCGGCGCCCCGGACACACCGGAGATTGCGGAGGAAATGCACCGTGCTGTCGCCGCTGCCCAAGCCGCACGGCCCGGCATCGTCTGGATTGATCAAATGGTCTCCATAGAGGAAAAGATCGCCTTCTACTCGCACGCTGACGTGTTCTGCTGCCCGTCCATTTACGAACCCTTCGGCATCATCAATCTCGAAGCCATGGCCTGTGAAACCGCCGTGGTGGCCAGTGCCGTCGGCGGCATCAAGGAAGTCGTCGTCAATGGCAGCACCGGCTTCCTGGTGAACCTGCAGCAGCAGGCGGAGAGCCCCTTCGAAGCGCTTGATCCCGAGCAGTTCGCACGCGATCTGGCCGAGTCCGTCAACCTCCTCATGTCCCATCCCGAGATGCGTCATGGCATGGCCCGCGCAGGCCGCCAGCGCACCGTCGATCACTTCAGTTGGAAGGCCATCGCCAAACGCACGCATTCCCTCTACCAAACCCTGGCCCGCGACCCTGCGTGAGCGCCTTCGACTACGACTTCACCGTCATCGGCGGCGGCAGCGCTGGCTACGCCGCGGCCCGCACCGCCGCTGACCTCGGCTTGAAGACGGCGGTCATCGATGGCGCCGGGGAGCTGGGCGGTCTCTGCATTCTGCGCGGCTGCATGCCAAGCAAAGCGCTGATCGAATCCGCCAACCGCGCCCTTACTCTGCGCCGCGCCTCCGAGTTTGGCCTGAGTTCAAACCCAGCCGCGCCCGATCTGCACGCCATCCGTGATCGCAAACGCGCTCTCATCACCGACTTCGCGAGTTACCGCCAGCAGCAGTTGGCGAGCGGCCGCTTCGGCCTCGTTCGCGCGCACGCGACGTTTGTGGACGCCCACACCCTGCGTCTCCAGCCAGTCGATGGCGAATCCAGCCGCACCCTGACTTCGCGCTTTTTCCTCATCGCAACCGGCTCCGAAGCCAGCATCCCACCCATCCCTGGTTTGGCTGGCAGCGGGTTTTGGACCAGCGATGATGTGCTCGACACCGATCAATTGCCCGCCTCCATCACCATCCTCGGCGGCGGGGCCATCGCGTTGGAAATGGCGCATTACCTGAACGCGCTCGGCACTGCGGTCACGCTCATCCAACGCAGCCGGCAGCTCCTGGCCGGGGTCGATCCCGAAGCCAGCGATGTCATTGTCCGCGCCTACCGCGCACGCGGCATGACCGTTCATTGTGGCACCAAGATTCACCGTGTCGCCAGTGATGGCGGCAGCAAAAGGGTTCATTTTGCTGACAGCGACGGCAAGGAACATCACGCCACTTCGGCGCAGATCCTCGTCGCATTGGGCCGTCAGCCAGCCACCGGCAATCTGGGCCTCAATCATGCCGGCGTTCGTCTCGACGGCAAAAAAATCGCCGTCCGTGCCAGTCAACAGAGCAGCCAGGCGCACATCTTTGCCGCTGGCGACGTGTGCAGTCCTCTGGACGTCGTGCATCTCGCCATTCAGCAGGGCGAGACCGCCGCCCGCAATGCTGCGCGCCTGCATGCCTCCCGTCCAGAGCCGCTCGAAGAAATGGACTACCGCCTGCAGCTCTTCGGCGTCTTTTCCCATCCGCAGGTCGCCGCCGTTGGCGCCAGCGAGGAGGAACTGCGCAGAGCCAATACGCCCTACGCTGCCGCCAGCCACCCCTTCGACGATCATGGCAAGTCGATGGTCATTGGGGAGACTGAAGGCTTTGTCAAACTGCTCGCCCACCGGGAAACCGGCGAAATCCTCGGCGGTCTTTGCGTCGGCCCTGAAGCGACCGAACTCATTCATGAAATCGTGGTCGCCATGCATTATCGCGCCACCGCAGCCGCTCTGGCCGCCATTCCGCATTACCATCCCACGCTTTCGGAAATCTGGACCTACCCCGCCGAAGAGCTGGCACTGCTTCCCACGTCAACGAACTGACAATGAACGGGCCGTGACGCGAAAATTTCCAGCGGAGCATTGACAGCCTAGTGATTTCATCGGTAAATAGCCGTCTCATGTTACGAAAAATCATCGGCGACCCCAACGAAGGAGCGGCCCAGGCCGCCCCCAAACCGCCTCAGGCTCCCAGCGCTGAGCGCGCCCCCCTGATCTCTCCCCCCCCTGCCTCGCAACCTCAACGCGCCTCCATCCACTCCCCGTCCATGACCTCCACCAAAAACGTGCTCTCCAACGACGTCGAAATCAAAGGCTCGATCAAGTTCTCCCATGACCTCATCATTGACGGCCGCATCGAGGGTGAAGTGATTTCCGATGGCGCTTTGACCGTCGGCGAAAACGCCGTCATCAAGGGCGAAATCAAGACCCGCACGGTTGTCATTTTCGGCAAGGTGGAGGGCAACGTCGTCGTCGTCGAGCGCTGCGAATTGAAGAGCAACGCCACCCTCATCGGCGACATCACCGCTGGCACCCTTTCCATTGAGGAAGGCGCCACCTTCGACGGCCGGTCCGCCGTGGGTCGCAAACCCGACGCCAATCGCCCCTCCGCTCCGGCGCCGGCCCCCAAACCCCAGGGCTGACCCCGCGTCCGCCCGCAACTTCGTAGCCGCTCGTGCTCAAGGGGCTCTTTGGCACCCCAAAATCCATCCTGCCGCCGCCACCGAAGAATCAAATCGAGGTGGCCTGTCCGGCTTGTGGCGCTGCCCAATACGAGCCCAAGCTCGTCGTCTCGACTTTTTGCAAGTCCTGCGGCGTCCATTTGAGCATTCACAAACGCAAGGTCACAGCTTCCAGCGTGACGCGCAGTGGCGCGGTCGGCGTCAACGATCTTTGGGACAAAGCCATGCCGCCCGGCAGCAAGAAAGCGGCAGAGCCTCCCGTTGTCGCGGCGCCGGCCCAGGTTGCCAGCCCGCTTCCCTCGCCGGCACCCGTATCGAAGTTGGAACCGCTGACGGAATCAGCTCCCGCGCCCCCCGGGCAGCCAAGCGCGGAGGATGCGGCCCAAGCCGGTTTCGGGGCGTTTCTGCAAGCCGTTTCGCCGTCCCCTTCCACGCTGCCTCAGCGCCAGCCGGTTGAAGCGCCGGCGCCCGTGCCGCAGGCACCCGTCGAGCCGCTCATTCCCTCGACTCCCGCGCCGCCGCCAAACTCCACCCTGGAGAAAATGAAGTCGCAGAGCGTTTACCGGCAGCAGTATTTCAAGGACGTCGAATGCTTTGAGTGCCGGCATGTGTTCAAAGTCAGCCGCTCCATGCGGTCCGCCGAGTGCACCAGTTGCGGCGCAACGGTCTGCATTGAGGATATCGACATCAACCTCTACGTCACGGCTCCTGTCCGCACCCGCGGTGATGTCATCATTCGCAAGCCCGGACATGTCGCCACCGAATTCATCGAGTGCCGAGACCTCCGCTGCCTCGGCATCATCGACGCGGCCGTGCGCTGCCAGAATGAAGCTGTTTTCCGCACCGAAGGCACCATCAAAGGCCCGGTCAATTGCCGCAAACTCACCATCGAAAAAGGCGCCGATGTCACCTTCCTCGATCCCGTTCATGCCGGCGACATGCACATCAATTCCCGCGTCACCGGCGAACTCCGCGCCACCGGCAAAATCGTCATCGGACCTTATGGCTCGGTGAATGGTGATGTCACCGCCCGCTCTGTCGCCATCGAACCCGGAGGCGAGCTCAATGGCGGCATGAACATCGTTCGCGGCGGCGCATCTCCCACCGCCTGACCGGCGTTCCTTTTTATATTATGGCCGTTCTCAGCGCCCCCTCGATTCAGGATGAAATCTTGCGCCTCAAAAAGGAGCGCAACGCGGTCATTCTCGCGCACAACTATCAAAGCCGCGATATTCAGGAAATCGCCGATTTTGTCGGTGACTCGCTCGGCCTCTCCTACCACGCCAAAGAGGCCGACGCCGACGTGATCGCCTTTTGCGGCGTGCATTTCATGGCCGAGACTGCCAAGATCGTCAATCCCGGCAAAATCGTCGTCCTTCCGGACGCGGACGCTGGTTGTTCACTTGAGCAAAGCTGCCCTGGCCCGCAGTTGGAGGCCTTCCTCAAAGCCAACGCCGACAAGAACTACTACGTCATCGCCTACATCAACTGCTCCGCTCACGTGAAAGCGCTGAGCGACTGCATCTGCACCAGCGGCAACGCCATCAAAATTGTTGAAGCCGCCCCTGCCGACCGGCCGATTCTTTTCGTGCCCGACCAAAACCTCGGCTCCTGGGTCATGGAGAAAACCGGCCGCCAGATGGAGCTTTGGAAGGGCGCCTGCTACGTCCATGTCGAGTTCACCCGCGACAGCATCGCCGCCATCCAGGAGCAGTATCCCATGGCGCCGGTCGTTGCCCACCCGGAGTGCACCTACGCCGTGCGTCTGCTGGCCGACGAGGTCTGCTCCACCGAGAAGATGGTGCACTACTGCCGCGACCATCCCGCCGACACCTTCATCATCGTCACCGAGTCCGGCATGCTGCACCGTCTCGAGCGCGAGGTGCCCGGCAAAAAGTTCATCCCCGGCCCCACCGGCCACTGCGCCTGCGCCGACTGCCGCTACATGAAGATGAACACCCTGCAAAAGCTGCACGACGCCCTGCTCCATCTTCAGCCCCGCGTCGAATTGCCTGAGGACATTCGTGCCCGTGCGGAGAAGCCCATTCTGCGCATGCTGGAGCTCAGCCGTTGAACTCCAAAAAGGCGCCTCCTCTCGCCTTTCCAACCGCACCATCTTAGAGGCTCGTTTCAACAAGGTTGAAGAGTCTGCAAGGAAAGCCCCCTCTTGAGGGTCTCCTTTCCCCGCTACAACCCTTCCCTCCTCTGTGTCCCTCCGTGGTAATTTGATCCCCCTCAAAATCGCCATTTTCAAATTTCAAATCGCCGATTTCCGTATTCCTCCCCCGTGTCCCTCCGCCGCGAAAAACCCGACTTCCGCGCCCGCCTGCGCGACGTGCCGCACCAGCCCGGCGTCTACGTCATGCGCGACCGGTTGAACCGCGTGATTTACGTCGGCAAAGCGCGCGACTTGCGCAAGCGACTCTCCAACTACTTCCAGCCCGCTCGCTCCAAGCTAGCCGACCGCAAGACCCGCGCGCTCATCGACAGCATCTGGGACTTCGACCTCCATCTCGTCCGCAACGAGCCCGAGGCGCTGCTGCTGGAGGGCCGCCTCATCAAAGAATTCCGCCCGCGCTACAATGTCAGCTTCCGCGATGACAAGCGCTTCCTCCTTGTCCGCCTGCACCCTGGCGACCCGTTTCCGCGCTTCTCCTTTACACGCTTGAAAAAGGACGATGGCGCCCGCTACTTCGGTCCCTTCGCCCACTCCGGCGCCCTGCGCACCACCATCAACTGGCTGAACAAACGCTTCGGCCTTCGCGTCTGCCGCCCTCAGCGTCCGGACGAGGATGACTACAAGCACTGCTCCAACGACATCATCAAAAACTGCTCCGCGCCCTGCATCGGCCGCATCAGCCGCGACGGCTATCTCGCGCGCATTGAGCAAGCCTGCGACTTCCTTGCCGGCAAATCCAAGGACCTCCTGCCGGCCTTGGAGAAGGAAATGCAGCACTACGCCGCAAAACTCGACTTCGAGCGCGCCGCCGAACTGCGCGACATGATCGCCGACCTCAAAAAGACGCTGGAGCCCGCACGCGCCTTTGAGCGCGGTGCGCGCGCCCGGGTCGTCTCCACCCTCGACCCGATGGCGGACGTGCGCGAGTTGCAGGAGGAGCTGCATCTGGAACGCCCGCCGCTGGTGATGGAATGCTTCGACATCGCCAACATCGGCGCCACCCACTGCGTCGCCTCCATGGTGCGCTTCAAAAACGGCGTGCCGGACAACGCCAATTACCGCCGGTACCGCATCCGTACCACCAGCGGTCAGAACGATTTTGTCGCCATGGCTGAGGTCATCCGCCGGCGCTTCTCCCGCATTCTGCTGGAAGGCCGCAAAGCGCTCGGCGAAGACGCCGATGTCACAGATGAATCGCCCGTCGAAGTCATGCGGCGCTTGGAATCGCAAAATCAGCCGGCGATCCGAAACCCAAAATTCGTCACCCTTCCCGACTTGATCATCGTCGATGGCGGCAAAGGCCAGCTCTCCATGGCCATGCAGGAACTGCAGCGCCTCGGCCTGAGCGATTTGCCTGTCATCGGCCTCGCCAAGGAGCGCGAAGAGATTTACCGGCCCGGAGCAAGCGAACCGCTGCTCATTCCGCATGACCGCGGCGCTTTGAAATTGCTGCAGCGCATCCGCGACGAGGCGCACCGCTGGGCCAATGGCTATCATCAACTGCTGCTGCGCCGCCGGGTGGACGCGAGCCTGCTCGATGACTGCCCCGGCGTGTCACAAAACCGCAAGGCCGCGCTCCTGAAAACATTCGGCTCCGTCGTTCGCCTGCGCGCCGCCACCCCTGAAGCCATCGCTGACGTTCCGGGCATTTCGAGCACTCTTGCCAGGCAAATCCACGAGTTCCTGGCTTCACGCAGGTCCTCTTGAGAACCTGTCCGGCAAAGGATCAAATCGAGAGCGGCATGCCACTGCAGTCCAGGTAGAAAAGCTGGTGCGGCGCGCGGGGCAGCCGGCCTCACAGAGGCCGGCCACAGCATTTTGCCGGACAGACCTCAAGCCGCCATTCGACCACGCTTGCCAGCCGCGCAAGTGCGCCTAGTATGCGCGCGCCGCATGAGCCATTACTTCACCACCCTCGACTGGTTTGTCCTCTTCGGTTACTTGGCGCTGACCACCTGGGTGGGGCATCGTATGCGCGGTACTCAGTCGAGCATTCGCGACTTCTTTCTCGGCGGCCGCAAGCTGCCTTGGATGGCCGTCACCGGCTCCATCATCGCCACCGAGATCTCCGGTGTCACCTTCATCGGCGTGCCGGGTGGCGTGATGGCGGCAAACGGCGACTTCACCTACCTGCAGTGGGCCATCGGCTCCATCCTCGCCCGCGTCGTCGTCGGCCTCGTCTTTGTTCGCGTCTTCTACGAACGGGAGATCTACAGTCCCTACGACTACATGAGCCACCGCCTGGGCAAGCCGGTCAAGACCCTGGCCACCGTGTTCTTTTTCATGGGGTCCATCCTCGGCCAAAGCGTGCGCGTGCTCGTTGCGGCTCTGCCGCTGCGCGTCGTCACCGGCATGCCGTTTGAATGGTGCATCATCACCATCGGTGTCTTCGCCCTGATCTGGACGCTGATGGGCGGCATGACCACCGTCATTTGGACGGACGTGATTCAATTCGCCCTGTTCACCTTTGGCGGCCTCCTGGCTCTGGGCTGGATCTGCGCCCAGATGGAGGGCGGTTTCGGAGCCATTTGGCAAATCGCCAGCGAGGCCGGCAAGACCCGCTTTTGGAACTTCGAGTGGGGCTTTGGAGCGGAGCTGGAGTTCACCTTCTGGGTCGCGGTCCTCGCCGTGCCCTTCCAAAACCTCACCGCCTTCGGTGTGGATCAACTCAACGCCCAGCGCATGTTCTGCTGCAAAAACGCGGGCGACGCCTCCAAGGCCATCATCTGGAGTTCGGTTGGCCAGTTGCTCACGCTGCTGATGCTGCTCGTCGGCGCGGCTCTCTACGCCTGGTATCAAACACATCCACCTGCTGGCATGCTGGCGGATTTCGTGCAATGGGATGCCGCCAGTGGAATCCCGGGAGCGCGTGACAATGTCTTTCCTGCCTGGATCGTCACCGAACTGCCACCCGGCATCAGCGGTCTGGTCCTCTCTGCCATCTTCGCCGCCAGCATCTCCAGCCTCGACTCCATCCTCGCCGCGCTCAGCCAGACCACGCTCTCGCTTTGGCACCATCCAGAGCATGGCGACCATGACCAGCTCGACCATGACCGGCTTGTGCTGCAGTCCAAAATCCTCGTTGTTGTCTGGGGCCTGCTGCTCACCGGTTTTACCGCCTTGCTTTATGCCATCAAGGACGAGATTGCGATCCTGCCGCTCGCCTTCGGCATGACCACCTACACCATGGGGCCGCTGCTCGGCATGTTCCTCTGCGCCTTGCTTGGCAAAGGCAGCTTCCGCGGGCTCTTGCTCGGCTCGCTGCTTTCTTTTTTGCTCACCATGATGTTCCGCAATGATGTCTGGGGCCTTCTCATCAAACTGGATTGGATGACTCCGGAGACGCTCGCCTGGCTGCCCACCATGGTCATCGAGGACGGTGTGCTCAAACCGCGCTTCTCTTATGTCTGGATGTGGCCTGTCACCGCGCTACTGACCTTCCTCTGCGGGAGGTTCGTTCCCGGCAACAGCAAACGGCGCTAAGAGCCTATCCGGCAAATGAGCGGCCGGCCTCACAGAGGCCAGCTACAGCAGGAAGCATTTGCCGGACAGGCGCGCTAAGGAATCACTCCACCTTCATCACGCCGTTCATTACCATCCAGTGACCGGGGAAGGTGCATAGGTAGGGGTAGTCGCCCGGCTTCTGCGGCGCGGCAAAGTGAATGGTAAACTCACCCTGTGGATTCACCATGTCGGTGTAGGCGATCACGTCGTCGCTGTCAGGCACGTAGTGCTTTGCCAGGCCATCCAGGTCGGTGATCATGAGATTGCACTTGTCGCCGAGTTTTTGCAGCGAGCCGGGCTTCGCGAGCAGCCAGTTGTGCGGCACGACGTCGGGATTTTTGAAAACGATGGCCAGTTTTTCGCCCGCTTTGACCGTGAGTTGTTTTTGCACGAATTGCAAACCGAGAGCGGCGTCGATGATGATCTCACGGCCGCCTTCGCCCTTGGCCCAGGGGTTCGGTTTGCCCGGCGTGGGCGCGGTCAAGCCGGCTTGCGCGGTGTGATTCGTCTTGGCGATCTTCGTGTAACCGGGGAAGGCAGTGAAAGGTTCGGCGAGCGCGTGCGCGGTGAGGAAAAGGTCGTGACCGGTACTCAGATGCAAATGCACCTGGCTGGCGGGAACGAGCTGCGGGATTTCGAGGAAGAGCGTTTTGCCGCCATCCAGCTTCTGCACGCTGCGCACCTCCAGCGGATCGTGGCCGGGAGTGTCGGCAAACTTCACGGAATACTCCGGCGATCCATACTGCGGACCGTAGCGGTAGTTCCAGCACTGCGCGAAGCACGTGGAGGCTTCCGCTTCCTCCACGGGCTGGTTGAAACGGATGAGCACGCCGTTGTCGCGCACTTCGAAGCCGACGGGCACCGGTTTCCCGCCACCGGTGAAGCGCACGCGCTGGAAGCAGCCGTCCCTCGGCGTGTAGCTGCCCCAGCCCTGCATGCCGTTCACATAGAGATGGCCATCCTTTGGATTGAAGCGCGCCGCCTGCGGTCCGGAGTCGAAATTGCCGCTGATCTTCACTGCCGCAGCCTGCCAGCAGCCCTTCACGTTCTGCCGCATGACCAGCCACGCGCTGCCACTGCCAGAGGAGAGATGGACGAAGTTGTTGTCGCCCTTGAGACCGGCCCATTCTTCGCCGGTGATGAAAGTTTGCGAGCTGGCGCTGTTGTCCTCGCCGCGCGGAAGGTAAAGCAACACGGGCTCCGGCGGCTTGCCATCCTTTGGACCGCCCGCGCCGAAATGGGCGCCGAGATTGTGATCGAGTTCGATCTGGCAAATCGAGGTCGCCGGCGTCCAGTCGCCCTCCTGCACGCTGGTGGTGACGAAGCGGCCATCCGCTGAGATGCCGAGGCCGTTTGGATTGCGGAAGCCGGTGGCGAGGACTTGTAGGGCGGGCGTCCCGCCTGCCTCGTGTGAACCGGGCATCCTGTCCGGATCTGCGGAGGCGGGCAGAATGCCCGCGGCACTCGTGACAGGCAGGATGCCTGTCCTACACAAGCCTTGATTCCCGGACGCGAAATAAAACCGCCCCTCCGCATCCACTTCGAGCCCCACGATGAAATCGTGCCCGCCGGGGGAGGTTTGCATCGCGTTCGTCACGCACTCATAAAAGTCCGCCTCGTCATCGCCATTGAGGTCATGCAAACAGGTGATTTGATCGCGACCGAGCACATAGAGCTTGTCCTTCACGATCTTCATGCCGAGCGGCTGATGCAGCCCGGTGGCAAAACGTTTCCAGCGCAGATTCCCCAGCTTTTCATCAATGCCGCGCACCAGCCACACCTCGCCCGTCATCGTGGCAATGGCCGCAGTGCCGTCGCTGAAGAAATCATGCGTCGTGATGAAAAACAACGTGCCATACGGATTCTCAAACGGCAGCGTGAGGCGATCGGTTGCGAATGGCGTTTGCGTTCCGAGCTCACCCTTGGTTTCGATCCACTTGGGCCATTGGGCCGGGCCGCCCTTGGTGAGCCTGGTCAGATCCCTGCCGTGATCGTAGGCAGTCACGAGCTGGTCTCCCGACTGGTTTGAGAAAGAGAAGATCACTTCGTCGCCATGACGGTGGAAACCGCGATACACACCACTCTGCTTGCGTTCGTTTTTATTGACGACTTTCCCTTCCATCGCGGCCCCACCCATGAAACCATGCCGATGATCGGTGAGCTTGATGAATCCGCCGGTCCAACTGACCGGAAACGAAAGCGTTTCGGGATCGAAGACATACGACGTGCCGTCTTTTCGAACACACACCGCCTTCGGGATCGTCAAACCCGCGCCTTTGAAGACGCAACTGAACACGCTGCCGAGATCGCTCGCTGCGAAGCGGCCGTCTTTCCAGGTGACTTGGTCGTTTTGATTGCCCCAGTGGCCCTGCTGGCCGCCATCGAGACCGGAGAAAGCGGGGATGAGTTCCGGCAAAGGCTTCTGCTTCATGAAGTGCCGCGCCTGCTTGCCGTAGTAGTCGAACACGCGTTCGCGATTCACGAATTCCTGCCAGTGCATGTTGTCCTCGGTGCGCAGCGGGTTGCGATCCGGCGTGAAGGCGGCCGGTGCGGGCGCGGGCGCGGGCAAAAACCAGCCGAGATCGTCGAAGTTCCAAAGGCCCAACGTGTTGTCCATGCGCAGACGTGGCGAGTCGCGTTTGCGCGGCTTCATCACGCCGCGTGAGATGCGCACATCGTCGAGAATGCCGTCGCAACCGCTGTTGCCTTCGACCAGACGGCCAAACGCGATGCCTTCGCTTGCTTTCGTGGCGCCATTGAGCGGTTTGATGGCACGCTCGAGCACCTGTTTGCCATCGATCCAGAGCACGACGCCTTTGTCGTCGATGCTGGCGAGAAAATCGTGCCATGCGCCATCACAGACGTTCACCTGCGAATCGTAGTCGCCACCGCGGCCGGGCAGGTAGAGCGCGAGCGTGCCGCGTTTCGCGTGCGTGTAGAGCTCCCAATGGGTGGCGGACGATTTGGTGTCGGACGCAATGAGGATGTTGAAGCGATCCTTGCCGTTGATTTTGGCGCGGCACTCGATGCTGAGCGGCAGCGTGCGATACGGTTCGTTGTCGAGTTGGAAATAGCCGCCCTTGAGCGCTTCGCCGAATTCCTTGCTTAACGAAGGCACACCTTGGCCGATGATTTGCAGCTTGGATTGCACGTTAGCCGTCGGCGCGGCCGGTTGGTCGCTCCACGTGCGATACTTCGGCTTCGGGCCGGGCGGATTGTCGTCAAGCTGAGGCACCAGCCACTTGAGGCCGTCAAGGTTGTCGAGCAGGCGGCCTTCGGCGTCCTCGTTCGTGTGATTGAGGATGCCAATCGGGCCGCTGTAACCGCTGGCGCGGATCTGGCGCAGCACCTTCACATCCTGCGTGCCGACGCCGAGCGGCAGGATTTTGCGGCCCTTGGTGTCGCCCGCGATGTCCATGCCGTTGAGGTTGAGACAGAGCAGCCAGGGCTTCATCGCTTCGAGCGCCTGCGGCAGGCGGTCGAGGTGATCGTGGCCGTGGTGGAGGTTGTAAACGATGCCGATGTTGTCCGTGCCGTGGTTCCTCTTCAGGTGTTCGCACACAGCCACCATGTTCTCCGGCTCGCCGCCCCAGCCGCCGTGGTTGTAGATGCCCACCCGGCTGCCGAGCTTCTTCGCCGTCGCCAAAACCGGCAGCAGACCTTCCGCAGCCGACATGATCTTCGCTTCATCGGTGTTGCCCGCGGGCTTCAGCATCATCCAAAGCTGCGGCTGGAGCTTGTGCTTCTCAAACAGCCGGAACGCCTCGTCATGCACACCCCAGAACGCAAAGAACTCGATGTCGTGCTTTTGATAAGCCAGGACCTCCCGCTCAAACTCCGTCACATGCTCCGCCCGCCAGTCATACGCGATTTTGTGAATGCCCATCTTCGCGACCATTTCCGCCCGTTCCTCCGGCGAGCGCTTCTTCGCGTCAAAAGGCACGATGCACCACGCGACGAGGTTGGGTTTGTCGAAGAGGTCCGCGGAGTGGCCCACGAAACACACGGAAAGCATGGAGAGGATCAATAGCAGCGGGCGGTGGAGCATGCGGGGGGCGGAGATGAATGACAGCCATGCCGGAACCAGGCGGCCCGGATGGAACAAAAACGGCAGAGCCTGGAATGAACGCGGCCCGAGCGGGTCGCATTGCAGAGGAGCACGGGCCAGGCACGTGCCCAGGCGGCAGGCCGGCTCCGGCTTCTTACTCCAGAGTGATCTCAAACACCAGCCGCAGCACCCCGCCGCGTTGCACCGTGAAGCCGGCGGGCTTCTTTTTCTTATCTGGAAGGCCAGTCGGGTTCAGCACCAGCAGGCCGTAGTCCCGCGCGTGGCTCCAACAGGGGCGGGAACTCTGCGGCGCTGCCGCGATGCGAATGGCAGCCTTGTCTGTGCCGTAGCGCCACCATTCCGCCTGCCTGCCCCACAGGGCTTTTTCATCGCTGCGGCCCTCGCTGCTGGTGATGCGGCCTTTGCCATCGCGCACGCTCAACCCGGCGGCCATGCGCATGCCGAGGCCCGCCTCCTCCTGGCCGTCGAAGCGCAGATCCTGCTTCTCGCTGCCAATCTCCGTGTGCCATCGTAATGTGATCCGCTCATTGACGAGGTGGCATGAGAGCCGCGTGGTGTCCCGGCAAATTTCATCACCTTGCTCGCTGAGCCAGCGGCTTTCGGCGGTGAAGCCATCAGAGGACGCCCCCAGACTCACCACCTCCACCCGGCCGCGGTTGCGCCAGAAGTCGGTGCCATTGATGCCGCCAAAGGCCAGCCACAATCCCGGGTGCATGTCGGCGTGGTCACCGGGTTCGTCCTTGGCGGGCGGGAAAGCGCGCGTCAGCCGTGTGCCGCCGCGGTTGTGCAGGTGCGCCAAAAAGGGTCGGCGCACCTGCGGATGCGCGCGGACGTAGGTGGCGAATTCCCTGCCATCGAGCTTGAGCACCAGGCCGGCCTCATGCTCCCCGATGCAAAATCCACGGGCCGCATCACCATGAACGCGGACGGGTTTTCCGAGCGCGAAAGGCGCCGTGTCCTCCTCTTTGTCCTTCTTGCTCTTTGCGGTTTTTGCAGACTCGCCCTGCAGGAGGTAGGCCACGATGTCGGCGCAGCTTTGCGCATCGAGGATGGAACTGAAGGGCGGCATGGCGGAGACGGGCAGCGTCTCGTGCTTTACGATGTCCGCGCGCATGACGCGGCTGCGCTGGCCGCTGGGCAGGCCGAGGGTGACGGCCAGCCCGCTTTCCTCCAGCAGCACACCAGTTTGCACGCCCGCCTTGGTGGTGATGACATGGGAATTGAAACCCTCGGTGATGACAACGCTCGGCTCGAGGATGCTCTGCACGAGGTGCAGCGCGTCGGCGCGTTTGCCGATGCCCGTCAGCTCGGGACCAAAGTCGTTGCCGCGCCCGGCGTAACGATGACAGGCCGCGCAGGTCGCGCCGGCTGGATGCAGGATAAGCAGGCGGCCGCGCTCGCGATCGGCCTGAGGCAGCGCGGCGAGGACGGCCTCGACGGTGGTGGGCGCGGCGGGCGGGATGAGCTTCGACGGATCGCCCGCCAGCGGCGCCAGATCCGCCTCTGAAATGGCCTTGTCCTTCACCAGAAGGCGCGGTCCTTCGCCGCTGGTGATGCGCGCCCAGGACCCGGCTAACTGGCGGGTCTCCTGGTCGGGATCGTTTTGAAAACGCGCGACCTCCTCCGCTGCCAGCGCGCCGTCCTCCAGCAGGGCGAGCAAGGCGGCCCGGCGCACCCCGGAGCGGGAGTCGCCGAGGAGATTTTTCAAAGCGTCCGTGCCAGCCAGGTCGCGCAAGGCGCGCCAGGCGCTGTAAAACGTCAGGCGATCTTTTTCGCTGGCGGCGACCTCGATCAACGCGGTCACCACCGTGGCGTCGCGCGACTGCCAGAGCGCCTGCACGGCTTCAAAGCGAGTCTTGGCGTCGGGATCGCGGGTGAAGGGAATCAGCAGCGCGGTCTGCTTTTGCTCACCCAGGATGCGCAGGGCTTGCAGCCGCCGGTTGCCCACTCGTTCAATCTGGCCGGCAAACCAGGACCGCTCACCCATGCGGTGCAGCGTCCACATCAGCCAGGTCTCATCGGCGACGCTCAGGTCATCGGCATCGAGCGCTGCGAGGACAGCCTGCCTGTCACCGCGGCGGACGAGTGCGTCCTGCTGGTCAATGCGTTGCACGGGCAGCACGGTTTTTTCACCGCCGCTTTGCTTCGTCGTGATCCGATAAATGCGGCCCTCATTGGTCATCTGCCCGTCTTGAAATTCCGCGCCGTAACCCCGGCTCCAGCTCAGGCACCAGAGCGCGCCATCGGGGCCGAAGGCGATGTCGGTGGGGCGGAAGAGCGATTTGCCGCCTCCGATGAAGGGCCGCCACTCGCCGCCTTCGCAAGTCATGAGCGCGCCCTTCCAGGCGGGTTTGAAAATGAAGGTGGTCTTGTTCAGCCAGTCGTTGATGAAAAAGACATCGCGCTGTGCGCCGAGGCTGCCGAAGACAATGCCGGTGCCGCTGCCGTGAAACACGTCATGGCTCAGCGGCACGGTGGGCGGGTGTTTTTCACCCGTCCAGGAACTGCTCCAGGGATGGTTCCAGCCGAAGTGCGCGCCGTAAAACGGCATCAACACGCGGTCGCCCTCGTTTTGATCGTTGTCGGTGCCGAGCCAGTTAAAGGCGTTGTCGTGGGCGATGTCCCAGGGATTGCGCAGGCCACGCGCAACGATCTGCAAATCCGAGCCGTCCGCCTCGCAGCGCAAGACGCCGCCGGTGACGCCCCAGTCGTCCTTGGGATCTTGATAGGTTAGTTTGTAATCCTCCGCTTTGAACGCCCTCGGCGGCGTGGCGGGCGTCTGCGTGGACTGGCCGAACAACTCGCGAAACGCGGCCGGCGCGATGCGATCCGGCTGCGCGGGATCGTTGAGGCCCTTGGAGTTTCCTTTGCTCATGTAGAGCCGTCCGTCCGGCGCGAAGACCAGCCCGTGCAGGCCGTGCTCCAGATTGCCCAGGTCCGTGAACAGCTTCACGTATTCATCGGCGATGTCATCGCCATCGAGATCGCGGACGATGGTGAGGTCCGGCGCGTTGGCGATGTAGAGATCACGCCCGCGCCACGCCATGCCCTGGATGGTGTTCAAGCCCGTGGCGAAGACGTGCGTTTTGTCCGCGGTGCCGTCGCCATTTTCATCGGTGACGATGACCACGCTGTCGCCGGGCGTCTCGGGCGTGGGATTGCGATACTGCGGTCCCATGCCGACGAAAAGACGCCCCTTGGCATCAAAGGCCATGCTGCACGGCTGCCGCACCAGCGGTTCACTGGCGAAAATGGAGATGACGAAACCTCCCGGCACCCTGGGCAGGGCTTGCAAATCGGCGGAGGCATCCTCCATTTTGCCTGCGGCACTGGCGGTGACGCAAAAGAAGGGCAGCAGGAAACGCTTCATAAGCAGAGGTGCGGACTCACAGGGCGAACAATGATTCCGCCAGCCACCGGCGCGGCGGTGAGCAACGACGCCGCGGGCAGAAAAGCTCCGGCAGTGAGAAAACGGCGGCGGTCGAGCGGCTTCATGGTCAGATGGGAACAAACAGGAAAACGACCCCCAGGCCGGTGATTCCGCCAGATGACCTGCGAAAAATGCCAAAGCCGCTCACCTGAGCAGCACCTCGCGGAAGGCGGACGGCGTCTGGCCGGTGTGGCGGCGGAACCAATGGCTGAAGTAGTCTTCGCCGCGGAAGTCGAGACGGCGCGCGGCTTCTTTGATGGAGAGGCGGCTGTCGGCCAGAAGCAGTCGGGCTTGGTCCAGGCGGGTGCGCTGGAGGAAGTCCTGCAGCGTCTCCTGCTGCACCTGCCGGAACAAGGCGCGCAGGCCGGAGTAGCTGACGCGCGCCACCTCCGCCAGTTCGGCGGCGCGCCAGGCGCGCAGGGGACTGGCGAGCACGGTGTCGAGCACGCGCTTCACCGGCGGCGGCACGGGCTGGCCGGTGCTGGGCCAGGCCTTGCGATGCTCGATCAAAGCGCCGACGACGCGCGTCAGCGTCTCATGCACCTGCCATTCCCAGCCAGCCGGGCGGCGGGCGACCAGGCCGGCCAGCGTCTCGTAGGCTTGGATGAAAGCGGCAAGCGCCTTGCTGCGCGAGGCAAAGGCAAACTCGCCGGGAAGCAGCACCTCCCGCCAGGCATCCAGGGCCGCGTGATTGAAGCGGATGCCGCAGGTCGCCAGTTTGCGGTTTTTTCCCGGCACATAAATTCGCGGCGCCGCCATGTCCGCCAGCCAACAGCGCGGACCGGGAGCGAGCGGCCAGAGTTGGCCGTCGTGCCGCAGCTCGCCGCTGCCGGAGACGATCCAAAACAGAAACAGCCCCGCTTTGTCCTGCCCCTCATGCCGCTCTGGCTCGTCACGCCAGGCCCGGCCCAGCGACAGCACATGCCACCACAACCGCCGCGCCGTGGCGGAAGGCTCGACCAGTTGCAGGGCCTCGTGGTGAACGGGCATCGGTCAAAATGAACTGCCCCGGCGCCAAGGCCACTCTCTTTTCCAGTTCAGCATCCGTTTTTGTCTCCGCCCTTTGCGTCTGCCGGCAGCAGCCAGACCGCCAGGATGCCGAGCGCATAGATCAGCGAGCAGAGCGTGCCAACCTTGGGATAATCTCCGCCGAGCAGGGTGAACAACGCCCCCGCCAGCAGCACGCCGCCCGCCGTGGCGAAGCGGCCGAAATTGTAGGCGAGGCCGCAGCCGGTGGCACGCACCTGGGTGGGGAACATCTGCGGCAGGCACAACGCCAGCCAGCCGAAGAACAGCGTGCCAAAGATACCCTGCGTGAACACCACGCCATGGAAGCCCGGCCGCAAGGGCGCGGTGAGCTGGAACATCGCCACCGTCAGCAGCACCGCTGCGGCACTGATGAGGAGGTAGCTGCGCCGTCTGCCCAGACGCGCCGCGAGCTGCGCGCCAAAAAGACTGCCTAGCACGGCGCCGAGCGCCCACCAGCCCTGCGTGGCCGCCTTATAGCCGGCGTCCGTGCTGCCCGCCACCGCGTCCGCCCAGGGGATCATCCATTTGCTCGCCGCCCAGGCGCCAACCATCGGGATGCTGCTGAGCAGGATGCTGGTGAGCGTGACAAGGCGCAGATCAGGAGCAAAAAGATCGCGCAACGGCGTCACCGCTTTCGTTTTTTCAACGGCACGGCTGCGCAGCCATTCCGGCGACTCCGGCAGCAGCAGCAAAACCAGCACGCCGAGCAGCGCCGGCGCGCCCGCGATTTGGAAAAGCCAGCGCCACGAATCCGGCGTGATCTCCCATGCGCGCGCAAACTGGGAGAGCGCCACGATGCCCGCGTTCAGCCCAGCCATCATCACGCCGGAGACCACCGGCTTTGACGCGCCGCCCCAGCACTCGCTCACCAGCGCCATGCCGTTCGGCCACATGCCGCCCACACCCAGCCCGACCAGGAACCGCAGCACCAGCATCTGCTCCTGCGTCGTCACCCAGCCGCCGAGGGCGGCGAAGCAGGAGTAAAACAGGATGCTCACCCCCATCGCCCGCGCCCGGCCGATGCGGTCGCCCAGCGCGCCGAGGAAAATGCCCCCGAGCGCCGCGCCCAGCATCAGCGCCGCCGTGAACCGCGCGAACCAAGCGCCGCCCAGCGCGGGCGTGAACGCCTCCCCCAGCAGGCTCTTGGTGATGGAGAGCGAGGCCACCGGCATCAACCCCAGCTCCACGCCGTCGAAGACGAGGCCGAGAAAGGCGGCGGCGAGCACCCAGAGACGCTTGGACTTAGTCATAGGCGCGAATGATGGCGCTGTTGTCGAGCGCGCCGCAGCCCAGGCGCTCCGCTTTTTCAAGAAGACCGCGATGTGCCTCGCTCAGCGGCAGGGGTTTCGCGGAGGCGGCGAGCATCAGGCGCACGTCCTTGAGATGCTGCGAAAGCCGGCCCTGTGGAGTGAACTCACCGGCGAGCATTTTTTCGCCCTTCACCTCCATGATGCGCGAGGCGGCGGGACTGGCGCGGAGCACATGCAGGGCGAAGGCAGGGTCAAGTCCGAGTTCGCCCGCCAGCACCAGTCCCTCCGCCAGCGCGGCGCGGTTGAGACCCAGCACCAGATTCGTCACCAGCTTCATCTTTGCCGCGTCATCCGCGCCGCCGCCGACGTGCAGCCACTGCCCGCCGAAAGCGCGCCAAAGGTCTTCGCAGCCGCCCGCGAGGTCTGCCGCCCCGCTGACCAGCGTCAGCGCCCGGCCCTGGCGCAGCAGCTCGCTGCTGCCGGAGACGGTAGCAGCCAGGTAATGCGCTTGTTTCCCGCGCATCAGCTCCGCCATCGCCAGCGCGTCCTGCGGATCGCCCGTGGTGGTGTCAATAATGATCTGCCCGGCTCGAACCGCCGCGCCCTCCAGCACCCGCATGGCGATGCGCGAGTCCGGCAGGCTCAGCACGACGCGGCCGCACTCCGCGAACACCTGCTCCGCCGTGGCCGCGCCGAGGCAGCGCTCCGGCAGCAGGTCCCAGCCAGCCACCTCCATGCCCGCCAGCCCCAGCCGCTCCGCCAGCGCGCCGCCCATCAGGCCCAGCCCGATGAGGCCGACGCGGGGTTCACGATCTGAGGTCATGACTCATGGAACGGCACCGCCCCCGGATTCTCTGCCAGAGGGAATGCGATTCCTGCCAGGACTTGCGCGCCAATCACTCGCCAGCATATGCCCGCCACTGCGCCATGATCCACGCCGCGTCAGGTTTGCCGTCGAAGACGAGCAGGCGGTACTTGGAGACATAGGGCTTGCCGGGTTCGATGGCCCAATCGCCATCCTGGGACGGAGCAATGCAAAGCTGCGGGTTTTTCGGATTCAGGCGCAGCGGCTGCGGGAAACGGAAATTCGAAGGATGCATGAGGATCACCATGCCGGTCGGCCCGCCATCCACCATGCCGCCGATGTGGACCCACTTGCCCTTGGTGCTGTCGCCTGTCTTGCGGTCATGGCCCTCGCTGGTGAGCATGGTCACCGCCTCCACCGGATTCCAAAGCAGATTGCCGCGCACGCCGAGGCCGCCGTAGTGGTATTCGGGCAGCTTGAGCGGCTTGCCGCTCGCGCAGGTTTGCGTGCTGGTGAGGTCGATGATGTTCGCGAGCGTGCCGTCGAGCGTCTTTTGAGAAACCGCGACCTCCCAGGTTTCATTCAGCACCTTTTCGTCCGGCGCATGGCTGTGATCGAGAAACAGATGCCTGCTGAGGAAACCGGCGCTTTCGGGACCGTCCCACGTTTTTTCGAGCTTTTCAAAGCGCACCTCGGCGAGGACCTTGTCGCCGCTCTTGTCCTTGCCGCCGCCCTTGCCCTGGTTCCAGAAATCCGGATGCGAGTCGCCAAACTCCGTCTTCGTCCACGCCATCCAAACGCCGCGATGCCAGCGATGATCCTCCGGATGGTTGCCGGTGACGAGCTTGCCGCTTGGAGAGTAAATGGGATGCAGATGGGCGCCGTGTTTGAAGACAGGATCGACGCCCTCCGGCACCTCGCCGGCTTCCATCTGGTAGTCGCAGATGACTTGCCCGTCGGCGCTGACGCGCAGGATGGAGTCGGTTTGTTCGGTTTTCAGTTCCGCGGCGAAGCCTGGTCCCACAGTGAGGAGAGCGAAGAAAAGAGGTCGGATCTTCATGACTGGGTTTAAACGCGCCAGCGGTCGCGATATTCCATTCGAGCGCGCTCCCGCCACCCCAGCAGAAAAAGACATCTGCGCGGCAAAGCCGCCAAAATCCATGCTTTGCGGCGAAAGAACGGCATTTTTTTCTTGTTCCCTTGCCCGCAACTGCCTACAAACACGCCTTGCTTCCCGCATGCAGGCGGCAGGCAGGGCATCAACCCTCACTCCCACCCGAACTCAAGCATCCAACCATGTCCGCATCCACCGAAGGCATTCAACACAACGCATCCCGGCTCCTCTGGGCTGGTTTCATGGCCATCCTGGCCGCCGGAGTCGGCTTCTCCATCCGGGCCGGCCTCCTTGGACAATGGGCTGAAAAATATGGATTCACCATGACTGAGCTGGGTTTGATCACCGGCGGCGGCCTGGTTGGCTTCGGTGTGATTATTTTGCTCAGCTCCTTGATCGCTGACGCGTTAGGCTACGGAAAATTGATGTTTATTGCGTTTTTGACGCACCTGATTTCCGCCGTGCTCACCCTGAGCGCCGGCTACGCTTTCGCCTCGGGGGGCAAGGAGGCCGCCTTCCAGTGCCTTTACTGGGGCATGTTCCTTTTTGCCGTCGGCAACGGCGTTTGCGAGGCGGTGGTCAACCCTCTGGTTGCGACCCTGTATCCCAACAACAAAGCTCATTACTTGAATATTCTGCATGCAGGCTGGCCGGGCGGCCTGATCGTGGGCGGTTTGGCCTCCTATGCGATGTCTGGAGCCTTTTCCGGAGGCAAGCCGGTCACGTGGGAAATTCAAATGGCCTTGTTCCTTGTTCCCGTGCTGCTCTACGGAATCATGATCATGGGCCAGAAAATGCCGAAATCCGAGGCCAGCCAGGCTGGTGTTGGGTACGGTGAAATGCTTTCCCAGCTCTTTCGTCCCTTGATGATCGTTCTGCTCATCTTGCAAGCCCTGGTTGGTTATGTCGAACTTGGAACCGACTCCTGGATTGGGAAAATTACCGGAGCGATCATGGAGTCCCCGCAAAAGGGGCTTCTGCTTTTCGTTTACACCTCGGGGCTGATGTTTGTTTTAAGGTTCTTCGCCGGTCCGATTGTTGAAAAAATCTCCCCGCTCGGATTGCTCTGCCTCAGCGCTGTTCTCGGTTTCATCGGCCTGCAACTGCTCGGGGCAGCGACCAGCGTCGTCCTGTGTGTCATTGCCGCCACCATTTACGGCTGTGGCAAAACCTTTCTGTGGCCCACAATGCTGGCCGTAGTGTCCGAGCGCTTTCCAAAAGGCGGCGCCATCACCATCGGAGCCATTGGCGGAGTTGGCATGCTCTCGGCGGGATTGCTGGGAGGTCCGGGCATCGGCTTCAAGCAGGACGCGAACGCCTCTGCGCAGCTCCAGTCTGAAAATCCGGCGGTGTATGAACGCTACAAGGCTGGGAATGAAAACAAATTCCTCACCTTTAAAACGGTGGGCCTGGACGGAGCCAAAGTCGGCGTTCTGGAGGATGACGGCAAGGAACTGGCACGCGCGGGGGACATCCTTGCCAGGGAAAATAAAACCGATGCCAATCATGCCGCGCTCGCGGAATGGTGGAAAAATGCGTCGGTCACAGCCGAGGCAGACAAGGCGCCCGTCACTGCCGCCGCGCTCCATGGCGGCCGGATGGCCCTCAAATTGACTTCCTATGCGCCCTTGGCGATGGCCATCATTTATTTCCTGCTGATTCTTTTCTTCAAAGCCACCGGCGGCTACAAAGCCATTCGTGTTTCAGGCGAGCAAATGACCGGAGGCACAGAAGGCCCCATGGAAGCATGAGTTCAACGCTCTAATTGCCCGCGCGGCATCCCACCCGGGGTGCCGCGTTTTTTGTTTCCCCGCTCGCCTTCGACCGGCATAATCCCCGCATGAGATTCCTGTGCTGGACTTGCCTCCTTGGTCTGTTCGTTTCCACTGTGCCGGGAGCGGACGCTGTCAGCTTGGAGGAAACCCGCCAGTTGACCGCGCAGTGGCTGCGGCAGTCCGGCCAGTTCAAGACCCTGGAAATCGACTTTGTACAGGAGCGCCAGTTGCGGGCCCTGCGCCAGCCCCTCAGTAAGCAGGGCAAACTCTGGGTCGCGCGCGACGGCCGCCTGCGCTGGCAGATCGACGAGCCGCCCGCCCTGCTGCTGGTGCGCGCGGGCCAGGACGCGCCGCTGCTGTGGATCGACTTCAAAAAACAAAGCTGGCGGCAACTGCGGCCCGAGGACGACGCCTCTCAGGGCAACGCTCAGGCCATGCAAATGTTGCTGCAATCCCAGGGCGCTGATCTCGCCACCTTTGAAGCCGCCTTCACCCTGCGCGCGGCCAGGCCAGTGGACAGCGCGGAGGGGCGCTGGCGCCTCGAACTCGATCTCAAGGACCGGCGTGCCTCGCTCGCAGTCAAAGACGTCTTCTTTGAGATCGAGCCGCGCACCGGCGCCCTGCACCTGATGGAGTTCCAGCTTCGCGACGGCTCCCTGCTGCGCACCCGCGTCACCCGGGTCGTCAAAAACCCCGCGCTTGCCGCCGTCCTTTTTCAGCCCGAACTCAGCGGCCTGAGCAAGGCGCCGTGACCGGCTTTTCCTTTGCCAAGCCGCCCGTCCGCGCTCTATGCTGGCGGCATGACCCGGCGCGTGCTCGTAGTCGAAGACGAACCCTCCATCGCGGAAACCATCTGGTACGCCCTGCGCACGGAGGGCTTTGAAGTGACCCCCGCCGCCACCGGAGCGGAAGCCCTGCAACAGCTCGAGTCGGCCGCCTTCGACTGCGTCATCCTCGATGTCGGCCTGCCGGACATGAGCGGCTTCGACGTCTGCCGTCAGGCGCGCCAGCACTCGCAGGTACCCATCCTTTTTCTCACCGCGCGCGATGGCGAGATCGACCGCGTCGTCGGCCTTGAGCTCGGCGCCGACGACTACGTGCCCAAGCCTTTCAGCCCGCGCGAGCTGGCCGCCCGGGTGCGCGCCATCCTGCGCCGCGTCCATGGCAATGGAAACGGCGCCCAGACTCCGCCGGGCGCGCCCGCTCCGGCAGCCGCAAACACGCTCGAGCACGACCGCGACCGCATGATCATCCGCTGCGCCGGCCAGCCGCTGGAGTTGTCCCGCAACGAATACCACCTGCTGCTCGCGCTCATGCGCCATCCCGGCCGCGTGCTCAGCCGCGACCAGCTCATGGACCTGGCCTGGCCGGATCCCGGCGCCGCCTCCGACCGCACCGTCGATGCCCACATCAAGTCCCTGCGCGCCAAAATCCGCGCGCTGGCGTCGGACTTTGACCCCATCGAGACCCGGCGCGGCCTGGGCTACGCCCTGCGGGAGGACACCGCCGCCCGCGCATGAGGCTCACCCTCGTCAGTCTGGCACTCATCGCCGCCATCGTGGTGGCGGGTTTCGCCCTGCTCATCGATCAATCGTTGCGCGCCCTTTCGCGCGAGGTCTTCCAGGCCACCGAAGAGGTGCTGGTGGACAGCGCCAACCTGCTCGCCGCCACCGCCGAATCGCATGTCAAGGACGGTCAAATCGATATCGAATGGCTGCGCGAGAGCTTTCCCAAGGCGCTCGAACGCCGCTTCCACGCCCCCATTTACGAGATCATCAAAAAGCGCGTTGGCTGCCATGTTTATGTCGCCGACCGCCAGGGCGTTGTGATCTACGATTCCGATGAAGGCAAACTGGAGGGCGCCTCTCTGGCTGGCATGCGCGACGTGGCGCTGACCTTGCGCGGCGTGTATGGAGCGCGCTCCACCCGTGCCGATGCCGCCTTGGAAAAAAGCTCGGTGCTGCACATCGCCGCCCCCATCCGCGACGGCGACGAAATCATTGGCGTCCTCACGCTGCGCAAACCCAAGCTGGACCAGTGGGACATGCTGGAGCGCCGCCGCCTGCGCATCATCCTGTCCTCCGCGCTGATCGCGCTCGGCATCCTGCTGTTTTGCGCCGCCGTGCTCTTCTGGGTGCTGCGGCCGCTGCGCCGTTTGACGGATTACACCCTGGAAGTCAGCGCCGGCAAACGGCCGCCGCTGCCGGAGCTGGGCGGCGGCATGGAGGTGGGCACGCTTGGCTCCGCCATCGAGACCATGCGCGAGGAGCTGGAAGGCCGTGACTACGCCACCGCCTACGTGCAAACCCTGACCCACGAGTTGAAAAGCCCGCTGGCCGCCATCCGCGGCGCCGCGGAGCTGCTGCAGGAGCCCGGCATGCCCGAGGCCGACCGCCAGCGTTTCCTGGCCAACCTGCAAGCCGAGTCCGACCGCGCCGAGCGCCTGCTGCGCCAGCTTCTGCGGCTGAGCGAGGTGGAGCGCAAAAAAACACTGCAGCAGCATGATTCCCTGGACTGGAGACAGCTCATCAGCGATGCCGTCGCGGAATCCGCCGCGCAAGCCGCTCCCCGGCAGGTGCGCGTTGACTGGGATGCCGCCCGCGCGCCAGCCTGCACGGTCACCGGCGAGCGCGCGCTGCTGCATCGCGCCGTGCTCAACCTGCTGGAGAACGCCATCGATTTCTCCCCTCCAGGCGGCACCGTGAGCGTGCTTCTGCGCCTGGAAAAAGGGCGCGCGGTGCTCAGCGTCCGCGACCACGGCCCCGGCCTGCCCGAATACGCCCTGCCCCGCCTCTTCGAGCGTTTTTATTCCCTCAAGCACCAGCTCACTGGCCGCAAAGGCACCGGCCTCGGTCTCTGCTTTGTCCAGGAGGCCGCCGCGCTGCACGGCGGCGAGATCCGCCTCGAAAACCACCCGGAGGGCGGCGCGCTGGCCAGCCTTGTTCTGCCATGGGCCTCGCCCTGATCTCCAATTACCGGCTGTTCCCCGGGATCACAGGCAGCACGATGGCGGAGGGGTGGGCGGCATCGTGACGAATGGTGTTTTCCGCTTTCACCATTCGGCGGTGATCGTTCAAAGGCTCGCCCGTGTTTGGATTCACGTCAAAGCGCGGGAAGTTGCTGCTGCTGATCTCGACCCGGATGCGGTGGCCTTTTTTGAACACATTGCTGCTGGGGTAAAGCCGGATGGCAAACGGATAAGTCTTGCCAGGTTCCATCAACTTTTCCTCCTTCAAGCTGTCCCGAAAACGAGCGCGCACGATGCCTTCGGTGATTTTCAGATCAAACCCGCCCGGCCAATCGGAGCTGGCAGGATAAACATCCACCAGCTTGACAGTGACGTCCGTGTCCACAGCGCTGGATGAAGCCCACAGCCTCGCTTCAATTTCCCCGGTCACTTCCACGTCCTGCTCCAGCGGCTCGGTTTGGAACACCAGCACGTCATTGCGGGCGCTCAGGGGAATCGGACTTTGCCAATTCCAGATGTGCTCGCCGCCACGCTGATCCCAGGCGCCCTGGAGCATGATGCCATCACCGCTGGAGATATTGCCGCCGATGGTGGGCACCGGATCACGCGGATCAAAGGTGAATGTCGTCGAACCGCCCTTGGCGTCTGGTTGGACCGTATCCAGCCGGCCCTCCCGGCCGAAATAGAACGAAGTGAGCTGCTGGCGTTCCAAGGGCCAGGCCGCTTCATCCCGCCATTCGCCACCGTGGTAAAGCAACCCCTTCTCCGTTTTGCGCCCGTCGCCGCCCCCCATGACGAAAAGCCTGACCTTGCTGGCGAAAGGCGCCGCCTTGCCCACGCTGTTGTCCAGGCCTTTCAACCAATGGTCATACCATTCCAACCGCCAGGCCAGCTCGTCCGGAATCGCCGCAGCCTCCCCGAACTCGACCTGGCCATGATGCGAACTTCCCTGTTTTCCATGAATCCACGGCCCCATGATCAAATACACATCGCTCTTTAATGCTTTGCTCAGCGCGCCGTAGTTCGCCGTCGTGTTACCCGCCCACGAGTCATACCAGCCGCCCACCAAATAGGCCGGGATGTCCTTGTAATTCGCCGCCTGTTCCAGGATGTGGTTTTGCGACCAATACTCGTCGTTTTTGCCATGGCTCATCGCACCGACCAGCCACTCCTCATACTCGGGGGCGAATTGCAATGGCGTGGCGCCCCGGCGCAGCGGCAGATTCGCCAGGTAGTGGAAACGATTGTCCGCCATCTCCTTCAGCATCGCCGCGGATGCCTCGTCCTTCACTGAGCGGCTGCCACGCCCGGCATTCAGCATGATCCAGTTCCAAAAACGCAGTTCGAAAGCGCCGGCATTCCGCATCGACTGCACCCCGCAATTCGACACCGCATCGACCGGAATCACCGTGGCCAATTCCTTGGCGCCGGCCAGCGCCATCGCGTGCTGGGTTCCTCCCACATAGGAGGTGCCAATCATGCCGACCTTGCCGTTGCTCCAGGGCTGCGAGCCAATCCAAGCCGAGCAATCCACCCCGTCGTCGCCGTCATCGCTCATCCAATGCCAGATCCCCTCGCTGCCGTAGCGGCCCCGGCAGTCCTGCGCCACAAACACGTAACCGTTCCCGGCAAAGTAGTCTCCCAGCTTTTTTGCACCGGTTTTGTTGTAGGGTGTCCGGGTCAGGATGACCGGAAAACGCCCCTCCACCCGGCTCCCCGCCTTGGCCGGAAAATAGATGTCCGTCGCCAGCTTGATTCCGTCGCGCATGGAAACCATGACATCGGACTCCACGACAGGCATCTCATTCCCCGACAGATTGAACCCGCTGACCAGCAGGAGCGCCATCAACCCTTTCACTTTGCACGAAAACATCCGCACACTACGGAATCCGGCCGGGTCATCTGTCAGCCACGTCGGCTCACAGCCCGGCCAGCCAAAGCGACTTCAAATAAGGTGGCGCGGTAAAATCCGGCGGCATTGGCAGCAGGGTCGCGCCATCGGAGGCGCTCCGGCCAGCTCGCGCCATGCCCGTGTCCACTCCTTGCCCGAATTCTTCCACGCTCAGCCGGTGCGTGTTGGCGCAGACCAGCAGCCAGCCTCCAGGCGCCACCACGGCCGCAGCAAGCGCCACCAGCTCCGCCAAATCACGCTCCAGGCGGAACACTTTTTTGCGGGTGCCTCGCGAGAAAGTCGGGGGATCCAGCACCACGCCGTCGAAGGTTCGGCCCTTTTTGGCAAAAGCAGTCAGCCAGTCGAAGGAGTCGCCGCGAATCCAGTGATGAGCCGCCGCGTCCAGATTGTTGAGCGCGAAATTGCGCCGGCCCCAATCCAGATAACCTGCGCTCAAATCGACGCTCGTCGTCACCGCCCCGCCCAGCGCCGCCGCCACGGAAAATGAGCAGGTGTAGGCGAACAGGTTGAGCACACGCGCCGCCGGTTTCGCGGCCGTGCGCACCCGCCCGCGGTTGTCCCGCTGGTCGAGAAACAAACCGCAGGAGTAGCCCGCCGCCGGTTCGATCTCAAAGCGCATGCCTGCCTCCGTCACCACGAATCGCTGCGGAGCGTCTCCTGCAATGCATTGCGGTGGCTCCTTGCTGTCGCGGCTCAGTTGTTTTTCCCAAAGCGAGCCGCAAACGCCTTGCTCCGGCAAATCCAGCCAGGCCCGCGGCACACCGCGCTGCTTGATTTGCGCCAGCCAATGCCGGCCATAGACATCGACGTGGAGCCCGGGCATGCCGTCTCCTTCCCCATCCACCAGTCTGAATGCTTCAGTCACTGTGCCCGACCTAGCGAGCAGTTCCTGGCGCGCTTGCAGAAGCGCGATGGGAGAGGCGGGAATCGAAGCGCGTTCAGGCACGCTCCTGGTTTGGCCCGGATTGTGAAAACATGCAAATTCAAGTTGTCAGGGCAGTCGAATGCGCTAGTCTCATGCCCTCCTGAATCGCGTCTATGGCGCGGTGAGCATGGGGCATTAGCTCAGTTGGTAGAGCGTCTCAATGGCATTGAGAAGGTCAGCGGTTCGAATCCGCTATGCTCCACCAGTCCGTTTCGCCCGGTTTTCACCGGGCTTTTTTGTGCTTTTGAATCGCTCTGGAACCCTTTTTGCACAAGGTTTTGAACTTCTTTTTTGGGTTTGGTGAATTCATTTGGACTCAGGTGTAATTTATTTGGACTTTGTGGCTCGGGCCCCCTTTTTGTGGCTAGCTTTGTGGCATGGCCTCAGTCTTCCAACGCAGCAGATCGGACGTTTTGGGTGGCCACATACCGCGTCTGGGACGCGACGGCCGGCAAATGGCGCTGGCGCCAGAAGGGTACGGGCACCACGGACCGGTCGCGCGCGGCAGGCATCGCGGCCAGGCTGGAGCAGGGCAGCGCCGCCGCTGATCGACGGCGGCGAACTGCGGATTCGCACCCATCGCGAGGTCGGGGCGGCCATCTGCCAAAGTGATCTTGAAAACCTGTTTGCGGCCTTGCGGGTAAACGCCGGTGACGGTCGAGGACTGGCTGTCGGGACCGTTGACGGCAGCGCCGATGGCGAGGCTACCGATGGGTCGCCAGCCGTCCGGGGTGGCGACGGCGGAATCGAGAGGCTGGGCATGGCCTTGAGCCGGCGGCGCTGGCGGCTGATCGGCGTAGGAGTAGCGACCTTCGTCGGCATCTTGTGCTGCTTCCAGGTCTTCGATTGCCTTTTGGCGGTCGAGGTCGTTTTCAAACTGGTAGTGGAAGTCGATGGGGTAAATCTCGCCGTTGGCAGTCTCGATGGCATTGGCTGGTTTCACGTCCACCATCTTGATGTCGTGCTCCTGTTTGTCCATCCATGCCCGCAAAGCCTCCTTGGTTGGGTGCTTGCCGGGAATCCATGGTTGTGAGATGACGATGTGGAGGGCGCCGCTGTCAGGATCGTGAAAGAAGCCCTCCAGCGTGATGTCGTCGTTATACAGAAGGTTGCTGATGAGATGGTCCGTGAGGTAGGCGTAGGGCGTCGAGGGGGCCATCTGGCCATCTGGTCCGACGGTTTTCAATTGGTTCACGCCGACGGTCTTGACCGCCCTCGGCGAATGACCGTCTTTGGCCAAAGCGACACGATGCTCTCTGCCGGGTTCGATCTTGTTGGCTTCCATCCAGGCGGCGACTTTCTCGCCATCCATGACCAGTCCTGAGCGGTAGGCAAACTCTAGGAGCTTCTGTCTCTGAATTCCGGCGCTGTCTTCTGCTGCGCGCGCGCTTGGTCCAGTGTCACCGGGCCGTGCTCCGCGAGGTACTGGAGATACGCTCTCTGCCGCGGCCCGGGTGATGTCCTCCCTCCCCAAAGCTTCGGCTGCCGCTGGTAAAGCTCGGTCAGCTTGCGAAAAATCTCCTGGGGCGTGCCGCCGTCCTCAACGATGCGCCGCGCGGCGAGGGTGGTGCCGAGTTCAATCGCCTCGTCCATGTCCTTTGGGGTGAAGCCTTCCGGGTGCAGTTGTTTGCGGTCGCTTGCGGTGATCGTCCCGCCGCCCAAGAGCTTGTCGCGCACTGATTCCGCCACGCGCAAGGTCGCGACGGCGGTATCATTTGATACCTCTGCGCTCGTGTTCACCGCCGCGACAGGTTCTGTTGACGTGTCGCCGGTTTCGCTTTCCTGCGACATTGCTGCGCCGTCAATGCTGCCGTACACCGCGTTCCAGTCCGGGTTTTCCTCCAGGGAGGAATCAAAACCGCTCATCAGCCGCCAGAACGAGCGTGAGTATGGGCGCAGCGCGCCGCCGGGGGCCAGCTTGTCGAGCCGGCGGGCGAGTTCTTCGGGGGATTTTACACCGATGTCGATGAGGACGCCCGCCGCCTTTAGCATGGCCTCGCGGCGATCTTTAGGCAGGTCTTGCTGGGTGGGAGCCGGGGCAGAGAATAGACCCCTCAGCCCTCCGTCCTTAACATACGCACGGCCCCAACGTCGAAAGTTTTCCAGTAGTCGGGATTGTTCTTCGCTCGTTGCTGATACAAGGGACTGGAGGAAAACAATTCGGCGGTTTGTTGTCTCACCCGGTCGCGCTCCTTCAAAATCTCCGCCCTCGGCCTCTCGTCCCCGCCGTAGCGGTAGCCCATCAGGGCGAAGTCGGCGCGGGTCAGAATTCTCCCCTGCGGCGTCAACTCGCCCGGGGGCATCTCGGAATACTCCTGTATCGAAATCGTAGGTGGCATCGGTCGTGTCAGGGTAAAGGTTGCGGGCGGTGCTGAGGAAGGATTCAATCAGCGCCTTGACCTTGTCCTGATAATTGCCTGTCCACCGCAGGGGCGCAATGCCTTTTTCCGGTTTGCCGTCCAGTTGCTCTCGCGCCGGCTCGATGTGTCGCGTCGTCCCGTATCGAAGGGCGAGCGAAAGCATGTGGCTGGTGCGCCTGATAATCGCAGGGTCACTCAGTCCCGCGGGGTCTCCCACGAAGGCCTTGTCCGCATTAAAGGCATAGTTGCCCACCGCTGCGTAAATGGCCGCACCACCATCGCCCTCCTCAAGACGGCTGACATCAATCCAAACTTCGTCGCCGGTAGTGTAAACATAGAATTCCTTGCCATTTGGAGTTTGGAACATCTGCCGCCTGTCCGCCGTGCTTTCATCCCTTTCATCGGGCCTGGTTGCATCCCCAAGGTATCGAGACCCCGGAAACACTTGGGTTACGATCTCGCTCAAGGAACTGGTGCCTGTCACTACGGGGAAGCGAAACAATTCGTCGTTCTCCGCGAGCGTGCGCAGAGCCGCCACCACCGGGTCTGGCGCTGGCGCCGAAAACAGCCCGTCAAACGCCTCGGCCAAAGCCTCGTCGCCAGCGTCGCGTTCCTGGGCCGGTTCTTCAATCAGACGCAGGCGCTCGTTGGGGACATGATCCACGCGGCCAATCGGCACGCCTCCGGCGCTGGCAAACTGGTCTGTCTTGATGCGTGATTCGTCGCGCCCCGCCGAAGTCACCGTACCCGTGTAAGTCCGCCCGCCGCTTGTCCAGGTCACGCGGTCGCCCTCTTTGAGGGCTGGTTGCGCCGTCGTTTCCGCCTCAGTGTCACTTTTCGATGTTGCCTCAACCTCTGTATTTACGGGGCTTGGCTCGCTATCCTTGGGCTGTTTTGACGCTTCTGGAGTGACATTCATTTCCTGCGCAGGGACGGAAACGACGCTGGTGATGTGGCGGGCCTGGATGGTGCCGCCGCGCTTGGTGCCGCTGAATTCGGCGGGATACTGAATGTCTCCGTGCTCGTTTTTGCTGGCGGGACCGGTGATGGTGATTTCGCCCTCGCCCCGGTAGGTGTCGCTGCGCACCACGGAGCCGGGGGGCAGGGATTCGATGGCGGGCGTCTCGGTGGGCTGTTGGCTTTCAGTGGCAGGGCTTTTTGCGGCGGCCTCCGCGTTTTTTTTCGCCCTCGGCTTGGCGGGCTTCTTCGGCGCGTCCGGCTTCACCTGCCCGTTCTCGTAGCCGAACTCTTTCAACACCGCCTGAATCGCCTCGATCTCGCGCTTCACGATGGGGGTGGCGGCGTCGAACGCCTCGCGCAGCACTTGGATGACGGCCTCCAGATGGCGCAAGACGGCCTCGGTGATGGAGCCGGTGGCGCGAAGCTGGTCGAGCATTCGCAACCCCTCCATCGCCTTCTTCCAGTCCGGCATCTGCGCCATCGTGTCTCCGTAGGCTTCCTCCACACGAGCGCGCATGTCGAAGGGCTGCCAGATGAAGTTGCCTTTGGCATCCACGCCGGCGGCCTCCAGGCGGGCGGCGACGGGGAGCAGCTCGGCTTGGAAACGCTTCCACCGCCGCCACACGGCGGGGCGGCGCCACCAGGCGGGATAGCCGAAGCCTTTCTTGGCGCGCTCGTGCAGGTTTTGGAACAGGCCGTTGACGGCGGCGCGGGCCAGCGCCATCTGGCGCTCGGTGTCCAGCCAGATGTTGCGGAAGCCGGGGGCGTAGTGCTCGATGCGGTCGATGTTGCCGGAGACGAAGTTGGCCCACATCTCGCGGGCGTCCCGCGCCAGGCGCTCGCGCTGGCGCAGGGCGGTGGTCAGCGGGGTGGAGCGCTGGGTGGCGGATGCGCGCGCCTGCTGGGCGTCCGCCTCGGCGCTGGCGGCGGCGTAGCCGCTCAGGGGGCTGGAGCCGGCGGGACGGGGGGCGTGGAGAGGACCGGGCCGACCCGGGTCAATGCCGCGCGCTGCTAGGACTTGTGCAGCAGATGGGCGGCGTGTTTCTGAAAATACTCCCGGCTGTGCTGCGCGGAGGCTTTCAAGTCCTGCCTCAAAGAGTCGATCTCTTGCGGCGTCAAGGGACCCGGCACGAAGGAGCGTGCGGGCTTCGGACTCGGTGAGGGCGCGGTATTCGCCTCCGTAGAGGTTTTCTGCTTCGAGGAACTCACGAAGCGGAGTTTCGCCGAATTTCTCCACCAACGCAAGCCGTGTTTGCTCGGAAAGCGCTATGTTGGTGGAAAATTGGGCGTACCCCATCGTGCTCATGGCGGTCACGCGCCCGCCGCGCGCCTCAATGTAACGGCGCAGCTCGCCGAGGCTGCCGCCGCCCGTCACGATGTCATCCACGAGAATGTAATCGCGCCCGGCCTTCACCGGGCCGTCGAATTGCGGGCGGAAGGCCAGCCGGTGCCACGCCCCTTTTCCGGTGCGGCCCACTTTGTTGGCCTGCACGATGCCTTCATGGACCTCCAATCCGGTGACGGCTCCGAAGAAAACGGCGAATTTGGCGGGGATTTGGTTTTTCCCCGCCGCTTCCTCGGCGTGGACGGGAACCACGATGGCGTTGGGGAACTGCCGCGCCAGGGCGCGCAGTTTGTCCGGTTTGGCAAGGTCCAGCACCAGCCGCGCGGCGGCGTCCTGATCGCCCGCCTTGGCGGCGGCATGATCGGGATGGCTGGAGACGGCGCTCCCTGTGCTCATGGGGAGGACGTTGGGGAAACCTGCGGGCCAAGCACCGCCGGAAGAGACGCCGCTCGGAGTGCCCCCCGCCGGCCTCGGCGCGCCCAGCGGCACGCGCCGGCCATCGAGTGGGGCGGCGGCGCGGGGACTTTGCGCCCAGCTTTTGAAGACTTCCCAGGGCATGGCCTGGATGGAGTGCCCACCCTGCCAGCCGGGTTCGTAGTGGGCGCGATACAGCGCGGCGGCGGCTTCGCGGCTGTCGATGCCCTGGCCGAAAACGGCCTTATGCTCGTCGAAGCGGCGGCCGTCCGGGGTGGTCTGCTCGACCACATAAACGGTGCCGCGGAAGTCCGGGCGGGTGCCGGGGGCGATGAACACGTCCACATGGTCGCCGTCCGGTCCCTCGGTGCCGCGCACGTACCCATAGTGCGCGGTCATGTGGGTTTCCCACGGTTTGCCATTGGCAGACGTGCCGCGGCGGGTGCTGCCGCCGGGGTTCTCGATGCTGATGTCCAGCCCGCCGATGCGGACATGGCCCTTGGCATAATTCCCCGCCTCCTGCTGGGCAGGGGTGGGGTCCGGCTTGGTGTTCGCGGGTGAGGTGGCGGCTTCCTGCGCGGCGCGGTCAACGGAACCCGCTGGGCGGTGAGACTTTCTATGCTCCACCACACGAAGTGGAACTTCCGCTTCCCTCAGCCAGCTTCTCTCCTTATGCTGCGGTGATGAAAATTCGCTTCTGTGGCGCGGCAGGCACCACCACCGGCTCACAGCACCTCATTGAAGTCAATGGCCAGCGCATCCTGCTGGATTGTGGTTTGTATCAGGGACGCCGCGTCGATGCCTACGAGCGCAACAGCAAGTTTCCTTTCAACCCCGCTTCCATCGACTGCGTGGTGCTTTCCCATGCCCACATCGATCACAGCGGCAACCTGCCGCAACTGCACCGCAACGGCTTCAACGGCAACATCTATGCCACATCCGCCACACGCGATCTCTGCAGCATCATGCTGCCGGACGCGGCCCACATCCATGGCATGGACATCAAGTGGCTCAACAAGCATCGCAAACGCGACGACCTGCCGCTGCTCACTCCCGGTTACACCCTCGTCGATGCCGAGAACGTCCTGCGCCAGTTCGTCACCATCAGCTACCACCGGCCGATTTCAATCGCCCGCGGCGTCACCCTCACCTTCATTGACGCCGGCCACATTCTCGGCTCCGCGCAAGTCGTGCTCGACATCGAGGATGAGGCGGGCAAAAAATCCTGCCGCTTGCTCTTCTCCGGTGATGTCGGCAGGCCGGGCAACGATCTCCTCGATCAAGCGGAAAGCTGCGCTGAGGTGGACTATGTGATCATGGAAAGCACCTACGGCGGCCGCAGACATGAGAACGCCGCGCAAACCTCCGATCACATCTGTCATATCATCAATCGGGTGCGCGAACGCGGCGCCCGCTTGATCATCCCCGCCTTTGCGGTCGAGCGCACCCAGCAACTGCTCTACAAACTGGATCAACTCGTGGCCGAAGGCTGTTTCGAAGCCACGCCAACCTACGTGGACAGCCCGCTCGCCGTGCGCGCCACCGAGATTTTCCGCCTCCACCTCGAGGACCTGCGCGAAGAGGTGCGCAACGCGGTGTTCATGCGCGACGACCCCTTCGGCTTCGAGGGGCTGCGGCTGGTGCGCAGCGTGGAGGAATCCAAGTCCCTCAACTTTCTGAACGGCCCCGCCATCATCATTTCCGCCTCCGGCATGGCCGAGTCCGGCCGCATCCTGCATCACCTGCGCAACAACCTCACCAACCCGGACAACGTGATCCTCTTCGTCGGTTACTGCGCGGAGAACACCCTGGGCTGGAAGCTGCGCTCCGGGCATAAACGGGTCGCCATCCTTGGCGATGAATTCGCCGTCAATGCCGAAATCGAGACGCTCGACTCCTTCTCTGGCCACGCCGATCACGACGAGTTGCTGGACTACTTTGAGCGCGTCACCGGGCCCAAAAAACGCGTCTTCCTGGTGCATGGCGAACGCGAGCGCAGCGAGGCCCTGGCCGCCGCGCTCACACAGCATTGGCCGGGCAGGCAAATCGACATCCCGGTCCATCGCCAGGCGTTCGACCTTTAGAGACTGCCGTCACGAGATTGCTTGAAAGATGATCAAGATTCATTAAAGGGCGCCTCTGGATAGGGATCTTTTTTTGAGAGGGCTTAAGGAGTGAAGAAATCGCCGTTTGACCGTTTCGCCCGGCATGAGACGGCGGGATGGATTCATCTCAAGGGGCTTGGGGGGCGTTTTGCCATCCTTTGGGCTCTCTTGGGGCTTCTTTGCCTCCCTCAACGGGCCAGGCAGGCATAGCGGTCCACACTCTCTAAGCCTGGATGAGAACGATCATTGAAACAAGCCACCCGGCGGAGGCGTGATGGTGGTCTCAGGAAAGCTACACCAACCTGATGCGACTGCCATTATTCCATTTCGCCGCCAGCCTAGCCGCCGCCTTTCCGTCCCACGCGGAAGCCAGAGCAGCTCCCAACATCCTGTTCATCCTGGCCGACGATCTGGGCTATGGCGACCTCGGCTGCTATGGCTGTCCAGACATCAAAACACCCCGCCTTGACGCCTTGGCCGCGGACGGCGTACGATTCACGAACTTTTACGCCAACGATGCTGTTTGCTCGCCGACACGCGCCGCCTTTCTGACCGGACGCTGGCAGCAGCGCATCGGCATGGACAACGCGCTGGTTTATCAGGAGAAGGGCGCCGGGCTTCCAGAGAACGGCCTCACCCTGGCGGACGCGTTGCGCTCCGCGGGTTACGTGACGGGATTGTCGGGCAAATGGCATCTCGGTTATGACTTCGAGCGGCGGCCTTGTCAGCAGGGGTTTGATCACTTTTTCGGTCTGCTGGGCGGCAATCACCATTACTTCGAGCACATGGATCGTATCGGCACCCCGGATCTCTGGCGCGACAACGAAGCCATCGAGAAAGCGGGCTACACCACCGACCTGATCACAGAGGATGCGCTCACCTTTCTGGAAAAGCATCGCGAGGAGCGCTTTTTCCTTTATCTCTCGCATGCCGCCCCGCATTTCCCGTGGCAGGGGCCGGAAGACGCCGGCAAACTTGTGCGGCCTAAAACAGCGAGTTGGCAGCAGGGCGATCGCGCCACTTACGCAGCCATGGTTGAGCGCATGGATCAGGGCATCGGCGCGGTGCTCGACAAACTGGACGAGTTCAACCTGCGTCAGAACACCTTGGTGGTGTTCTCGTCCGACAACGGCGGCCACACCTGGTCGCGCAATCTTCCACTGCGCGATTTCAAAAGCAGCCTCTGGGAAGGTGGCATCCGTGTTCCCTGCCTGGTGCGCTGGCCCGGCGTGATATCGGCGGGAGCCACCACTTCGCAGGTGGCCATCACCCTGGATTGGACGACCACCTTTCGACGGCTGGCCGGACTGCCCGAAGATCCGGCATTGGAGGATGGCATCGACCTGTTGCCATTGTTGACAGGGACGGCGAGCCCGCAAGAGCGCACCTTGTACTGGCGGCATCGCAAGTCCCCCGGCCGCCAAACCGTGGTCGAAGGCCGCGCCGTCCGCCAGGGCCATTGGAAGCTCATCGAGTTCAGTGAGGGGGAGCGTCACCTTTTCCATCTGAGTGACGACCCCGGCGAAACGCAGGACCGAATCAAGTCGGAAACGCAACGGGCAGACGACCTGGCCAAATGCCTGGACGCCTGGGAGAAAGAAGTCAGCCCACCGCCGGCGTCGTGAAAAAGCAGACGCGCCTCAACGTGCCAGCAAAGTCTGTGCACGGTAAACCACGCGTGTCACCAAGCCTTTCAGAGTCTGATTCAAGAACGGCGTGTTTTGGCTCTTTGAGCGCATGAACTCGCGGATGAAAATGCTGCTTTTCTTTGGATCGAAGAGAACGAACTCAGCCGCGTTGCCTTCTGTAATTTCGGCATCCGGCAGTTTGAGCAAACGGCGCGGCTCATTGGCGAAGCGTTTGACCAGCAAGTCCCAGCCGAACACGCCCGTGGCAACGAAGTGGTGGAACATCGACGGCAGCGCGGTTTCCAAGCCCGTGACACCAAAAGGCGCGCTGGCAAAATCCTGGTTCTTCTCAAACTCGGTGTGCGGTGCGTGGTCGGTGGCAATCACGTCAAACACGCCATCAATCAACGCCTGCAACAGCGCTGCGTTGTCCTCCGCGGTGCGCAACGGCGGGTTCATTTTGTAGTGCGTGTCGTAGTCGCCAATGTGACTGTGATTGAAAATGAGATGGTGCGGCGCCACCTCGCAGGTGACCTGGATGCCGCGCTCCTTGGCGCGCCGAATGGTTTCCATTCCCCTGGCCGTGGAAACATGCTGAATGTGGAGGCGCACCCCAACGTATTCGGCGATGCGAATGTCCCGGGCGATGCAGATTTCCTCGCTGATGGCCGGAATGCCCTGCAGCCCGAGGCTGTAGGAGACGCTGCCTTCATGCATGCTGCCCTTGCCTGAAAGCTCCTTGACCTCGCAGTGACTGGCCAGCGGCAGGTCAAATTGTTTGGCGTACTCCATGGCACGGCGCAGCACCTGCGGATTGGAGACAGAATCGCCGTCATCCGTCAGATAAACCGCGCCGCGCGCTTTCATTCCGGCAATCCCCGCCAGTTCCTCGCCCTTGCGTCCTTTGGTGATGGCCCCGGCAACGAAGACGGAAGGCCAAATGGCGGATTTCTCGCGCGCGATGTCGAGCACGTTCTGGACCGCGCCACCACTGTCGATGGCGGGCAACGTGTTGGGTTGCAGGACCAAGCCGGTGACGCCGCCATTGATCGCAGCTTCCGAGCAAGTCCGAATGGTCTCTTTGTCTTCGCGCCCAGGCTCGCGGGCGTGCACGTGAACATCAAAGAGCGAGGGCAGCAGGATCTGCCCGCTGCAATCGATCACCTCCGCATTGGATACACCTTCAATCCGCTCCGCCACTCCCATGATGATTCCGTCCTCCACCAGCACATCCGCCGCGCGTGGTTGGGCGTGGTATTCGGAGGCGACTAGCGCGGCGCGGTAGAGCTGTTTCATGCGGGAGGAAAAACTCCGTGATCGTGGGAGCAGCCCCCTTCAAAATCAAGGACGGCTTGCATCTGATGCCAGGATTCAGCCCAAATTGGCCAAAATTGGTGCGCGGGGAGGGGTCGAACCCTCGAAACGCCAAAGGCATGTTTGCTCACGCCCGCATACGTCCACAATCCATTTTAGAATAAGGAGGAATTGAAGCGCATGCAAATTTCCCTGGATAGTGTCGTTACGAGGTAGAAGCCCACAGGATGGCGCAGCGAATTTGGACGGCG
>CAZKMS010000009.1:0-63367 GCA_964553805.1 uncultured Verrucomicrobiaceae bacterium
CAACTCAGGCTCCAAGACGCCTCGTAGGAGGGGAAGGTGCTGGCGAAGATTTGCAAGCTGAGCAGAGTCGTCCAGAACGGTCGTATGGGAGCTTCGCCGTCGGAGCCGCCGATGTCGGGAACGACCAGCCAAGTCAGAATGGCGAGCGCGAACCCCGCCAGATAAAGCGGATAGATGCGGGTGATGCGCGCCAGCGCGTAAGGCCACAAGCGGAAACGCCCCTCGCACACGCCGCGCGCGATGGAGAGATGGATGCAAAAGCCGGAGATGACGAAGAAACACCAGACCCAGTGCTCCCCGGTGCCGAACATGGCGCGCACGGCCCGCCAAAACGGCGGGTTCTCGCCAAAATCCCAGCCGTAAACCTGGGAGATGGCCAGATCGAACGCATGGGTGCAGAACACCATCAAGGCGGCGATGCCGCGCAGGGCGTCGATCAGCAACTCGGTGGACAGATCGACGCGGTTCGAATGGGAAGCGGGTGGATTCAATGCTTATGCTGGTGACCGTGCGCGTGCTCATGCACGTAACGCGCGGCGGTTTCGGCGGCCACGTACACCTCGCGCAGCGGCACGTTGGCGGCGCGGGCGAGGCGGCGGCAGTCCTCGAACTCCGGGGCATACTTGTGCGCGCCGCCGGGCAGGTGGGCGATCTTGACGAAGGTCTTGCCAAACGGTGTGTCCACCTCGACACGATCCCGATTCAAGAGGCTGCGCTGCAGCTCCTGCTCACGCACGCCGAGGGAACTGGTCTCGGTGAGGATGAGGCTGCGCATGGCGGCCTTGTGCTCCGGCTTGGCAATGACGCTGAGCACGACGCCGGGCCGGTTCTTTTTCATCTGCACCGGCGTCATCGTGACATCGAGCGCACCGGCGTCCAGCATGCGCTCCATGAGATGCTCGTAGTGCTCCGGGTTTTGGTCGTCGATGTTGGTTTCCAAAACCGCCACCGTGTCGGTGTCGAACGCATTCGTATCGCCCTCGCCGATGAAGACGCGCAGCAGGTTCGGAATGGCGAGGTTCCAAGTGCCCGCGCCGTAGCCCACGGACTCCAGCCGCATGGCAGGCAGCACACCGAAGCGGGTGGAGAGATGCTTCAAAATCGCCGCCCCGGTGGGTGTGACCAGCTCCGCCTGCACCGGCGAGCCGACGACCGGCAGCCCCTTCAAAATCCCGACCGCCGCCGGCGCAGGCAACGGAATCTGACCGTGCGCGCCGCTGATGAAACCGCGCCCCAGCGGAAACGGACTGCACTCCACGCGCTCGATGCCGAGATGCTCGACCGCCGCCAAGCTGCCGCAGATGTCGATGATGGCATCCTCCCCGCCGACCTCGTGCAGATGCACCTCCTCAACCGGCATTCCATGAATCCGCGCCTCCTCGGCGGCGATGAGACGCACGACTTCGAGCGAGCGCGTTTTCACCGACTCGGACAACCCGCTTTCGCGAATGACACGCTCGATCTCCGGCAGCGGCCGCGAATGCGGCTGCGGTCCGACGACGACATCGACCTTGACGGCGGTGAACCCGTTTTTATCGACACGCCGCGTTTGCAACTCCCAGCTGGAAACCGGCAGCTTGCCCAGCTCAGCCCGCAGCCAATCCGCATCCAGCCCGGCATCGATGAACGCGCCAAGAATCATGTCGCCACTGGCGCCGGCAATGAGGTCGAAGTAAGCGGTTTTCATGAGAAAGGGTCGTGCAAAAGGCTCCCCGTAAGGCGGACGTATCGTCCGCCCTGTCAAACGGACTTTGAGTCCGCTTTCGTGCAGCGGGCCGCAAGCCCGCAAGACAGGGCGGAGTCAAACTCAGCCTTACTGGTTCGCATCCCGCATGCGCTGCTCCAGATTCTGCGTGAAACCGATTTTCACCAAGTCCGGCATGGCTTCGTGGGTCAGGATGTAAATGATGTTGGCCATAAAGAAAAAGAAAGCGATTCAAATAGTGGCAGCTTGAAGGCCCCTTTGCGGCACAGCCTGCCGTGGTGGCATCGCGTCATAAGTCCTGCCATTCAGTTCGCGTCCAGCGGCTTTTTTGTTTCTTCCTCCCCATTGTTTGAAGAAAAAGGCCACATCCACTTGCTGACACTGGCGCTGGATTTGCCTCACCCATTCAGCAGCCATCGGGCGGGCGCGAACGCCGCTTTCACCTCCCACGATTGCCCAATGAATGCCGGCGAGATCCAGGTTCGGCAGCGGGCCGATCAACGGTTCGCAAGAGAGAAAGCGAACGGCGGCGGGGACTTGGCGCAGATGATCGATCCTGCCTGTCACGGCTTCATTTTCCACGCTGACGCCCATCCAGATATTTGATGTCCAGTTCAGCTCTCCAGCCAGTTTTTCCAACCGCGCCGCGCGTTTGGTGAGCACTTGAAACACATGCTGGGGGCATTCGTTCATCACCTTGAACACCTTCTTGATGAAGCTCAACGGCACTTTGTCATGGAAGAGATCGCTCATCGAGTTCACGAACACCACGCTGGGCTTTCTCCAAGTGCGGGGAATGTTCAGTGCCTCCTCATGGCAGCGCAAGGCAAAGCCGTCCACATACTTGGGGACCCCCATCGCTTGCAGGCGGCGGCTCATCACCTCAGCGTAGCAATTTTTGCAACCCGCGGAGATTTTATCGCAACCGGTGGTGGGATTCCAGGTCAGTTCAGTCCATTCGATGCTGGAGGTGGCCATAAGTCAGGTAAGATGGATGGTGATGGTTTTGCGTTTGGATCTGTCCGGCGACTTGCACGCTTGATAATTGAGGTAAAAAGCGCCTTTGCGTGTGCCTTCGGGCGTGACGTGGATATGCCCGCGCTTTTGCATCGCGGTCAGAATTTGCGTCGTGTGTGTGGGGAGGAAGCCGGCGCGGATTGTCATCTCGTAAAGAGCCTCATTGCTTTTGGGGCCGGAGGCCAAGCTGATTTCGAGAAGCTTTTCCAGCGGGTTTGTCTGCGGAAGATCAAAAAGACCTCCGGCAATGCCCTCGTCCTGGTAGCTCCAGCCTTTGCCTTGATCGTTATCCAGCTTCCACTTCGCCTCCAGCATCTTCTCCGCGCCGTAAATGTGGGAGGTGAAAAAGAAAAGGCAGAACGCGGTTGTTGCATCCTTTCGGATCGTGAAACTATCCACATAGCAATCCGGCAACAACAGGCGAAACCCATCCTTGATGTAATCCAGATAATCGAGGACATCCATTCCTGCTGGGAATTCCCTACCGTGATGCAATTCTTCCAGAAAATCAGACAGCGCTTCTGGGGTTCCTTTCTGTGAAAATCGGAACATGTGCTGCGTCGGTTGAAACAACAGAACCTCCGTCTTGCCGCCCGTCATCAATTCCTTAATCAAACTGGGACGAATCTCTTTGTATCCATAGGGATCAATGAAGATGAATGCTTTTTCGCGGCCCAGCGCCGCCAGTTGTCGCTTGGTTTCCACCACCACTTGCTGAAAGGGCAGGTCGGATGAGGTGATGCTCAACGTCGGAAGCTTTTCTCCAAGCTTGTTTACGCAGTCCCATACGTTTTGAACCTTGCCGACGTCTTGGTCATTGAAGTGAAAAGTGAACTTTTTTCCAGGATGTTTCAGGCTGAACTCCCGCAGGCTTTTGATGAAAGTGACGGGGCTTCCTTCGCCACCGTTTGGGTAAACCCCTTCTCCGCAAAAAAGATCGTAGCAGCGGATTCTCTCCGTGAAGGGATCGTGACCGACTACGGCCAGATAAGCGTTCAGGTAGTGCCGCAGAAGTTCCACCTTCTTGACGGAATGCTCCTGCATGTCTTTCTGGGATTCCTTCGGAGCCATGAGAAAGATTATCTCTCTTGCAATAAACGGCAAGCCGCCCTCTCCCCCTCCTCAATCGCTGTTTCCACGGCGCTCTTGGCTTACTGACTTTCGCCAGCAGTGCTTGGTCTTGCTCATGACACAGCGAATAATCTGGCCTGGGACGCTTTCAGTCCGCAGCATCTCGGCAGTTCACTCCGCCCCAGGATGCGCAGGGCGGCGACGGCGGCGCCGTAGCCGTTGTCGATGTTGACGACGGTGACGCCGGCGGCGCAGGTGTTGAGCATGGCGAGGAGGGCGGAGAGGCCTTTGAAGTTCGCGCCGTATCCGACGCTGGCGGGCACGGCGATCACCGGGCAGGCGACGAGGCCGCCAATCACGCCGGGCAGCGCGCCTTCCATGCCGGCGACGACGATCAGGACGGTGCAGGCGCGCAGGGTGTCGAGCTTGGCGAGGAGCCGGTGCAGGCCGGCGACGCCGACGTCGCTCACGCGGGTGACGGTGTGACCGCTGAATTCCAGGGTTTGCGCGGCTTCTTCAGCGATGGGCAGGTCGGAGGTGCCGGCGCAGACGACGCCGACCGGGATGTTAGGTTGTGCCGGCATGACACCGAGCGTGAAGAGGCGGGAGACGGGGTCGTGGCGGCCCTCCGGGAAGGCGGCCAGCAACTCCGGCGCGAGGCCGGCGGGGACGCGGGTGGCGAGGGCGGAGCCGTGGGCTTGCTTCAAGGCGGCGAGGGCGGCGATGGTTTGCGTGGCGGTTTTGCCTTCGGCGAACACGGCTTCGGGGAAGCCCTGGCGCAGCAGGCGGTGGGTGTCGGCGAGCACATCGGCGGCTTCGGTGAAGGGCAGGGTGCGGAGTTGATCGAGCGCGGCGGCGACGGTGATCGCTCCGCTTTGCACCTGCTGGAGAAGATGCTGGACGGCGGCGGGCGTCATGTGGATTTGGCAAGCGGGGCGTTCATGCTGCCGTGGCGCAGGCCTTCGAGGTCGAGGGTGACGTAAAGCCAGCCGAGCGCTTTCAATCCGCCGGTGAGATCGACGGCGTGGGCGAGGGCGCGTTCCATTTCGGCGGGCGGGACTTCGATGCGGGCGATGTCGCCGTGATGGCGGACGCGCAACTCCTCAAATCCGTGTGATTTGAGAAAGGCCTCCGCGTTTTCGACACGCCGCAGCAGGTCATCGTTGACAGGGATGCCGTAAGCCACCCGTGACGCCAGGCAGGCGGCGGCGGGTTTGTCCCAGACGCGGAGGCCAAGATCGCGGGCGAGCGAGCGCACATCGGCTTTGGTGAGCCCGAAGTCGTGCAGCGGACTGCGCACGCCGTGCCGTTTGGCGGCGGCGCGGCCGGGGCGGATGTCGAGCGTGTCATCGGCGTTCATGCCGTCGAGCAGCACGGCCTGGGGATGCAGCTTGCGCGCTTCTTCGGCCAAGACGGCATAGACGTGATCCTTGCAGTGGAAGCAGCGGTTGGGCGCATTGGCTTGGTAATCGGGGTTTTCCGTTTCGCGGGTTGTTAGGATCCGTAACGGCGCGCCGATTTCGGCGGCGAGGCGGACGGCGGCGTCTTGCTCGGACTTCGGCAAACTGGACGAGACGGCGAGCAGGGCGGAGCAACGGTCGCCGAGTTCGTCCCAGGCAAGCTTCAATAACAACGCGCTGTCCACGCCGCCGGAGAAAGCGACGGCGGCGCTTGGCAGGTTCCGCAACCAGGCGCGGAGGGCGGCGAGTGGCTCGGTTAGGTTGAAAGGCTCAAGGTTCAAGTTTCGAGAAGAAAGTGGGGCAATCATCTTGATTGCCCGTTGTCTGATCGTGCAACCAAGATGGTTGCACCACTTGATGCAGGCAGAATGCCTGCATGACTGGTCACGGGCAGGATGCCCAGGCTACTTTCAGGCTGGAAGCCTGAGCTACTTGCTGCCGGGCAGGAAATCTTTCTGAATGCGCGGCACCAGATCGCGAATGAGGTCGAGCACCATCTCCACCGTCTGCTCGGAACTGCGCGTGCGCTGGCCGCTTTCCTCCGGCGACCAGTTCTCGGTGACCATGGCCTGCACGCTGGCGTAGGCCCAGCGGTGATTGACGTTGCGAGTGACGCTGTCCCAAGCGGTCAGCCAGACGCGCTCGAAATGGCTCGGTGTGGTGACATCGGTGCCGACGAACCAATAGACGTAGTGCGCGCGCAGAACACGGGGTTGGCCGTTGGCAAGGTGAACGGTTTTTTCGATCAAAAGATCGCGCACGCGCAGGCTGCGGCCAGGCAGGATCTCCACGGGCAGTGTGCGGCTGTCCAGCAGCGTCCAGCCTTGGCCGGTGAGACAAACTTCAGGGCGGTGAATGCTGCGCCGTTCCGCGCCAGCCAGCACCAGGGTGACCTCCGCTTGATCGCGCGTGCCGGGGCCGTAGCTCGCGCTGCGGTAGTTCATTTTGACAATCTGCGTGTCCTCCGGCAGCAGCGTCTTTTCGACCTCGCTGACGGTGCCAGGCTCACCCAGGAAGCGGCTGGCGCCGCCGGGCAAACGCATGAGGACTCCGCTGTCGTGCTCCTGCGCCAGCGGCGGCGAGTGGCGGCAGGCCAGCACCGCTGCCAGGGCTAACAGGGGGATGAATGCCACTCGCATTGTGAATGCTAAGTTCATTTGGAAACGGGACTTCCTGCGGGCGAGACGCCTGCGACACACACAGCCGGGACGGACTGTGCTACACGGCGCGGCAGCAGGCGATTCATCAGTTTGGAAACCGCCTGCAGTCCAGCGAGCGCGACAACAAACACGGCAATGCCCGACAGGAAGTGGAAGGTCGAGACTTCCTTCTCCTCATTGCCGACGGCGAAGTCCTGGCCAAACGCGGCGGAAGCGGCGAGCAAAATCAGCAAGCGCACGAGATTGGCGAGCACCGCCAATGGAATGCTGGTGAGGAAAAGCAGCACACGCCGTGGCAGCGTGGGCTGGCGAAAGTAGCTGAACAACGCCGACACCATCATCAGGGCAAACAGAGACCGCATGCCACTGCAGGGGCCGTCAACTCGCAAACTGAAGACTGCGCCGGCCTTGTGATTCAGGTCAGGCGCGGGAGCGGAGAGCAACGCGGTGCCATCCACCAAGGTGGCGACTCCGATCGTGTTCAACAGCCAGGAGGTGGCTTCGACGAGGATCAAGCGCAGCCGGAACGCGATGGTATCCTCGAGGAACAAAAGCGGCCAGGTGAAACAGAGCATGAGCCAGGGAAAAAACAGCTCGCGGGCATGGCGCCAGCCGAGCAGCCAAACCACGGCGCCGGCGATGAAGCACTGCACGGCGGCGGCGCCGAAGTAGAAGCTGTTGGCTTTGAAACCGGCGTAGTACAGCAGCGCGGAGAGCAGCAGCAAAGGCAGTCCCCACCAACTGCCGCGCACGGGCAGCATGGCCAGTTCGCGGCGTTGCCGCCAGACCAGCCAGCCGGCAATCAACGGCGCCAGCGCGCCATGCTGCCAGGTGGGATCCTGCCAGTAGATTGACAGCGTGCGCGCGATGGTGCGGCGCAGATCCGCATAACCCGCGTCATAGGGCTGCACTAGCATGAGCAGCACTAGTGATGGCAGCAGCACGGCCAGCGTGAGCAAACGCGGATTGAGCAAGGAGGTCATATGTCGTCCGGCGTTTTCTGATTCACGCAGCCGCGTAGGCTTTCAGCAGCCGCTGCCAATGGGCGCTGTAGGTGAAGGCGGCGACGCGTTGTTTGCCTGCGGTGGAAAGGTGAGCGCGCAGAGCGGGCTCGTTGAGCAGCCGCAGACAATGCCCGGCGGCAGTGGCGGCATCCAGCGGATCGAAAAACAAGGCGGCATCACCCGCCACCTCAGGCAGACTGGCGGCCGTGCTGCACACCACCGGGCAGCCAGCCGCCATGGCTTCGATGACCGGAAGCCCGAAACCTTCGCTGGTGGACGGCATGACAAACACCGCGGCTTGCGCATAGGCCGCGGCCAACTGGCTGTCTGTCACCGGCCCCAGTTCGTGCAATTCGGCGTGGCGTTTGATCTGTTGCGCCAAAGCATCATCGAGGCGTGCTCCGGCGCGCACGATGACAGGCTTGGTCCCGTTCTTTGCGAGCCGCTGCGCCAGTTCCGGCAGCAGCGCCAAATTTTTGCGTGGGGCGTTGTGGCCCGCGCTGAGCAGGAACGGTGGCAGCTTGCCGAGCCGTTGCAGCATTTCAGGATCCGGCGGTGACAGTGAGGCCGCGCCCATCGGGTTCACTTGCAGTCGTTCCAATGGCAGGCCGAGCAGGCGATGCGCCTCCTGCCGGGTGTGTTCGGAGACGCAGACCAGGACATCAGCGCTTGCCAAGTGCGAGACGTCCCTGCGGTATCGCGCTTGCTGAGCGGCGCTCAAGCCTGCGGGGTCAGCGAGCGGGATCAAGTCATGAACCGTCACCACCTTGCGCACGCCCGGACGGACATGCGCCAGCAAATGCGCGAAGCTGTGATCGAGCACATGCAGCACGCCGTGAGTGACTTGGCGGCGGATCTTGAAGGGATAGATCACCCGGCGTTGAAGGAGACGCAGCAAGCGCGGGCTGGCCTGTCGTCCCGGCGGCGCGGGCGGGGTCAAAAAGCGAACCTCAGCATGTCCGGCTGCCTGCGCGCGCAATTCCTGCGCGTAGCGATCCATGCTGGCCCAGCCCATGGCGGGATGGGTGGGGGCGATAAACACCGGCGCGGTCACGGCGCTGTGAGCGGGGATGCGCGATGACTCGTCACTTGCTGATTGCGGCAGAAAGGCGCCAGCAACCGGAGCGATCAAGTCAAGGGACGCGGGCTTCGGCGAAGACATCGGGAAGCGTTGTGTGCAAGTCCACACCTGCCACGGATGCGCCGCTGCCGTGGCGCAGTTTCAGCAGCAACCGGCCTGCCGGAAAAAAGACCGCGCCCAACATGGAGCGCATGCGGCCTCCGAAGGAGCGAGCGCAGTGGAACAGCCCGCGCACGCGTGGCCCGGCGAAGCCGCAGGCGCGCAGGCATTGCGCCAGGCTTGACGGCGTGTGCCCGCTTTCATGGGTGAAGTCGCCGTAGCGGGTGGCGGCGGAAAGCGGACTCTGGGCGTTGAAGGTGAGCAGCCAAAGCCGTCCCCCCGGTTTCAATGCGAGGCGGGCGGCCTGCAAAAAGCGGATGAACTCGTCCTTGGTCATGTGCTCAATGATGTCCTTGGCGTGAATCAGATCGTAAGCCTGCGGCCGCGTTGCCAAATGCGCGGTGACATCCGACTCAATCCATTGCACACCGGAGCGGTCGTGCTGGCGGGCGATGGCGAGATCCGCCGGCGAACCATCAACACCGGTTAGGTTGGTGAAACCTTTCGTGCCGAGCCAGGCCAGCCACTCGCCCTTGCCGCAGCCAAGGTCGGCGATGGCGGCGTCGGTTGCCTTTGGCAGTCCATCATAGACTGCTGCGTATTGAGCAAACTGTTGTTCGGGATTGTAGCTCTTCTGCGCGCTGAACGCGGCGGAGTAATCGCGGTAAAGAATGTCGCGATAATGACTCATGCGGCACGCGGATCAGGTGAGCGGGCGTGCAGCACTTCGAGCCAGTCGCCATTGCCTGGGCGGATGCTGTGACGCGCGACGAGCTGCTGGCGGCTGTGCTCCAGCCGGGCGCGCAATTCGGGATCACTCAGGCGCGACGCTAGCTCATGACACGCGGCGATCCAAGTTTTTGGCTTGAGGTCGGGCAGCAGCGGCAGCGGGTAGTCGCACTCGGCAAAAAGCTCGGCAATGCCCATGCTTTGATTGGCCAGCACAGGCACGGCGCAGGCAAGGGCCTCCATGGCGGCGGTGAGGCCAGCGGGTTCGCCGCAAGGCAGAATGGGCAGGATCACCGCGCGCGCACCGCGCAGCGCAGCCAGGTACACCGCATGCGGCGCGTTTGTCATCAACTTGAATCCGGGCAGGCCGGCGCAGTTTTGCAGTTTCTCCGCCAGCGCGAACGAGCGTCCAGCGCGGGTGATTGGAAGGCCTGCTTGCAGCACCGGCAGGATCAACGAGTCATCGCGTTTGGCGTGGCCGGGCAGAAAAAACGGCCCCGAAGGGTTGGGCGGGGCCGGTTGATACCAATCGGTGTCCACACGCCAGGGCAGAAACTGGACATGCCTGGTTCCAACCTCATCGCCCCATCGCCGGGTTTGCTCGCGCGTGATCAAGTCCACCACAAACGCCTCAGGCCCGTTCCTCAACCATGGCCGTAGCAGCCGCCTGGCTTGGTCATGAAAGGCATAGCGGCCGATGCGTTTGCCGCGGGCGGCAAACAGGCCGCCGCGCGCCGCCGTCAACAGCAGGTTAAAGAACATGCCGTCCTGGCAGTAAATGGTTTCCGCCTGGCGCAGCAAATCCGCATGGCGAACCAGCAGCCAAGCCGTTTCCAAAATGCGGCGCGCGTTGCCGGGGCGCCGTCGAAAGTAATCCTCGACCGCATCATCGTCTGCAAAAGAGCGAGGGCTGAGCACGCGGACATCCGGCCCGGCTTCGGCGGGATCCAGGTAGCGTCGCGGTCCGCCCGCGCGCGAGCGAACCACGTAGTCAGTCAGGATCAGCGCGGGCATCGGCCAGTGCGCAGCAGCGTTTATCCGGGAACGGCCGGCGTCAGCACGGATGACGCCTGCACTTCGATCTCCGGCTCGGACTCACTGGCGGGCTCGCGGCTTTGATCCCACAGCACGCAGGCGTTGAGCGCGCCGGCGATGAACCAGAAAAAGAAGTTCACCGGGAAGGTGGCGGTCACATTGCCGGCGAAAACATTGTGCACCAGCAAGCCGAACTCCGTGACCAAAAACCAAAGACACATGTGAAAGGCGCCGGAGTCGCGCAGGCGCAGCACGGAGCGGTGAATCGAGATCAGGCAGCCGAGCGCCAAAACCAGCAAAAGCAGCAGCGCCACCCAGCCGGATTTCAGCAGGGTGCTGGAGATGATGTCGTGCGAAGCCACATCGCCTGTAGCGATGAGTTGCTCGGCCACTTTTGGACCGTAGCCAAAGGCGGTCCACATTTTTGGATTGTGGGCCAGGTCGTGCATGCCATCGAGGCGCGAGCCGAGGGTCCAGAAGCGGGTCAGTTGCTCCGCCAGCGCGCTGTCGCCAAAGGTGTCCATGCCCCAGAGCGTGAGGCTGGTGATCACCTCTTTGATGGGCTGCGCGAACAAGCAGGCGGCGACGAAGCAGAGCGCCATGCCCGCATACACCATCGTGGTCATGCTGCCGCGGCGGAAGAACGGCAGCAGCAGGATGGGCAGGAACCAGTTGACGTTTGAGGTGCGGGTGAGGCTGGCGACGGTGCCACAGACAAAGACCACCCACAGCAGCGGGCCCAAGACTCGCCATTCCTTGCGCTCGTTGGCACGGTAGTGCGCCCGCACCATCAGGGCCAGGCAGGCGCAAACCGCGCAGGAGGTGCCGAAGGGCGAGGAGTCGGTGAGGGTGGAGAAGGGCCTGGGCCGTCCGTCCTCCAAGTGTTTGGATAGGATGGTGAAACCGGACTTCAGGTAGTCGATCTCAAACGCGCTGAGTCCCATCACTTGCTGCTTGATGCCGTAGAGCGCCACCGGTGTGAACACGATCAAAGCGAACTTCACGAAGCGCAGAATCTCGCCCGGCGTGCGCAGGAGGTTGGGCACGATGAACAGCAGAAAGATGTAGGAGGTGCCGTCCGCCAGGCTGGTCAGCGCGCCCGTCCCGCCCCCGGCGCGGTAAGCCGAGACGCCGGCCAGTCCGAAACCACAACTGCAAAGGAAAAGCGTGGCGAGATTGCGCTTTTGGAAAAAGGAACCGTCGTGCAGGCTGCGCGCGGCCACACCCGCAAAGATGCCCGCCAGCGTCATCGGACAAAGCGCGCGCACCCAGAGGATATCCAGCATGCCGAAGCGGCCATCGAAAATCATCATGCGCTTCAGCAGGTCGCTGTAGGCCGCCAAGATCACCAGGTAGCGCATGGCCGGTTCCGGCTTCAACAACCCGGCCAAGCATGAGGCGAGCGCGACGTAGAAAGCGATGCCGCCGATGACGTTGCCGCCGCCGAGCAGCACCGAAAACAGCATGTAAAACACCAGGCCGACAACGGCCAGGATGAAGGGCAGGCGCGAGGTCATACGCGAGTGGCCGGCGTTTGGCGGTGGTCCAGGGAGAGGGGTTTCACGGCGGGGATCTCCGGGCTGTGGGCGACGATCAAGCCATCGTGGGAAAAGGTGGCGTCGAGATCGATGTCTTGATGCACCACGTAACCGTTTTGACGCAGCCAGGCGACGCAATCGCGATGCAACTCGTTCGAGTGGGTGGAAATGAAGACATGGTCCACACGGCGCGCCGCGAAGGCCGCCGCCGCGCCGTTTAGCATTTCCAGTTCCCAGCCTTGGATGTCGCTGTGCAGGAGATGCACGCGCTCGATTTCATGCTGCGCCATCAGGCCGTCCACCGAGATGCAAGGCGGCTCGGCGTGAGGTTGATGTTGAGCGCCGACGAAGGCGCGGACAAACTGGCCTTGCTTCTGATTGAGGCTGAAATTGGCGCGGCCCTTCTCCAAGTTTCCTGACTCCGGCTCGACCATCCAGTTCCGCGCGTCCGGCACCTTGCTGGCAAACCAGAGTGAATAAAACGCCCAGTAGGCGCCGAGTTCGATCATCGCCGCGCCCGGCGGCAGCAGCTCCAGCACCTGCGCAAAAACACGCTCCTCCTGCGGCTCATGACAACCGAGGTTGCGCTCCAGAATGCGCTGCGAGCCCCAGCCATAGTAGCTGCCCGCGTGGACGCGCAGGCCGTTGTGCATGGTCATCACGCCATCGCGCACGCGTCCGGCCTCTGGATGGCGCGGCAGGTGGGTGTTGTCGGTGCAGGCGGTGACATCCGCCAGGCGCTGGTCCCACATCCGCCGCTGCTCCGCGGGCAGCAGCAGTTCAAACGCGGCGCGGTTGAGCGCGCGCTGCCAGGAGAGCGGCAGGCGGTCACGCCAGCGCACGAGGCGGAGTTTGAGCGCGTCGGGAAGTGCCATGGTTCAGGTCGTGCCGGCGCAGTGCATGCTGCAGCTTGGCCTGTCGTGAACGGGTTCGGTGCGGAGCAGCGTTTGCATCTGCTGCCAAACTTGCTGGGGCGTGATCCTGCTCATGCAAGCTGACGAGACTCCCGGCGCGCTGCTCACGGCGAGGATCTGTTTGCGTTCCTCCAGGCCGGACGCGGCGTCCAAGGCGAGGGCGTTGTCATTGCGGAAGGGTCCGGTCTTGGCGGGATCGGTCGGTCCGAAGACGGCTGCCGCAGGCGTGCCGAGACCGAGTGCCAGATGATACAAGCCGGAGTCATTGCCGAGAAAAGCACGCGCGCCGCGAATGAGCGCGGCGGCTTGTTCCAGCGTGGTGCGGCCCAGCCAGTTTTGCGCGCCGGCTGGAAGAAGTTCTTCGGCGATGTCACCGGTGGATCCCAGCACGAGCACATCGCAGCTTTCTGCCAGGGCCAGTTCCATCACACGGGCGAATGAGGTGGCGGGCCACTTTTTGTTGTCCATCTGCGCAAAGGGATTGCCCGCTCCCGGCGCGACACAGAGGTAAGGCCTTGCAGGTTTGGGCAGATCCGGCGCGGGCGAACGGCCAAGGTGGTCGAGGTCGTAACCGAAGCCGCGGTCCGGGGCGCCGCTCACACGCGTCCACAGTTCCAAGTACTTCAGCGACTCGTGTTTGCGATCGAGCGCGGCGTTGCTGGGAACAATGTAGGGGTGCGTGAACGCCTGCACGGGTTTCCATCCGCTGGTGACGAAGCCGGCGCGGATGCGGGCGGGCGTCAGCCGGTTGAGCACCAGGTTGCGCCAGTTGAAACCCAGGCAGAGCAGCGCGTCAAATTTGCCAGCGCGCGCCACCTGCCGCCACAGACGGATCAGTCCCGGATTGGTCTTGCTGTGATGCGTCACGCGCGGCTGCAGCGCTTCAAGGCGGTCGATCCACGGCGCGCCTTGCAGCACGGGCGCCGCGTTGGCGCTGACAAAACAAACGATCTCCGCCTGCGGGCAGTCAGCGCGCATCTGGCGCAGCAGCGGCGTCATCTGCACGGCGTCGCCGACGCCGCAGAGGCGCACCACGGCGAGGCGCTGAAAATCCGAAGTGTTCATGCGGTTTCCACGGCAGGCAGTTCGCCGGTTGGAGTGGGCCGGCGCAGCGCCTGCCAATGCTCGCTGTTCCAGAGCCAGAGCGGCGCGGTCAGCGAGCGCAGTTGCTGGCGGCCGATGGCGCGGAGCGATGGCAGCGCGAGCGAGCCGCCGAACCACACGATGACGTAAGCGATGACCGTGGCCCAGGCGGCGCCGAGCGCGCCATGGCGCGGAATCAGAAGCAGGTTCAGCACGATGTTGACGAGCACGCCGACCAGCGCGCTTTGCGCGCCCGCGTAGGACTTGCGCTCCACCACCAGCACGCTGTTGCGCAGCTCGCCATGCAGGAACGGCAGCGCTGCCAGGCAATGCACCAAAATGACGCCGCTGGCGGCGGCAAAGGCGGGGCCGTAGAGCAGATGCGTGATCTCCGGGCCGAGCAGCAGCCAGCCGGCGATGGAAACGTAAGCGGCGCTCGTCATCACCCCGAACAACACACCACGCTGCCGCTCGTAGCGCCCGCGGTCACGCGCGAAGCTCTCGGACAAACGCGGCAGGAAGGCAATGACCAGCATCGGCCCCAGCGCGTAAACGACCTCGGACAAACGGGTGGCGGCAGCGTAGATGCCAGCTTCGTGCGCGCCGCCGATTTTGAAGACCATCAACTGATCGATCTTGAGCAGCAGCAGCGTGCCGGAGTGGGCGAGAAAGAGCGGCAGCGACTCGCGCAGCAGCGCGCGCGCAAAACCGGCATCCCAGAGCTTCAGATCACGCAGCCAGCCGCGCCGCGCCGCCCAGCCCCAGGCCAGCAGCGCGCCGCTGAGCGCGTCCATCGCGAAAGTGGCGGCGGCGAAGAGCAGATTGGCTCCAGTCAGAATGCAAACCACCTTGAGCGCGCTGGAGATCAGATTCGCGGCGAGACTGAGTTTGGCGGTGCGATGCGATTCGTGCGCGGCATCCCAGCGCGACATCACTGTGATCCAGCCATGCAAGAACAGCGGTGAATACATCACCAGCCCCAACACCGCCAATTCCGTGCCGCCCCAAAACCAGCTCAGGCCCAGCGCAACCGTGAACATGAGCGCCCCAAGCCCGGTGATGATGCGTGCGGCCGTTCCAAACAAGGTCGCGGCGTCTTGTGGCCGCGCTGCAAGTTCCTTGATGAGGATATGTCGGATGCCGAAGTCGGCGACAAAACCTGCCAGCGCGCCAATCACCGCCGCCGTGCCGAGCAACCCATTGCTTTCCGGGCCGATGCGGCGCGTCAGCCAGGCGCCGATGAACAAGGCTAAAGTTAGCCTCACCCCTTGCGACAGCGCCAGCCACGAGATGTTGCGAATGATCACTGGTCAGTGAAGCAGAACGACTGTTGCGGGTGACATGCGATCGCGCCCGCGATCTTTAGCCACCGTTGCGGGTGAATCAATCCTGGCGCCTTGCGGCCAGCATGGCATAAGCGTCTGAAGGCTTGCTGGCGTCCGGGTTCACAATCGTCTCCGTGATGTGCTCAAAGCCCAAAGCCTGCAAACGCTCCTTCAGCCAGAGGTGATTGGCCTGGTTTTGAGTTTCTGCCACCACGGCATGGAGCGTGTGTGCATGGTTTCCCAAGCCTTCGAGGATGTCGCACTCAGCTCCTTCGGCGTCGATTTTGAGAAAGTCAGGCGGTGGCAGCACTTTCTCATCAATCAATTCATCCAGACGGCGGACTGCAACCCGTTGGCGTGCCAGGCCTTGTTGAGAGTCATAGAGTGCCAGGCGGTGCCCGCCGCTGTTGCAAGGGTCGATCAGGATGTCGACTTCGCCGGATTGGCGGCCTAGAGCGTCAGTGTGCACCTGCTTCGCGTTCTGCCGGCAGAGCACAAATTCCACCGGTTCGAAGCTGTGAATGACGGCATTCGGGTACTTCATGGAAAGATAGACAGCGGCAAGACCAATGTTCGCCCCCGCGTCCACTATCACCCTGGGAGTGTAAGGACCGGACGCAGAATACCACCCGTTTTGGAAAAGATCGGCGAGAATGAGGATGTCGACTCCATTGTTGCGGAGATGGATTGAACGCTGTTGACCGCTGAAAGCGATGTCCAGCCTGTGGACAGTGCCGGGAAATGTCCACAGGCCCCGGTTGACACCGATATGATAAGAAAGAAGGCCGAGAAGAGTTAGCTTGTCCCGAAGCCCGGCGCCTAATGACCATCCAAAAGCCATTAAAGTGAGATGTTTTTTGACCTTTGTGAGCATCTGACAGCGGTTTTGTGAGGGATCAGTTTGTTTAAGCGCAGCCAGCTCATGCCGCGGAGGCGGGAGCGCGCCAGAGCGCGATGTTCGTGCCGGCGATGTGCATGACACGCGGGTGCGTTTTGGCAAAGGCACTCACGGAGCGAAACACGTCCGGCCAGCAGGACACATCGGGATAAAAATCGTGCCACACGATGACGCCGCCCGGAGCGATGCCGCGCAGCGCGTTTTCCGTGTCCTTTTGCACGAAGTTGAACTGATGGCAGGCATCGACCAAAATGAAGTCGTGCTTGCTTTCGGCGGGCATTTCGAAGGTCAGTGAGTCGGCAAAGACTTGCTCCACTTTGGCGGCGAGTTGGGGCTGCTGGCGATAGTGCCAGCCGGTGTGTTCGCGCGGCAGAATCATCGCCAGTTCCGGATCGGCGGCGAGGCGCTCCGCGTCGAACATCTCGCGGCAGACATCGAGCGTGCGCAGTTGCGCGTGAGCGGGCGTGTTGGCGGCAATCAACGCGGTGGAAACGCCCCAGTTGGTGCCGAATTCGAACACGCGTTCTGGTGCCAGTGCGGCGGTGAGGCGGGCGAGAAAGGCGGCATTTTCAGACGGTCTCAGTCCGTGCGGCACGGGCTCCGGTGGCGTGAAAGGCGCCGGCTTGGTGACGGGCCGTGCGGTGAGCTGCCAGCGCTCGAAGAGATCCGCCTCCGTCACCGTCGGCACCGGCGGTGTGAGGGCGCGGGAATAGACGCGGGCTTTGAGACCGGAGTGTTGATAGTATTGCACCAGAGCACGCCAGCAGGTGGAGCTGCAAAAGCGTTGCAGCATGGAGGCGGGTAGGGCGGTCAGTGAGGCGCGCGTCACTTGCTCAGCAGGTTACTTCGACCGCCACCAACGGCTCCATTTCTGAAGTTGATAGTCCGCAATGCTGGCGGCTTTCCAAAGGGCCGGCGAGGCCACCAGCGCGTCCGCCGCTCTTCCGCGCCACCAGTGCCGGAAGGTGGGCACCCCCGTGTGGAGGGGATCGCAAAACAGCCGGTAAAGATAGCGCCAGTCCGCGTGTTCGGTCATGGCCAGGTGATTCAGCGGTCCGTGGTTTTGTTTGAGAAAACGCAGGCCCAACTCCGAGGGAGAGGCCACGATGGCATTGTTTACCAGCGCTTGCAGGTGCAGCGCGGCGTTGTGTGCTCCGAAATCCCAGGCGTGTTCGCAGGGAATCTCACGGAAACGCCGCAGGAACGAAAGCCAGAGATGCTGCTCCGCCACAAAGCGCTGGGGTTCGGCATGGCGGGCATGCCGCAGATCCGGGTGAGAGTCGTACCAGCGCACCCACTCGTCAGGATAAGGGGGAGCCTCACTCCAGTAGCTCTCCATGTCCGCTCGCCTGCCTAGCATGACCCAGTCGCTGACGGTAAATGCTTGACGCTCCATCCGGTAAGGCCAGGTGGTGAAATGTGAGCAGACGACCATCCGCTCGGAGGCAAATGCCCACTCGGACTGCCGCGCCGGATAACGGCCGTGAAAGTCCAGGATGCGGCCATGAGTCATGAGCAAATCGGTTCGCCATTTGAGCAGCATGGGTCTCGTGGCCCGTTCGATCCCGGCGCGCGTTGAGACCGTCTGCCGGTTCACGTTGTAGAGGAGTTTGCTGCCGTCTGGAAACTCGCCGGCGACCGGCGCACCAGGATCAGTGCTGAAAATCACGTGATCCAGGTCCAGGCCGGGCACTTCCGAGCCCGTCCAGGTCGAAAGTATGATTTCCGCGTCCGGGAGATGGCGGCGGATGCTCTCCAGCACGCGCTTGGTCACCTGGCGGCGCGCGGGATCCGTGGGGCGGCCGGCAATGGCGCCTTGCACCACCACGGAAATGTCGCGGGATTGCAGTTTGGGTGTCATGCCTCAAGCGGCGGTGTCAGGCCCATTTGCCGCAGGGTTTCCAGGTAGTCTTTCGGTGTGCCGAAGCACATGAGTTGATCAATTTTGACGAGCGCGACCTGTCCGCCAGAGGCGATGAGCTGGTTGTAAAGGGGACCGACGTAATATTCGCCACGATGCGTTTCCGAGCGGGTTACCGCTTCGTCCGCTAGGCGCATAAAGTCCGCGGCGCGGCGGAACCAATAAGCGCCCACCGTGGCCCATGGCGAGATGACCACTTTTTCCTGCACCTCTGCCACCAAGCCGCTAGCCGTGTCTTCGCGAGCGTAGCTCCAACGTTCCTCGCTGGAGGGAAATACCAGGATGGCGCCATCCGCTTGTTGTTCCAGGACGGTGGATTCCCAGCCGGGCTGGATGATGAAAGCCGTGTCCGCATTATGGATCAAGAGAGGCTCTTCGGGGGGCAGCAGGTGCCGGGCCGCCAAAACACTGAGGGCCTGCCCTTGAGTGAGTGCCGGCAGAGTCACGATATGCGTCTCCAAGTGCGCGTATCTGGTGTTGATGTCGGCGCAGAGATCGTCCACGGCAGGCATGCCTGACAGCACCACAAAAACCAAACGCTTGGCGGCTGCCAAAGGCAGGCTCTCTGCGGCCCACGCATACATCGGCCGGTCTCCCACCGGGATGAGCGGTTTGGGAAGCTTGTAGCCGGCATCGCAAAAACGACTGCCCAGGCCGGCCATGGGGATGATGATCGTCATGGGAGCGCTTGACCGGCGGTGGTGAGCTTGGCCGTGTGCTTCTTTTCCTCGTTCATCGGCAGGCTGGAGCCGTCGTCGCTGATCTTGTCCCAGCTTTCGAAACGATATGCGTTGTCATCGACATAAACATCGGCATGTGGCTTGCCAAAGTACAGCTCGTCATAGGGGATGTTGTGACGCTCCAGCCAATCGAGCAGTGTCTTTCCCTGGCGGGCGATGACCAAGCCCGTGTTGCCTTTGCAAGTGGCCATGTGCCGGGCCGTGTGCAGGATAATGTAGTGGCCGGCGGCCTTCAACGCGCGCAATTTTTCAGGCGCGCCAGCTCTTGCGGGAAGGTCCTCGTAGTTCTGGCCGTCTTGCCGCAGCGGACAAAGCACGCCGTCGATGTCGAAACAGATTTTCATGGTTGGGTTGGAATGGAAAACGAAAACAAGGCTCAGAACGCCCAATCCCGGCCCTCTCGCAGGGCATGAATGAGCATCAGCCCGCGCAAAAGCATCGCTTTTTGTCGCTGCCGGCTCTCCTGGTGCAGCGCGCTCATGGAGAGGAAAAGCAGCGCCTCCAGCACGCGCACTGAGCGCAGGTTGAAACGCGTTTCAAAGCGCGTCTGAAATGCATCCAGGACGGCTGCTCGATTGCCCGGCTGGAATAGTCGGAATTGAAACTCTCCTTCGCCCTGCTCCTCCAGGGTGTACATCTCGCGAATCAAGGCGTCGTAGCCTCCGTGGATCGAGTGCAGCAGCTTTGCCGCATCGTATTGCGCGTCGCCGTAGAGTCCCGCGCCGACGAAGGAGCCGCGCACATCCACCAGCTTGAAGAGATTGGAAAGCGGATCGTAGAGGATGTTTGGAAAACACAGGTCGCCGTGGATCACCTGTCCCCTTGCTGTTGCTGCTGCTCGCGTCACCTCCGATTCCAACCACGCCCGCACACTCGGCCAGCCGGCGACTTCCTGACCATTGATCTGCATGCTCTCCCTGCCTGCCAGTTCCGCCAGCGCTTCGTCTAGGCCGGCCAGTGCTTCCAGCCGTTCCACTGTTTTACGCCAGTAAAAATCCCGCACGTCACCGCTGGCGATCGGCAGCGGGTAAGAGGCGAAGCAATCCAGGATATCGCGCAAACGCCCGAACACGCGCTGCCAGAGCACGGTGTCCAATTCACCCAGCATCCAAAGGTCGGAGAGTGTCGGATAGCCGTAGTATTCGGTGGTCAGTGACAAGTTGCCAGACCTGACGTTGAAATCGAACACGCGCGGGAAGAACGGCTGCAGGTCAGCCGGCAGCAGGCGGTAATAGTTGATCTCGTTGAGGAACTTGCCCGAATCCTGGCTGCGCTTGGTGATGGTGCCTCTCAGATCGTCGAGCTGCAAATCATTGAAAACCCGGCTGGCGATCAACCGGCGGCGTGTGTTCAACAGATGATCTGGATTGCCGCAGTCGAACCATTGCCGGGCGCGCACTCCTTGCAGGCGCCCTTGCTCCACATAGGGCGCCAAAAAATGCCGCAACTCGCGGCGCTCCAGCGGCGGCACACCTTCCAGTGCCTGGCGGCCGGGGGCGCTATCGGCTACGACATAGACACCAATCAAAACATCATGTCCGGCCGTGTTCTCTGCGGGCTTGTCGATCAATTCCGTCACCACTCCGTCTGGAGTGCAGGCCGCGTAGCACCAGCGCCGGCTGGTGCCGGGATCCTCATTGAGCAGCACCCAGTTGCTTTCCTCCGGCACATCCGGCAGCTCGAACAACGTGTCTCCAAGAACGACAACCAGCGGCTCCGCTTTTTTGAGCCTGCGCAAACAAGCTAGAAGCGTGTCGCCGGGACCCATGCGATCACCGGCGGGCACGCGCCCAACTCAGTCTCGACCATCTGGCTGGCACCGTTCTGTAAAAACAAGGACAGCCGCTGCTCTTTTTCCGCAATCCCCACCACGGCTCTTTTGACCCCGAGCTTGGCGAGGTATTTGAGGGACAAGTGAATAAGCGGACTGCCGTTGACCGGCACCATGGCGCTGGCGCACTCGCCAAAGAGCACGCGCATGCCTTCTGGCATCGGACCGGCGGCGAGAATCACGGCTGTTTCCGGAAGTTTCGGAGTCGTCGGCGTACTTTTCAAAGGCATCTCATGATTGACCGCTAATGCCGGCAGATTTCGGCGAAGAACCACCTGGCCGGAATGCTTCTGCATTCTGTTGCTCATGGAATTCGTCTAACCGGTCTCTTCCCGGCGTGCTCCACTCGCACCGGGTCAACAGGCGCAGTGCTTTTCCACCCAGTCGCAGAGCAGGTGACCGGTGATGAGGTGGCACTCCTGGATGCGGGCGGTGACGGTGGCGGGGGCGTGAAACACGAGCTGCGCGGCGGTCGCGCAGGGGCTTTCGGTTTGGCCGGTGAAGCAGACGCTGACGCAGCCGGCGGCGTTGGCGGCTTCGAGGCCGAGCAGGATGCTGCGGCTGTGGCCGGAGGTGGAGATGCCGACGGCGACATCGCCCGGCCGGGCCAGCGCCTCGATCTGGCGCGCGAAGACCTGGTCAAAGCCGAAGTCGTTGCAGTGCGCGGTGAGGATGGAGGTGTCGGTGGTCAGGGCGATGCCCGCCAGCGCGCGGCGGTTGGCGCGGTAGCGCACCACGAGCTCCGCGGCGAAGTGCTGCGCGTCCGCGGCGCTGCCGCCGTTGCCAAAGAACAGGATCTTGCCGCCGGCGCTGAGCGCTTTTTCCCAGGCCCGCGCGATCGCCTCCACCTGGGCCGCCAGCGTGGGCAGGGCCTGCACGGCGCGCAGATGCTCGTCGAGATGGGTGGAATAGTGGGCGCTGAAATCGGACATGATGCGGTTCACGGTGGGTGGGAAAGGCGCGGCGGCAAGGCGGAGTTCACCCGGCGCGCGCGGCGGCGGCGGGTGTCAGGGGCGGGCTGGCGGTGTGGTTCGCGATGGCCTGGGCAAGTTGCGCGCGTTTGCGCTCGACCGTGTGCATGGCGACCTGCAGGTAGCGCGCGCGCCAGGCTTTGGGGTCGGTCTCGGCCTGCAGCCAGGCGCGGCCGGCGCGGCCCATGGCTTGACGCCGTTCCGGAGTCGTGTTGAGCAGGGCTTGCAAGGCTTGGTGGAAATCCGCGCTGCCGCCGGGCTCGAACTGAAAGCCGGTGCGCTCCTGTGTCACGATTTCCCCGAGGCCGCCGATGCGCGAGGCCAGCACCGGCTTTTCCATTTCATAAGCCTCAAACACCACCATGCCCATCACCTCCCACCACAGCGAGGGCACCACCACCGCGGTGCAATCCGCCAGCAGCTCGCGCCGGGCCTCGGCATCGACATGACCCACGTAACGCGCCTGCCGCAAGGCCCCGGCGCGCGTCCGCACCTCGTCCTCGAGCGGACCCGTGCCGGCGATGACCAGCGCGGGCATCGGCTTGTTTGCGCGCTGCGCTCCCTCCCACTGGTCGAGCAAAAACAGAATGCCCTTCTCCGGCACTAGGCGGCCGAGGAAGAGCAGGCTGCCGTCCTCGCGCCAAACCTCCGGCGGCGGCGCGAGCTGGCGCGGCGGCAGCAGCACCTCGATGCTCTCCGGCGCGACACCGGCTTCGGCGAATCGCTCCTTTTGAAACTGCGTGGGAGCCAGCCAGGTGGTGATGGTGTTGAAGGCGCCGGTTTTGAAGTAGGCCTTCAGCAGCGTGGAGGCAAACAGCGTTTGCAGGCGCGAGCCGCGGTAGGTGCCGGCGGCGATCTCCGGCCAGTAATTGCCGCGCAGGCCCTTGTCGAGCACGCGGCCGTCATGCCAGGCGGTGCCGCCGGGTGAGAACGGCCGGTAATTGTGGATGTATTGGATGACCGGCGCGCCGAGCTTGGCGGCGAGGTGATACAATCCGAGGGAGCCCACCGGCAGCACGTTGTGCAGCAGCCAGACGTCGGGTTGAAACCGCTCATGAATGGCGCGCGCGGCGCGCAGCACCGCGGGGTTGTGAAAGGCGCGCAGGGGCTGGGTCAGCTTTTTCCACAGCGGCTCGCGCGCCCAGTCATTGCTGTGGAAGAACAGGTCCTCCCAGTGCGGTCCGCGCATCAGGTCGGAGAGCGCGCGCACGATGTTTTCCTCACCTCCGTATCGTTGATACACATTGAAGCATTGCAGCGTCTTCATGGTGATGGTCGGGTTTGCGGTTGATGCGCCGGGCGGCGTCCGCCGGCGGGGTTGTCGGGCACTGGAAACTCAATCCGCCAGGGCGGCGGCGAGTTCCTCGGGAGTCAGGCGCGCGGTGCCGAGCTTGCCCACCACCACGCCACTGGCGCGGTTGGCGGTCTCGGCCGCGCTGATGATGTCCTGGCCGGCGGCCAGGGCGAGAGTGAGCAGCGCGATGGCGGTGTCGCCCGCGCCGGAGACGTCAAAGACCTCGCGCGCCCGGGTCGGGATCGGGTGCGGCGCGGCGTCGCGCTGGAACAGCAGCATGCCCTGCTCGCCCAGCGTGACGAGGATTTTCGGCGTGTCCCATTTTTCCAAAAGCACGCGGCCCACCTCCAGCAGCTCGGGATTTTTTTCCGGCGGGCCGGACAGCAGGTGATCGCTCAACCCGGCGGCGGCGAAGGCCTCCAAGCGGTTCGGTTTCACCAAGCTGACCCCGTGCCAGCGCAGCGGGTTGTGCGGCGAGGGATCGACTGTGACGATCAAATCCGCGTCAGCGGCCACTCGCGCGATCACCGCCACCAGCGCGGCGGTGACGAAGCCCTTGCCGTAGTCCTCAATAATGATGGCGTCGAGATCCGGCGCCAGCGCCTGCAAGCGCCGCTCCACCTCCGCCAGCTCGGTCTCGGTGAGTTGCAGCAGCCGCTCGCGATCGACGCGCACAATCTGTTGTTGGCGCGCGGTGACGCGCGCTTTGGAGATGGTCGGCACCTCGTCGCTGATCAGCAGCGGCGAGGGATCCACACCGTCGTCCTTCAGCAGCTCGCACAGGCGGTCCGCCGTGGCGTCGCGGCCGACGCGGCCCATCAGGTGCGCGTGCGGTGAAAACGGCGCCAGGTTGCGCGCCACGTTGGCCGCGCCACCGGGGTACCAGGTCTCCCGGGTCACCTCCACCACCGGCACCGGCGCCTCGGGCGAGATGCGGCGCACGTTGCCCCAGATGAAGTGGTCCAGCATCACATCGCCCACGACGAGGATGCGGGCGCGGGAGAAAATTTCGATCGTTTCCCGATTCACAAAAGGAGGATTCTGCCCCGCCGGCCGCGGTTCACTCAACGCGCATCCAGCCATGCCTTCACCGCCTGCCAGGTCGGCAAGTCAAACATGGCATCGACAAGCCCATGGAGGGTTGGGTCGTCAAGGCGGCTGATGCGATCCTGCAGATCGCTGTTCAATGGACCGAGGCGTTTTTTTCCGATTTGGTTGACCATGTCGAGCCAAGCCTTCCTTTGACCCCTTTCAATACCTTTTTCGAGGCCCTTCTCGATGCCTTTTTCGATGCCTTCTTCAAGCAACTCACGGCCTACGATCGTGTCGCGAACATCTGGTAGATCGAGAATCATGGTGATTTCCTTCCGGCTGAGGTGTTTGAAGCGTTCGAAGAGCCAGTCGCAGAAGACGCGCAGCAGGGTATGCCGCACGTCGTCGGGGACAGGCGCTTCTCCGAGCGCATGATAATAGTGTTTGGCGTTGGTTTCAAGCTCCTGGACGGTCTCAATGAACACCGGCGCGAACACGGCCACCAGCGGATGCAGTGGAGCGGTTGCCTGGAGCGAGCGCAGCGCCTCGTCCAAATAGACCGGATGGATGATCCGGTCCCAAGGCTGGGTGCGCGGATCAAGGGTGCGGCTGGCGAAGAACACGAGGCCTTGCACCGGCTGCGGCAGGCGCGGCTGCTGCGCCAGCGCCATCATCGTGGCGGTGCGATTGTAAATGGCGGCGTCCTCGTAAAACTGCACTTCCAGCACCGTGACCGGCTCGTCCGCCGACTCCGGCACGATCAACCCGTCCGTGGTCCGTTCCAATTCCTTGAACGTGGTGGACTCCATCCGGCAGGGACCGGGCGAGGGCAGATCTGCCAGTTCGAACGCCAGCTCGGGCTGAGCGCGAAAAATCAAATAAACCTGCTTGTCAGTGCGCATCGGACGGACTCAACGATCTTTCCCCTCGCTGGAAGCCGGAGATAAAAGGGGCGAGGGCAGTGTATTGAGGGCGAGTCGTCCTCATTACCCCCGCCGCGCGCGCACCGCCTCCGCCAGCTCGTCGAGCATGGGCAGCGTGGCTTGCCAGGAGACGCAGGCGTCGGTGATGCTTTGGCCGTAAGTCAAAGTGGCGCCCGGCTTGGCATCCTGCCGGCCCTCGACCAGATGGCTCTCGATCATGACACCGGTGATGGCGCGGCTGCCGGCGCGGATCTGCTCCGCCAGCGCGCTCGCCACGGCGGGCTGCTTGCGGTAGTCCTTCAAGCTGTTGCCGTGGCTGCAATCCACCATCACCGTCGGCGGCAGGCCGCGCGCCGCGAGCTGCGCGGTGACGTTTTGGATCGACTCGGCATCGAAGTTCGTGCCGCCCTTGCCACCGCGCAGGATGACATGGCAGGCGTTGTTGCCGCGCGTGCGCACGATGGCCGCCACACCGTCCTTGGTGACGGACAAAAAGCAATGCTCCCCCTGCGCCGCCTGGATGGCGTCCAGCGCGGTCTGGATGCTGCCGTCGGTGCCGTTCTTGAAACCGACCGGCATCGACAAACCGGAGGCGAGCTGGCGGTGCACCTGGCTCTCCGTGGTGCGCGCGCCGATGGCGCCCCAGACCACCGCGTCGGCGATGTACTGCGGTGTGATGACGTCGAGAAACTCCGTGCCCGCCGGCACGCCCATCTCCGCCAAGTCGATCAGCAGCTTGCGCGCGCTGCGCAGGCCGTTGTTGATGTCGTAGCTCTCGTTGAGGTGCGGGTCGTTGATGAAACCCTTCCAGCCCACCGTGGTACGCGGTTTTTCAAAATAGACGCGCATCACCAGCTCCAGCGCGTCCCCGTAGCGGCGGCGCGCGGCGGCGATGAGGCCGCCGTAATCGAGCGCCGATTTCATGTCGTGGATCGAGCACGGCCCGGCCACCACCAGCAGGCGGTCCTCCGCCCCGCTCAGGCAGCGCTCCGCCGTGCGGCGCCAGCCCTCCACCAGCGTGGCTTCGGATTCGCGCAACGGCACTTCATGCATCAGCAGCGCCGGCTGCAGCAGCGGCAGGATTTCAGCGACGCGCAGGTCGTCGGTGCGATGGCTGGAGGCTTCGTGCGGGGACATCGGAGTCAGGCAGAGCCCGCTGGTTTCGCGGGGGCGCGGAGCATGCAGGCCACGGCGCGGCTTGTCGAATGCCGAGTTGGGATTTTTGCGGTCAAGCCAAGCTGCCGCCCTTGGTCAGGCCGGAAAAAGGGCCTGCCATGGCGGGGGCAGCGGAGATGGGGAGGCACGTTTCAACCACAAGAAACGCAGAGGGAGGACACCGGGCTGGGGCAGCCGGTAATGTAAAATTCCATAAAATTTATATCAGTCACAGGTTTTTAACCGAAATCACCGCCCTCGTAAAGTCGTTTATTTAAGGCTTCCGAAATAAAACCCGCTTCCGCCAGGGCAGGCCCAGCCTCCTTTTGGCGCTCCGCCCGACCCCCCATCCCGCGTCCGTTGAAAGCAGACCAGACGGAGCCGACCCTGCCGCGCCGGACCCGTGCTCGACGGCTTAAAAGACTGATTTTAAGCCCGTTGCGTGCTGGCAGAAGCTCCACAGGTGGTCGTGCAGGGCACTGCCACATGCCGACGGGGGGAAACCCCGCAAAGCCGGCGGGCGTGGGGGCGTTGGTTTGCGCATGAAATGGTTTTTGGCTTTGATCCTGGGTGGGGTGTCGTGGTGCGCGGGGGCGGCGGAGCTGCGGCTGGCGTCTTTTGAGGTGGATGCGACCCCGCCGTTGGGGGCACCGCTGTGCAATGGCGGGGTGAAACCGGCGCGGGAGATCACGACGCCGCTCTCCGCGCGCGGGCTGGTGCTGCTGGGGGCGGGGGAGCCGATCGTGCTGTGCGCGCTGGACTGGGTGGGGATCGCCAACGGCAGCCAGGATGCCTTCCGCGCGGCATTGGCGGCAGCGGCAGGCACGGTGCCGGAGCGGGTGGCGGTGCACACGCTGCACCAGCACGATGCGCCGGGCAGCGATTTGGCGACGGAGCGCCTGCTGGCGGAACACGGGCTGGCGCGCGCTTTTTCCGACGCGGATTTTGACCGGGAGGTGATCGCGCGGTTGGCGGCGGCGCTGGGGGAGGCGCTGCCGGGGGCGCAGGTGGTGACGCACCTGGGGCTGGGCGCGGGGGTGGTGGAAAAGGTGGCGTCGAACCGCCGCATCCTGGGGCCGCAGGGCAGTGTGATTTTGCAGCGGCAGAGCTCGGGCGGGAGGAACCCGGCGGCGCGGGCGGCGCCGGAGGGGACGATCGACCCGCTGGTACGGCTGGTGGCGTTTTGGAACGGGGACAAGCCGCTGGCGGTGCTGACTTACTACGCGACGCACCCGCAGAGCTACTACGGGCAGGGTTTGGTCAATTGGGACTTCGTGGGCCTGGCGCGGGCGGCGCGGGCGGTGGCGCTGCCGGGCGTGGCCTGTGTACACTTCAACGGGGCGGGCGGCAACGTGGCGGCGGGGAAGTACAACGATGGCTCAAAGGACAATCGCCCGGTGCTGGCGGGACGGCTGGAGGCGGGCATGCGCCTGGCCTGGGAGTCGCAAACGAAACAGGCGCTGACGGCGGCGGACGTGGGCTGGCTGGTAGAGCCGGTGGCGCTGCCGGTGCGGGAGACGCTGGTGGAGACGGAGCTGCTGGCGAAGATTGACGATGAGGCACTGCCGCAGCGGGACCGGGTGCGGGCGGGGCGTGACCTGACCTTTCTGCGCCGGATGCATGAGGGGAAGCGGATTCCCCTGACCTGCCTGCGCCTGGGGCCGGCGCGGGTGCTGCACCTGCCGGGGGAGTTGTTTGTGGAATACCAGCTCGCGGCGCAGGGGATGCGGCCGGGGCAGTTCGTGGCGGTGGCGGCCTACGGGGACTACGGACCGGGCTACATCGGCACGGCGGTGGCCTACGGGCAGGGAGGCTACGAGACGGGCATCGTGTCGCGGGTGGGGCCGGCGGTGGAGGGGGTGCTGCTGGAGGCGATGCGGCGGCTGCTGGAGGCGGGTTTGTAGATAGGGTCTGTGACCGGGGGTGGGGCTGTAGCCGGGGTCTGTGACCCGGGCTTCATGTGCTGCGAGACGGGGCGCTTTGGCGCGTTGGTTTGGATGACGCTCCCGCCATGTCCGCTGCTGTTGTTTGGAAATGCTGCTGTGCCCTGCTTCTGGCCGGGCTGGCGGCGCGCGGCGCGGAAACGATCGAGCTGCCGCGGCCGCTGGATCCGGCGTTTGCCGCGCCGCTGATTCAGAACCCGCCGTTCACGCGCGTGGTGAATCCGTCTGAAAGCCTGCAGCTCACCGGGGTGGCCTACATCCAGGGCAAGCCGGTGGTGACGGTGCGGGACACCAGCACCAACCAGACGCACGTGGTCAGCGAGGAGCCGAACGCGCTCGGCTGGAGCCTGGTGGGCGCCTTTCCCGCCACGCAGACGAGTCTCGCGGAGATGCAAATCCGGATCGCCGGGGAGACGGTGACGATCCGCTACTCGCAGACGCAGATGACGCCGGTGAAGCGCAGCGGCGGCGGCGGCGGTTACATGCCGAACCGGGTGCCGACGACGGAGGAGTTCACCGGGCGCGACGACAAAGGCCCCTACGTGCGCGGCATGCCCTACTTGAAAGATGAGGACCGCGCCAAGTTCGGCAGTGTGCCGCGCGAGACGCGCGACCGTTTTTTGAAGATCGTGCATGACGAGCGCGACCGGCTGTTCAGGGCCTCGCACGAGGAGCGGGCGGCGTTTGTGAAACGGGCGTTCGACTCGGTGATGCCGCGCTGAGGTGCTGATAACGCGCTGTTATCAAAGCGATAGCAAACGACTATTTTCCTTAACAGCGGGCACGTCCAAAGTCGCCGCCCATGAACCCCGCCAAGATCGAAGACGTCGTCAAACTGGTCCTGTTGAGCTGGATCGTCATCATCGCCGCGGCCTGGCTGATGGGGCGCCTGTGCCGGAAGATCGGGCAGCCGCCGGCGGTGGGGGAGATCGCGGCGGGCCTGCTGCTGGGGCCGTCGTTCATCGGCTTGTTCGCGCCGGAGTTTGTGGGCTTCATTTTTCCGGAGGAGGTGAAGGGGCCGCTGGCGCTGCTGGCGAAGATCGGCCTGCTGCTGATGCTGTTTCAGGTGGGCATGGAGTTTGATTTCTCGCACCTGCGGGACAAGTCGAAGGTGGTGCTGAGTTCGTCGTTGATGGGCATTCTCGCGCCGCTGGCGGGCGGTCTGGCCATCGCGCCGTGGCTGCACCGCACCTTCGCGCCGGATCTGCCGGAGTTTGGTTTCAAGCTGTTTGTCTGCATCGCACTGGCGATCTCGGCGCTGCCGATCATGGGGCGGATCCTGCTGGAGATGCGGCTGGAGCGCACGCCGCTGGGCGCCACGGCCATCAGCGCGGCGGCGATCGACGACGCGGTGGGCTGGGTCTTCCTCGGCATCGCCACCGCCATCATCAAGCAGGGCGACAACTTTTCCTGGCTGCCCTTTCTCGGCCAAGTGGCGCTCATCGTGCTCTACTTTGTCGTGCTGATGAAGGTGGCGGGCCCGCTGCTGATCAAAGCCTGGCGCAGGCAGTGCGCGGTGCATCGAACGGAGACCTTCACGCCGGGCTACCTGATGCTGCTGCTGTGTGCCTTGTTTGTGTCCGCGCTCATCACCAACAAGCTCGGCATCTTTGCCATTTTCGGCGCCTTCGCGCTCGGGGTGGCGCTGCATTCCGAGCCATCGCTGGTGAAGGCCTGGCGCGAGCGTTTTGCCGACTTTGTCATCGTCGCGCTGGTGCCGATCTTTTTCACCAACACCGGCCTCAATACCAAGATCGGCTCCTTTGACAATGCCACGGCGTGGTTTGCCTGCGCGCTGGTCTGCGGGGTGGCGATCCTTGGCAAACTGGGCGGCTGCACGCTGGGTGCGCGCTGGGCCGGCGCGACGTGGCGCGAGGGCCTGTCCATCGGCGCGCTGATGAACACGCGGGCTTTGATGGGGTTGATCGCCATCGCCGTGGGCAAGGACCTGGGTCTGCTCAATGACAAGCTTTTCACCATGTTCATCATCATGTGCCTGGTGACCACCGCGACCACCGGCCCGATGCTGCGCGCCTGGCTGCCAGAGGATCTGAAAAAGCTGGTGCCGCGCTGAGCGGTGGGGCTTCCCTTCAGGCTGGAGTGGCGGCTGGTTTGCCGAGTTGCAGGCGCTGCCACAGCCAGGGCATCAGCAGCAGCGCCGAAACCAGATTCAATGCCAGCGCTGCCGCGCAGACCAGGCCCATGCTGGCCAGGCCCGAGCTGGAGGCAGTCAAGAGCGAGCCGAAGCCGAGGACACTGCTGCCCGCGCAGACCACCAAAGCTGGCGCCAGCGCGCCGCGTGCTGAGGCGGCGGGCTCGCCGGTTTGCAGTCGCAGGATCAGGTGAATGAAGTAGTCGCTGCCGGTGCCGAGGCTGAGCAGCAGGGCGGGCAGGGTGAAGGCGTTCCAGCTCAGGTCGAGCCAGCTCATCAAGCCAAGCAGCGCGGCGTAGCTGACGCCGAGGCAAAACGTCACCAGCAGCCACGGCCGCCAGGCCCGCAGCGCAGCGCCGAGCAGCAGCAGGGTGACGGCCGCGAACAGCAGTGAGATGCCTTTGAACCCCTGGTTGAGGTAGTGGTCCATGGCGCTCGCCAAGGCGCCGCCGCCGGTGGGGTGGCAGTCCTCCGGCAGCCGCTCCCGCAAGTCCGCAAGTTCCGTGTGCTCCGCCAATTTGACCATGCCCAGCAGCGCGCAGGCGCCGTCCGGCTGGACGGAGACCAGCCGCCGCACCAGCCAGTTGGCGTCCTGGTTTTCCGGCAGCAGCGGCGCGCTAGTTGCGATCCAGGCGCGCCAGTGTGCAAAAATGCCCGCTGACAAGGCCAGGGCTTCCTCGGTGAAACCGGCCCCCTCGACCGCGTGGCGCAGTCTCGGCTCGGCTTCCAGCAACCGCCGCACCGGGCCTTGCAGCGCGGCAGCGCGGCGCTCCGGGTCCGGCCAAAGCGCCTCCGGCAAAGCAAACGAGGCAATCGCACCCTCATTTCGCAGGGATTCCAGCGCCGCCCGCACTGCGGTTAGTTGCGCCGCCATCGCTTCCGGCCGCGCCGCCTCCACCAGCAGGCTGCCGTTGTTCGCGCCGCCGCCGAGCGCGCTCTCCAGGCGCTCCACGGCCGCATAAGCCTCGCTGTCGCGCGGGCGGATGCTGCCACTGGAGGCGTCCACTCGCGGCAGTCCGCGCACCAGCAGCCCGGCCGCGCAACCGAGCAGAAGCGCCAGAGCGAGCACGCTTCCCGCCCGCCAAGCCCAATGATTTGCCTGGGACCCGGTTTGCCGCGGTTCCGCCGGCAGGGCCGCCCAGCGGTCGAGCAAACGCGGCAGCAGCAGCAGCATCACCAGCGCGCCGATGACGACGCCGCAGGCCACCAGCAGGCCGAGATCGGTCAGGCCGGGGAAACCCAGCGGCAGCAGCGCCAGGAACACCGCCATGGTGGTGGCCATCGCCCACAGCACTCCGGGGCGGGCTTGGCGGGCTGCTGCGCGCGCATCGCCGCCCTGGCGCAAGCGGGCCTGGAACACCAGCACGCCGTAGTCCGCCGACAAGCCGATCAGGATCGAGCCGAAGCCCACCGTCAGCGCGGTGAGGGAGCCGGTCAGCAGGCCGCAGGTGGCGAGAGTGAGCAGAAAGGTGAGGCCGAGGCAGAGCGCCAGCAACGGCAGCAGGCGCAGGCGGCGAAACACCAGCCATACCAGCAGCGTCGTCAGCAGCAGCGTGGTCAAAGCCGAGTGTTTCATGTCCCGCTCCATGCTCAGCGAGATCTCCGCCAGGAATGCGGGCTCGCCGGTCAGGCTCAGCCGCACGCCTGCACCCGCCGCTGCGGCCGCCGTCTCACGCAAGGCTTTGAGCTGCTGGTCCGCTGCCCGGTAGTCGCTCGTGGCCGTGGCCAGGTCCGCATACACCACACGCAGGCGGCCGTCGGCGCTGGCAAACTCGGAGGCATTCCCGCCAGCGCCGCCCAGGGTATCGAGCAGAGGCGCCACCAGCCCCAGCGGATCGTAGCCCGCCAGCCCGTCCTGCAAAAACGGCGAGGCCGCCAGCGTCTCCACGTAGTCTTCCAGCGTCGTTTCCACTTGGTCCTCGGCCAGACGCGCCTCCAGCTTCTGCCAGGATTGCGCGGGCTGGCTCAGCAGCGCCCAGGCTGCCAGCTCGGTCCAGGCGGCGGTGTTTTCATCGGCGCGCTGCCAGGTGACACGCTTCACCAAGCCGGGCTGCGCGGCCAGCGCCTCCGCCACCCGGGCCGCTGCTTGTTCCGTCGCCGCCGCGTCCTCGCCTTCCAGCAGCAGCATGACTTCGGCGGGTGGCAAAAAGTGCCGCATGAAGCCGCGCGCGCCGCGTGCCTCTGGCAGGTTCTCCGGCAGCAACTGGGTGATATCCACCTCGAAGCGCACCCGTGAGATGCCCAGCGCGATGTATCCCAGCGTCAGCGCCGCAAGCAGCCACGGCAGCAGGCGGCGGCTGGGGGGAGGTTTGGACATCGCGCATGCTAGGCTGCCTTGGCGGTCAGGCAAGCGCCGGCGGCAACCCCGCAGCTTTCTTGCTTTTGTCTTGACGCATCGCGGGCTGTCGGACAGTACTGAAGGCTGGCGTGGAATCCCGCTCCGCCCAGCACTCTCACCCTCAAGACTTGCATCTCCCATGATCAACGGAGTCCTCTCATGCCTTCGCTCCGGCCCGCTTTGCAGCCTGCTGCTCGCCTGCGCGGTTCTCGAACCCAGCGCCGGCTTCTCCCAGACCGCCGCGGAGGCGCCCGCCTCCGTCAAAATCGTGCGCCGCATCCAAGTCGTCTTCACCGGTGCCCGCACGCTGGATGAGGCCCGCGTGCGCGCCCAAATGTCGCTGCGTGAAGGCGAGGCCTATTCGGAGGAAAAAGTCGAGCGGGACATCCGCAGTCTGTTCGGCACCGGCGCCATCGAGGACGTCAACATCACCGCCTCCGATGTCGCGGGCGGCGTCAGCGTCACGGTCGCCATCACCGGCCGCGGCGCGGTCGGCGGCATTTCCTTCCTGGGCAGCTCCCTCTTTGACGACGACCGCTTGCGCAAGGAGATCGAGGTCAAGCCGGGCGATCCGGTGGACGAGTCCCGCCTTGCCGCCGCGCAGGGAAAAATCCGCGAGCTGTATGAGAAGCGCGGTTACAGCGACGTGCTCGTCACTTACAGCACCCAGCCGGACACGCGTGAAGGCTTCACCGCCGTTGTCTTCAACATCGCCGAAGGCGCGCGCGGCATCATCAACGACATCCGCTTTGAGGGCAACACCATCATCAAGGACAGCAAGCTGCGCAAGGTGATGAAGAGCAAAAAGAAGACCTTCTGGCGTCTTTGGGGCAAGGCTGGCAAGCTCGACAACGAGGCGCTGCAGGAGGACATCAAAGCGGTCGAATACGCCTACCAGGACGAGGGTTATGTTTATGCCAAGGTCGTCGAAGTGCGCCGCGAACCGGTCAAGGACGACCGCCTCGATCTCGTCTTCGTGCTGGTTGAAGGCGACAAATACGACGTCACCGAGGTGGCGCTGGATGGCATCACCGTTTTCTCGCAGGACGAGCTGGCGCCCGGCATCGTCACCGAGGCGGGCTTCCCTTACTCGGGCAAGCTGGTGCGCCAGGATGAAAAAATGGTCCAGGACTACTACGGCTCGCGCGGCTATGCTGATGCCCGTGTCGAAACCAGCCTGCTGGCGGATGGCCCCGGCCGCATCAAGGTTCTCTACCGCGTCACCGAGGGCGAAAAATCCCACATTCGCAAGGTCAACATCGCCGGCAACAACGTCACCCAGGACCGCGTGATCCGACGCGAGCTGCCCTTTGCCCCGGGCGAGGAGTTGAACACCGTCAAGATGGAGGCCGGCCGCAACCGTCTAACTCAAATGAACTACTTCAGCCAGGTGGACATGCGCCCCGTGGACACCGGCACGCCCGGCTTCAAGGACGTCAACATCGATGTCGTCGAGCAGTCCACCGGCACCATCAATTTCGGCGCGGGCTTCAGCTCGATCGACAGCCTGGTCGGCTTCCTCGACCTGACGCAGACGAACTTTGACATCACCGACTGGCCCAGCTTCCGCGGCGCCGGCCAGCGCTTCAACCTCAACGCCCGCTTCGGTCTCGAGCGCCGCGACTTCAGCATGGCGCTCACCGAGCCTTGGTTCCTCGGCCAGCGCCTGTCGTTCACGACTTCGCTGTTCTACCGCAACCTCTTCTTCCTCTCCGACCGCTATGACCAGACGGAGGCCGGCGGCACCCTCGGCCTGCGCAAGCCCATCGGCGAGCACTCCTATTTTGACGTCACCTACACCCTGCAAAACGTCACCATCGATGACATCGCCAATGACGCCTCCGAGATCATCAAAGCCGAGGAGGGCGACTACCTGGAGAGCAAGTTCGACTTCACCTTCGTGCACGACACCCGCAATGAACTCTTCATTCCCCGCCGCGGCCACAAACTGGAGCTGGGCGCGATGACCGCGGGCAGCTTCCTCGGCGGCGATGTGGATGCTTACGGCCTCAACTTCACCGGCGCCCAGTATTTCAACCTGCCGGGCGACACCATCCTCAGCTTCGAGGGCGCCGTCCGCACGGTGGACAGCTGGGGCGACGGCGACGGCGTGCCCATCTTTGAGCGTCTCTTCCTTGGCGGCGCCAACAACCTGCGCGGCTTCGATTACCGCGAAGTTGGGCCGAAGGATGAGACCGGTGAGCCGATTGGCGGCGGCACCTCCGCGTATTTGACGACCGAGTTCACCTTCCCGATCTTCGAGAAAGTGCGCGGCGCGGTGTTCTACGATGTCGGTTTCGTCAATATGGACGCCTACGACTTCTCCACCTCGGACCTCAACTCCAACGTTGGCATCGGCCTGCGCCTGTTCCTGCCCATCGGCCCGATCCGGGTGGACTTCGGCATTCCGACCGAGTCGGATGAATGGAACGACTCCAGTGGCCGCTTCCAATTCAACGTCGGCTACAAGTTCTAACACAGGTTCGCCGTCCTGGCGGCGTTTACTTCTTTGCGGAGTGTCGCCGGAAAGCCCCATCAACGTGCGCAGTTTCCGTTTGTGCCTGCGCCAAACCCCATCCACCCTGACCCTTCCTTCATGAAAAAACTGATCGCCGCCCTTCTCATTGCCAGCGCCGTTGCCGGCCAAGCCGCCGACCTCAAATTCGGTGTCGTGGACATGGCCAAAGCCTTTGCTGAGTACCACAAGACCAAGGACGCCTCCGCCAAGTTCAAAGAAAACGTGGACAAGGCCACCCAGGAGGTCAATGACCGCTGGACCGTTTACAAGAACATGCTGGGAGACATCCAAAAGCTGCAGAAGCAGGCGCAGGACCCCATTTTGACCGGCGATGAGCGTGCCAAACGCGGCGCCGAGCTGCAGGAGAAGGTCAAAGAAGTGCGCGCGCTGGAACAGGAAATCGGCGAGTTCCAAAACCGCCGCCAGGGCCAGCTCAAGCAGGAGGACGCCCAGATCCGGAAGGGCCTTTACGAGGAAATTCTCGAAGTGGTCAAAACCAAAGCCGCAAGTGACAGCTACGATTTCGTGTTCGACAAGTCCGGCATGAGCCTCTCCACCGTGCCCGTTTTGCTTTATTACAAGGACGCGGTGGACTTCACTGACGAAGTCGTTGTCGAGATGAACAAGGGTGCTGCCGCCAGCGGCGAGGCCGGGAAGAAGTAATCGAGAACGACGAACGCCCAAGCCTTTCGGGGCGCGTCGATGAATCGAATCGGCGCGCCCGTTTTTTTGATCCCGACCCGCCATGTCCGAACCCGAGTCGCGCTCCATCAGCTTGGGCAAGCTCGCCGAGCTCGTCGGCGGCCGCCTGCTCACCGGCGAGCCGGACACTCCCATCACCGGGTTGAATTCAATCACCGAAGCCGAGCCGGGCGAGGTGACCTTCCTCGGCAATCCGCGTTACGCGCCGGCGCTGCCTGCCAGCCGGGCGGCGGCGGCCTTGGTGCCTGAGGGTTTTGATGGCGGCGCCGGCGGCAAAGGCCTCATCGCGGTGGAAAATCCCACGCTGGCCTTCTCGCTGATCATTCGCCATTTCGGCCCGTCCAGGCGCGCGGCGCGGCCGGGCGTGCACCAGAGCGCGGTGGTCGAGCCCGGTGCCCGGTTCGATCCCGAGCAAGTCAGCATTGGTGCCGGAGCTTACGTTGGCCAGGGCGTCGTGATTGGACGCGGCACCGTGATTCACCCCGGCTGCTGTTTGAGTGACGGGGTCGTGGTTGGAGAGGACTGCGAGCTGCACCCCCATGTGATCGTCCGCGAGCGCTGCGTGCTCGGCTCGCGTGTCGTCATTCACAGTGGCGCGGTCGTTGGCAGTGATGGTTTCGGTTATGAGGTTGTGGCCGGCCGCCACCAAAAAATCGAGCAGGTGGGCATCGTTCAGGTGGATGACGATGTCGAGATCGGCGCCTGCACCACCATTGATCGCGCCCGCTTCGGCCGCACCTGGATTGGCGAAGGCACCAAGATCGACAACCTCGTGCAGATCGGCCACAACTGTGTGCTCGGCAGACACTGCATCGTCGTCTCCCAGACCGGCATCTCCGGCAGCACCCGGCTGGGCGACCATGTCACCATCGGCGGCCAGGTGGGCGTCGCCGGGCATTTGGAGATCGCTTCGCGCGTGCTCCTGCTGGCCAGGAGCGGTGTCACCAAAAGCCTCCGCGAGCCTGGCGCTTACACGGGCTACCCCGCGCGTCCGCTGATGGAGGGCCGCAAAATGCTGACCTACCCCGGGCGGGTGCCCGAGCTGCTGGAGCGGATCAAGAAGCTGGAGCAGCGCCTCGACGACCTTGAGCGCGGCTCCGGGTGAGAGCGTGTCGTTGCCGTCCGCAGCGCATGTGGTTGTCTGATTTTTGCCGCTTTTTGCGTTGCCAAGCGCGGTGACAGCTAGAAAATCAACGGCTCCAAGCAACTCCAACCCACCTTCCCATCATGCCACGCCCCGTCACTCTGTTCACCGGCCAATGGGCCGACCTGTCCTTCGACACGATGCTTGAAAAGGCCAAAGCCTTTGGCTACGACGGCGTGGAGCTCGCCTGCTGGGGCGATCACTTCGAAGTGGAGAAGGCGGACCAGGCCTACTGCGACACCAGGCGCGCGGCGTTGAAAGCGGCGGGCCTGCAATGCCACGCCATTTCCACCCACCTCGTCGGCCAGGCCGTTTGCGACTTGATCGACGAGCGCCACAAGCAGATTCTGCCGTCCAACATCTATGGCGACGGCGATCCGGAAAGCGTGCGCCAGCGCGCCGCTGAGGAGCTCATCAAGACCGCGCATGCCGCCAAGCGTTTCGGCGTCAGCGTGGTGAATGGCTTCACCGGCAGCAGCATCTGGCACTTGGTTTATTCGTTCCCGCCGAACCTGCCGAACCAGATCGAAAACGGCTACAAGGACTTCGCCAAGCGCTTCACGCCCATCTTTGATGAATACCAGAAGCTCGGCATCCGCTACGCGCTCGAAGTGCATCCCACCGAGATCGCGTTCGACATCGCCAGCGCCGAGCGCGCGCTGCAGGCGGTGGATTACCACCCGGCCTTCGGCTTCAACTACGACCCCAGCCACTTCGGCTACCAGGGCGTCGACTACGTGAAGTTCATCTACAAGTTCAGCGACCGCATCTTCCACGTTCACATGAAGGATGTGAGCTGGAGCGACACCCGCACCGACGCCGGCGTCTTCGGCGGCCACGTCGATTTCCACAAGCCGAATCGCTACTGGGATTTCAAGTCGGTTGGGCGCGGCAACATCAACTTCGAGAAGATCATTCGCGCGCTCAACGACATCGAGTACGCCGGCCCGCTTTCCGTGGAGTGGGAGGATGGTGCGATGGACCGCGAATTTGGCGCGGCCGAATCGGCGGCTTTCGTGAAGAAGATCGACTTCCCGCCGAGCAAGATCATCTTTGATGCGCAGTTCGCCGAGAACAGCAAGTGACCCGCGCCCTGCCGCCTTCCTGCCGTGAAACTTTGGAAATGCCTGTGGCTGTCGCTGACGGGCGGCCTGATGGCCGCGTCACCGCAGGGTGGGACGGCTGGCTGTGAGGACGCCTTGTTCCTGGATGGCGACATTTCTGACTTTGCGGTGCAGGTGACTCCAGAGACACGGTTTCGGCCGCAAACCTACGCCGCCATGCTGGTGCTGCCGCGAGCCCGGTGAGTGGCCGATTCCCAATTTTTAGTCTAAGGTTTTTCTTGGAAGAGCGTCTCAGTACGCCTAAGACGAGACATGAAAAGACGACCCCAATCCCCAGCATGGACCCTTTTGTTTCCAGTTCTTTTCGGAGCATTGGTTCTTTTGCTGATCTGCTGGCAATCGTATCGCTTGGGATCCGGAGGCGAAGGCGCAGAAGCGAGCCGGGGCAAGGCGGCCGCATCATCGCAGGCGCTGGTGCCGTCTGAACGTCCAGCGGATGCCAATGCGGTCCCCGGCCAGGCCCTTTTCCGTTTGGGAAAAGCCCTGCCCGAGCCTGTTTTGACGGCGCTGCCACCTCCGGGTGAAGCCATTCCCGCCGCGGCCAGGCAGGTGGATGCGACGACCCTCGTCGAGGCAGGTTCATTGCCGGATTTCGACACGCTGCAGGCCGGCATGCAACTGCGCTTTCCAACCCGCCGCGGCGAGTTGCGGGGCACGGTGATCAATCGTCTGGAGGAAAAAGAGGGCGACCGGATGTGGGTTTCCGGCCGCCTGGCCAGCCTGCGGGGGGGCAGTTTTGCCTTGTTCAAAAACCTCGCGACTGGTGAAATTGGCGGGGACATCCTGGATCCGCTCAATGGCAAAGCCTATCAGTTGATCCGCGATGATCAGGGTCGCTTGCTGCTGCAGGAGCGGCCTTTGGGCGCGGTGATTTGCAGCGGCATGCCGCCGGAGCCGCCGAATCCGGAGGCGATGGCGCGCGCGGCCAGACAACCGCCTGTGGGCGCGCTGACAGTGCCGGCGCTGGACAGCCTGCCGTCTGCCACGGCGGTGCTCTACATCGATTTCGACGGCCAAACGGTGACCGATCCGCGTTGGAACGGCGGCAATACCATCATCGCGCAACCAGCGGTGATGGCTGGCCAGCCGATCTCCCCGGCGCAAATCACCGCCGTGTGGGCGGCGGTGGCGGAAGACTTCGCGCCCTTCAATGTCTCCGTCACCACCATTGCGGCTCGCTACGCCAACGCGCCTCTCGGCAAGCGGATGCGCTGCATTCAGACGCCCACCAACGATGCCGCGCCGATGGCGGGCGGTGTGGCGTACCTTGACAGCTTTTCCCTCTCGGGCAGTTATCAGCCAGACATCCCCTGCTGGTCCTTCAACTCCAACAACGTCAACATCATGGCGATGACGATCTCGCATGAGCTGGGGCATACGGTGGGGTTGGTGCACGACGGTTTGGGCGTGCCGGGACAGGGCCAGGAATACTACGGCGGCCACGGCGTGAGCCCGTTGTTTTGGGGGCCGATTATGGGCGCTCCTTTCGGCGCCCAGGTGACGCAGTGGTCCAAAGGCGAATACTACGACGCCAGCAACACGGAGGATGATTTGGCGGTCATCACCCGGAGCTTGAACTTTGGGTTTCGTCTGGATGAAGCGGGGGGAAGCACCGGCACCGCGGCGAATGTCTCCGATTTGCTCTTCGGCAACCTGGACGAGGCCGGGATTCTTTCGGCCGAGGCGGACGTGGATGTGTACCGCTTCACCACCAGTGGAGGCAGCGTGCAGATTCAAGGCGTGGCGGCGGCTTTGCCGGAGGCCAACGCGGACCTGAGGCTGCGGCTTTTGGATTCAGGCGGCGCGGCAGTGGCGGTGAGCGACCCGGCGGGCCAGCTGGGCGCGCAAATCAATCAAACCGTGCCCGCTGGGGTTTACTTTATCGAGGTTTCGGGCAGCGGCTTTGGCAATCCCATGGAGATCGTTCCGACGGGCTGGACGTCCTATGGCGCGCGCGGCCAGTATGTGATTCGCGGTGAATTCCCCCCGCTGCCGGCACTGCCTCTCATCCTCCGGCAACCAGTCTCCCCCGCCGCGGCGGTCATCGAGGGCAAGCCGGTGACCTTTTCCGCGGCAGCGATCAGCAACCGCAAGGCCAAGTACCAGTGGTTCAAAGTGGTTGGAGGCAGCGAAACCGCCATCAAAGGGGCGACCTCCGCCAAGTACAAAATCGCGGCGGTGAACGCCAGCCACATCGGCGATTATTTTTTGCGCGTGAGCAATTCCGAGGGCTTTGTCGATACAGACACCGTGAGTCTTGACGTGGTGCTGCGGCCGCGTGTGGTGGTTTCCGCGCCGGGCGCGACCGTCGCCAGCGGCAGTCCGCATGCATTCTCACCCGTGATCACCGGCACGCCGCCGCTGACGATCCAATGGTTCAAAGGCTCCAGCCCCATGCCGGGTGAGACCGGTCCGGAACTCCTGTTCGCGGACGTGCAATGGCCGGAAGAGGGGACTTATTATGTCACCGTGAGCAACCTGGCGGGCAAAGCCAAGTCCGCGGTGGCGCGGCTCACCGTGCAGTCCCCGCCGGTGTTCGTGGACTTGCCCGCTCTCTTCGCCGTGCCTTTGGGCGGCAAGGCAACACTGGCTGCCCAGGTGGCGGGAAGCGCGCCGATGACCTTCCAATGGCTGAAGGATGGATCCGAATTGCCAGGCGCCACCAAAACGAAGCTGCCGCTCTCCGGCCTGGCCACCACCGCCGGCTCGTATCAACTGCGCGTGAGCAACCCGTTTGGTACCGAGACCAGCACGGGCACGATGGTGGTGGTGGATGAGCGCCTGCGCATCATCGAGCATCCGGTCGGGGGCAGCTTCACGCGTGGCGACGGTGTCAGCATGACGGTGGTGACCACAGGCGACGGCCCCGTCAGCTACCAGTGGCAGAAGAATCGCATGGACATTCCGGGTCAGACTGGCCAGGGTCTGGCGCTGGCTGCCGCGGACTGGTTTGACAACGGCAAGTACCGCGTGGTGGTCAAAAACCGCGTCAGCACGGTGATCAGCCGCGAAGCGAGCGTCGCCGTCAGCTCGCGTCCGGAGATCACTCAGCAGCCGCAGTCCACCAAGGGCGCGCGTGGCGGTTCGGTGGTGTTTGCGGTCAAGGCAGAGGGAACTCCGCGCCTGGCGTATCAGTGGTTCGTGGACGGCCAGCTCATTGCGGGCGCGCGCAGCCGGACCCTCACCCTGAAAAAATTGGACACGCAGCATGAGGGCGACTACCACGTCGAAGTCAGCAATGGGCTGGGCTTGATGCCAAGTGATCCCGCCGCGCTGATCGTCGAGGACGCGCCCGGCATCGTGCTGCACCCGCAGCCGGGCTTTTTCGCCGTTGCTGGCGAAATCGCGGCCACGGTGCAAGCGGCGGGCTCGCCAGCGTTGCGCTACCAGTGGCAGCGCAACAAACGCGACATTCCGGGGCAGACCTTGCCGGTCCTGTCACTGCCGGACTCGCCTTTGACCGCGACCGGCAGCTACCGGGTGGTGGTGAGCAATGATGTGGGCCGGGTCATCAGCCGCGCCGCATTGCTGACGGTGCAAACACCACCGCAGATCACCGTGCCGCCGCAGCCGCTGACCATTCATGAAGGTGAGAAGGCCGTCTTCACCGTCACCGCCAGCGGATCGAAGACCCTGCGCTACCGCTGGCTTTTTGAGGGCAATCAAATCGCCACTTCCCGCACCTTGACCCTCAACGACGCGCGCATGGAGCGGCAGGGCGAGTACCGCGTGGAGGTGAGCAACCGCGTCGGCACGGTGCTGAGTGATCCTGTCGCCCTGGACATTCTGACCGTGCCATCGCCGGACATCACGCTGCTGGTCCCGCGTTCGCTGCGGCCTGGAGACAAGTTTGCGCTGACGGGAACGAACCTCCGGTTTGCGCGTACGGTGCAAGTCGGTGGGCGCAAAGTCAGTTTTGTCAAGACATCCAGCGGGCAATTGATTGGAACCATCCCCACCAGTTTCACTTCAGGCGGTGTCGTGACGGTGGCTTCCCTGGGCGGGACGGCGCAATCACCGCAGTCGTTGACTGTCAGCAAAAGCGCGACCAATGACCTGTTTGCCAACGCGCGGGTGCTGACGGGATCCAGCGTCAGTTCGGAGACGGACAATCAAACTTTCACGGTCGAGGTCAATGAACCCTATCCCAACCGCGGCAAAAGCGCGTGGTGGCGCTGGGTGGCGCCTTCGACAGGCCGTTACGAGGTGGACACACGCTTCAGCGCCTATGACACCGTTTTGGCGGTGCATCAGGGGGATTTTATCAACTCCCTCTCGTTCATTGCGTTTAATGATGATGAAAACTTTTTGGGCGGTATTTCTTCCAGCCGCCTGACCTTCAGCGCGTTGGCAGGGGTGACTTATCGTTTGGTGGTGGATTACTACAGTTCCGAAGACTTTGGCGGGTTGACCAAGCTCAACATCCGTCGCCAGAGCATTTCAGCGCCCTTGGCGGGTGTCATTGCGGATGCCGGTGGCGCATCCGCCGCCGCCATGGCTGCGGCCACAGCCGCTCCTTCAGAAGCGGGGGCTCAGGCTGAAGCACCAGTTGCAGAGCCTGCCAGCGGGCAGAGCGTCCTTCTGGGCCAGAGCGATGCGGACAGCCCCGAGGACGTCGTGTTTTGGAAACCCGCCGTTCCGGAGGAACTGGCGGGCGCGGGCGAGATCAGCGTTGCATTCAATGCCGAGTTGCTGGCCACCGAAGGCGAGTCGACGGACCGCTTCTCCTGGACCCTTTACAACGCGCAGGAGGAGCCAGTGCTGGCCCTGGTTGCAGGAGCTGCAGATGGGGCCATGCAGGTGGTGAACGCGGCCGGGGAGGCGTTCGACATGGAACCGCGTCTTGGAGCGCGCGCGCCGGTGAAAGTGGAACTGATTGTCCAACCGGCCAGGGACGTTTGGACCTTGCGATTGGACGGCGTCACCTTGTTCTCGGAGCAGGCGTTGTCAGCCGGCGCCGGCGCCCTTCTTTCCGATCTTGCGCTGGCCGTGCAACGCGGCAGCGGTGAGCCAGCCAAACTCTGGTGCCGTGACTTGGAAATCACCACTCAGCCTTAGCGCCTATCCGGCAAAGGATCCAATCGAGAACGAAAGTCCAAAATGAGGACGGCATTCCGCTGTAGCCGGGGTCTGTGACTCCGGTGGAGGGCAGTGCGGCGCGCGCAGCCGGCCTCACAGAGGCCAGGACAGCATTTGCCGGACAGGCTCTTAGCACCGGCGATCTTCCATCCCGAAAACGCGGGTCTAATCAATGCCGGAGATTTTGCAGCCCACCGCTTCGGTGCGGGGTTCAGCCACGGGTTTGCCGGCGGCCACGGCCTCCAGCGCATCGCGCAGATCGGTGGTCGTGGCCTTGCGCTGGCGGCGCGTGGCGGTGAGGTAGAGATCGTTGATGCGGCCCTGATAAAGCACGCTGCCATCCGGGCCGATCAGCGCCACCTCAGGCGTCACCCGCGCGCCCAACTGGCGCGCCAGCCGCCCGCCTTCATCCAGCAGCGCCTGGCTGCGCACTGCGAGCAATTCCCTGTGCTCCATCACCTGCTCCAGCTTGAGGCCTGCCTCCGGATGCGCCAAATAAAAAAGGAAGCGGTCCTCAAACGCCTCGGTGATCGCGTTCCACTCGCTGAGGAAGGTGTTGGAGGTGTTGCAAAAGGGCGAGGCAAACAGCACCACCACGCCCTTTTTCCCCGCGGGAACGTTCAGCGGGCGATGGCCGGCGCCGTCGCAGCCGGGCAGGACCAGCTCGGCTGCTTGCAAGGGGGCGAGACAGGCAAAAAGGACCGTCAACAGCAGTGAAAAAGACAGGCGGAGGCGCATGAAGTTAAAAATGGCCTGCGAGAGTTTTTTTTTCGAAAAAACAAATTTTTGGCGGGTCTTCCTCATTCTGCAAACGCGTGCTGGCCGGCGGCCTATTGAAAATGAATCTATCACTGGTTTGAAACTAAGCAATTTATTTGGTATTTTCTTCAGATGAGGAGGTTTTTCGCGCTTTCGCCCCGCCCCATCTAGGACTTCGCTCTTTTCTTTGTCAGCCATGGTATCGCCTTGAGAGAGAAGGCGATTGAGCTGATTCGCTCGAACTCATTAAGCTGCCAGCACCATCATCCACGTGATTTGGAATTAAATTCATCTCCAATGGCGCAATATTGATAAGCCTTTGGCTAAAACTGTATTGACATCGCATTCAAATTTTGGCGTGATGAATGAAATTCGCGAAAAAACCGTGCAGGGCGTCAGTGCGGGAGCTTTTCGCGATGCCAACCAGCCATCTGCCATGTTCAAAAGCACATCATTCACCAAAGCACTGATCGCGCCCGTATTCGCGGGCTTCACGTTTTGGAGTCAAGCTTGGCCGCTACACGCGCAAACCACAGCCTGGACCGGGGGGGTCGACGCGCAATGGGCGGACTCGGGCAACTGGAGCACGGGCCTGCCCACCGCGTTGGACGACGTCATCTTCGGCTCTCCAATACCCGGCAGTGGCTCGATCATCACGCTCGGCGCGGGCAGTTTGGCCAATAATCTATGGATTCAGGACAATTACAGCTTCACGGGCGGCGGCCTTACCCTGACTGGCGGCGGCATCCAGGTGAATCGCGGGCACCTGTTGACTCTGGACTCCTTGCTGGCGGGCGCCAATGGCCTCACCCTCACCGGCGGTGGCGCGGTGCGGCTTGGCGACAGCCTCAATAGCTACACCGGCATCACCACCATCGCCAACGGCTCCCTCGTCATCAGCGATCCCGCCCAGCTCGGCGCGGACACCTCCGCCGTCGTGGTTCTCGGCTCCGCCACCCGCGGCTTTGGCGGCGGCCAGCTCGTGCTGGACGGCAGCGGCGGCGGCATCAATTTCACCCGCGACCTCGCGCTCCAGGGCTACGGCCCCATCGCGGACGCCAACGCCGCTCTGCTCAGCGTGGGCAACAACACCATCTCCGGCAACATCGAATACGGCGCCGGCAACGTGGCCACCGCGATCAACTCGACGGCCGGCCTGCTGCACCTCAGCGGCTCGCTCACCGCGGCGGGCACCGGGCAGTTGCGCATTGGCCTCACCAATACAGTGGGCGCCAGCACCTACCTCATCACCGGCGCCTTGCAAGGCACGGGCAACTTGGAAAAGCTGGGAGACAGCACGCTGATCATGGACTCCTCCGACGCCTCCGGCTTCACCGGCAACGTGGTGCTCAACGTCGGTTCGATACGTGTGTCCAACGGCGCCGCTTTAGGCTCCGGCACCGCCAATGGCGCCATCACCCTCGGCGGTGGCGCTGGCACGTTGGAAGTGCGCTCGGACGATCCGGCCTCCTTTGCCACGCGCCGGGTGCAAATGGGCACGGGCGCCAACGCCGTGATTCTTTTGGACCATGCCATTGGCAGCCAGGCCATCAACCAGATCGCGCAGTTCGCACCCCTGACCCTGACTGCCGGCACCACCACGCGCACCCTGACCTTCAACGGTCGCAACGGCCACGGCATCACTTTCAACGGTGACAGCGTGGGCGGCAACCTGGGCGGCGCCAACACCCTTGCCATCAACGCCATGGTGACTTTTGACGGCAATTTTTGGAACAACACCTCCAACACCGCGCGCACCCTGACCATGACGGTTAATACTGGCGCGCAAGCGGTCATCACCGGCAGCCTGCTTGCCGAAAATGCGAATCATACCTTGACCAAAAACGGCGCGGGTACGCTGGCGATTCTTGGGGATGCCTCCACTTACACTGGCCTCACGACGATCTCCGGCGGCACGCTGGCCATCGCCCACTTCGGCTCCATCAACAATAATGCCGGTACGGTCAATATCGGCACGGGCACCACGGCAGGGATTGCGCTGAGCGTCGTCGGCAATGATCTGACTTCCGCCCAAGCCACCACCAGCAAGGTCATCAACATGCCTGGCACTACCGGCGGCGCCATCCTCCTGGCCAACCAGACCGGAACCAGCCCGGGTTTGACCTTCAACGCCAACTTCACGGCCACTGGCGGCAGCGCCAGCCAGGCCAAGGCGCTGACTCTCGGCGGCGCCAACACCGCAGACAACACCATCAATGGCATCATTCCCAACAATAATGCTGGCGGTGCCGTCGGCGTGACCAAGATTGGTACCGGCACCTGGGTGCTGGCCGGAGCCAACACGTACACCGGCGCCACCACCATCCAGAACGGCGTCCTGAAACTGCTGGCCACCGCCGGAACCTCGAATGTCATCGGCGATGCGGCGACCAACAACGTCGTCTTCAGCGCGGATGCGACGACCTTGAGCGCTGCCGGAACGCTGCTATTCCGAGGCTTCGAGAATACGGCCACCACTGAAACCATCGGCGGCGCGCTTACCCCGACCGCTGGCGCTGCCAAAGTTGTCACCGAAGCCAACGGCACCGGCTCCGCTGCCCTGATCTTCGGTTCCCTCGGCGCCCGCGGCGCTGGAGCCGCCCTTGACTATCAGGTCGGCCCTAACACTACCATTTCCTTCACCGCAGCGCCTGTGGTCACCGACGGCATCCTCGGCGCGGCGGCCGCTACCGCCTTCCAGACCTACAACGGTTTGGATTGGGCGACGCTCAGCGGCAGCAACGTCGTCCAATACACCGGCTACACCGTGAACGGCCTGCCCGCCAGCGGCACCGGCAGTGCCACCGTCAACTTCAACCTGACGGCGAATCACAGCACCACCGGCACGGCCACCATCAACAGCTTGAAAATCACCGGTTCCGGCGCCAACCCCACCCTCACACTCGGTGGAATCCTCACCGTCGATGTCCGTGCGGTTCTCTTTGACAACTCTGCCGGTACGGGTGCCATCACCGGTAGCCAGTTGAGCGCCAACGCGACCGAAGTTCACTTCATTACCAACGGTAGCAATCCGGCCAATGCCTTGACCGTCAATTCCCTCATCGGAGGCACCACCGGCGTGCTCACCAAATCCGGCACCGGCACCCTCATCGTCGGAGGCAACAACACCTTCACCGGCAACGTCTTCATCAACGAAGGTACCGTCAGGCTCTCCGGCGCCACCGCCACCCTTGGAGTGAATAGCACTGCCGCCAACACCATCACCGTCCGCCAGGGTGCCACCCTCGACATCAACGCCGCTGGCGTTTCCCAGACTATTAATGTCGGGTCGCTTGCCGGCTCCGGCACCATCACCAACAGTGGCGGCGGCACCGGCACCGCAGCCACCATCTCCTTCGGGCGCAGCAACAGCACCAGCACTGCCGCCGTCGGCATCTTTTCCGGCGTCCTGCAGGATGGCGATCTTCTGAACGGCGGCGGCGTGCTCAACGTCACCGTGGATGGCGCCACGGCCAGAAACCAAGCCTTTATCGGCGACAACACCTACACCGGCGTCACCACCATCGCCACCGGCGCGCAGCTCACCGTGGATGTGCTCGCGGATGGCGGCGTCAGCAGCGGCATCGGCGCGTCAACCAGCGCGGCGGGCAATCTGGTTTTCAACGGCGCGGCGCCCACCCTCATCTACCGCGGAAACGTCCGCAGTGGCAGCCAGATCCTCGGCGCCACTTCCGCCACCACCGACCGCCTCTTCACCATTGCCGGAGCCAACGCCGTTCTCTCCAGCACGGTCGCCAACAACAACGCCATCATCTGGAGCAACACCGGCGCGATCGCCTTTACCGGCGCGGTCGCAAAAACCCTCACCCTCACCGGCACCTCCACCGGCGACAACACCTTCAATCCCCAAATCACCGACAACGGCCTCGACGCCACCAGCCTCACCAAGACCGGCACCGGTGTCTGGAATCTGGCCGGCGCCAACAACACTTATAGCGGAGACACCACCCTCACCCAGGGCATCCTCATGGCCACCGACGGTCAAGGGCTGTCACCCAACTCCAACCTCGTCTTCAATGGCGGTGCTCTCTACACTCAGGGTCTCTTCAATCGCGAGATTGGCACCGGGCCCGGCCAGATGCAGTTTGCCGCTCCGCTCGCGAACACGGCTCAGTTTTCCGGCGGATTCCTCGGCGGAGATAGCAAGCTGACCGTGACCTGGAGCGGGTCGCCGGTCTGGGGCGCCACTGCCGGATTCCTCGATAACCGCAACGGGCTCATCCTGAATGGCTCGCAAGCTCAAGCGCAGGGAGCGACCGCCTCGATCGCCCTTTCCGAGGTGGACATCGCTGGCGATTTCTCGCTGGGCACCGCCTCCGGCGTTGGAAAGGCGCTCACCGTTACCACCGCGACCACTGCCCTAGTCACCGTCACCGAAGGCGACACCAGTGGCCTCGTCGTCGGCCAATTGATTACCGGGACCAATATCCCCGCCGGTTCCTACATTGTCAGCATCAACAGCGCCACGACCTTCACCATCAGCGCCAACGGTACTGCGGCAGGCACTTCCATTGCCGCTACCGTTGCGCCCTCCAGTCTTCGCACCATTCGCGTGGACGACAACGCCAATACCAACGCGGACTCCGCCACGCTATCCGGTGTCATTTCGGGTGATGTCGGCACCGGTATTCTCAAACTGGGCAACGGCGTCCTCCGTCTGAGCGGTGCGAATACCTATGATGGCATGACCAGCGTTCATCAGGGCACTTTGGTGGTTAGCTCGTTGGGCCTCAGCACCAATCCCGGTCAGGCGACCAGCCTGGGAACCAGTACCAACGCCAACTTGGCCTCCAACGCACTTACTCTCGGAAATGGCGCTGCCGGTGCGTCCATTCTGCAATACGTCGGTCCCGGTGAGATCAGCGACCGCAGGATCGAACTCAACAGCACCGGCGCCAATCAAATCCATGCCGACGGCGCCGGCCCGTTGGTTCTGACCAACTTGGTGAACTCGGTCGTTGGCGTCAAGACCCTGTCCCTGCGCGGCTCCAGCACCATGGGCAACATGATCACCAGCAACTTGGCGGACAATGGCGGCGCTCTCAGCATCACCCTTGACGGCAGAGCCGCTTGGATCCTCTCCGGCAGCAATGCCCACACCGGCAACACCACCGTCGGCTCTGGCACGCTCGGCATCGGCAGCAACACCGCCCTTGGCACCGGCACCCTGGTCCTCGGCAACGGCTTGGCTTTCGCCTATGGCGGAGATCGTGTGCTCACCAATTCGGTGACCATCAATAACAACGCGACCCCCGCCTTCATTGGCGACCACAGTCTCTCCCTTGGCGCTCTGACGCTGGCCGCCGCCGCCAACAACGTCGCCCTCACCAACAACATCGCCAGCGACAAAACGCTCACCTTCACCGGCAATATCCCCGTCAACGCCATGACCGCCGCGCGCACCTGGACCATCAACGGCAGCGGCAACACGGTCATCAATGGTGATATTTTCACTTCTTCCGACAATAATCGTTTCGTCCTCAACCTCAGCTACACCGGCAACGGCACCCTGACCCTGAACGGCAAGAACGAGACCGTAGCTCCCGGCACCACCCCCGTGGGCTCCACCACCACCGTGAACTCGCCCACCGGCACCGGCGTGATGATCGTGCCGTCCGGCGCCAACCTCTCTTCGACGGCGAACGGGCCGCTGGTGGTGCGCGGCGGCACCCTGGAGCTGCAAAACGGCCTGCAATCGATCACCGCGCTCACCATGGGCAACGGCGCGGCCGGCGCGGCCTCCGCCATCAACCTCAACGGCGGCATTCTCTCGCTCAACGGCAACGTCACCTACGCCGCCTCTACCGCCTCCGGCACCAATTTCATCAACGCCGGCACGCTCGAGTTGAACGCCAACCGCACCTTTGCCATCAACGACTCCACCCAGACGGACGCGGAATTGGTCGTCAACGCCGTCATCGCCGATGGCGCGGCCCCCAGCATCCTCACCAAGACCGGCACGGGCACGCTGGTGCTGGCCGGGGTCAACACCCACTCCGGCACCACGGTCAACGCCGCCGGCGGCATCGTGCGGCTCCAGGGCGCGGGCACGCTCGGCGCCAGCAACAGCACGCTCACCGTCACCGCGGGCATCGTGGAGCTTGCCGGTGTGAATGCAAGCATCGGCCACCTCAACGGCGCGGCGGCCGGCATCATCCGCAACGGCGCGGCAGCCACCGTCTCCACGCTCACCATCGGCTCCGGCACCCTGGAAGGAACCTCCAGCACCTACGCCGGTTCGATCACCAACGGCGATGGCCAGTTGGTCTTGTCCAAAGTGGGAGATGGCCTGATCACCTTGAGCGGCGTTCTCGACTTCACCGGCACCACCACCGTCAACGGCGGCACCCTCTCCGCCTCCCCCAGCCTGCTGGAAAACACTTCCGGCCTCGTCGTGGGCGCCACTGGCGACGCCACCTTCGGCCTGTTCGCGGACGCAGCCGCCCTCACCACTGCCCTGGCCACCGGCGCCAACATCACCCTCGGCGGCGCCACCACCAGCGGCTCGCTCGGCTTTGACTTGGCTGGCTCCAATCTCTCCGACAAAATCGTGCTGAGCGATGGCAGCACGCTGACCATCAACGCTGGCGGCGGCTTCATCAACGGCAACGCGCTCGACGGCTTCAGCGTCGGCAGCAGCTACGAATTGATCACCAGCGTCAACAGCATCGTCGGCCTGGAATTCCTTCAGCTCGGTGTGCTGCCCTCCGGCTTCCACTACAGCCTGGACAAAACCAGCAACGCGATCACGCTCAATGTTCTCGGCGCGATCACGGAGGCGGAAAACCTCTTCTGGGTCGGCGGGGTCAACAACAGTTGGGTCGGCCTCTCCGATGGCAATTCGAACTGGGCGCTCACCGCGGATGGCACTTCCAACGCCGGGTACACGCCCGCCGAGAGCAATGTCATCAATTTCAGCGCCACCAATGCCTCCACGAATCCCATCGTGACCACTCTGGACTCCGCCATCGCGGTCAAGGGCTTGAAGTTCCTCAACTCCGGCACCGGCTCGCTCACCATCGCCGCTGGCGTGGGCGGCATCCTGACCCTCGACTCGGAGGGCATCGATATCCAGGCTGGCGCCGCCGGTCCGGTCAACATCACCGCCCCCGTCGAGCTGGGAGCGTCCCAGGCCTGGAACGTGACGAACGCGGCCACCGCGCTCAACGTCAGCGGCGTCATCTCCGGCGCTGGCGATCTCACCAAGAACGGCGCCGGCACGCTGCACCTGTCCGCCCTCAATACCTTCACCGGCAATGTCACCCTCAACGAGGGCACGCTGCGTGTGAGCACGGCCGGCACCACCGGCCTCGGCACTGGCGCCTCCGCCCTCTTCCTCAACGGTGGCGCGCTGCAACTGGCCGACAGCACCGCGCGCAACCACGCCCGCCCCACCACCATCGGCGGCAATGTCACCATCAGCACCGAGCGCGTGACCCTGGGCGCCGGTGTGGCGCACACGCTGGGCACGCTGAGCATCGGCAGCCACACCCTCACCGTCAACGCGGGCGCTCTCTCCAACTCCGGCACGCAAAGCTTGGTCTTCGGCCTCACCACTTTCACCGGCTCGCCGACCTTTAACGTGAACAACAATGGCGTGGTGACGGACACCGGCGTGGCGGTCGTCACCAACCTGACCCTGGGCGTGATCAGCGGCGACGGCACCGCCGTCCTCACCAAGAGCGGCAACGGCAACCTGACCCTGGGTGCCGGCGCCAACAGCCTCGCGGGCATCGTCATCAAGGAGGGCACAGTGATCGGCGGCAACAATGTCAACACCTTCGGCCCCAGCAACAGCATCATCACCCTTGGCGACACCTCCGGCAGCGGCAACGCCACTCTGCAAGCCGTCAACAGCTTTACTTACTGGAATCCGATCCATGTGGCCGGCGGCAACACCGGCACCGCCACCATCTTTGCCGGCTCCACCACAGGCATCGTCAACTTCGCCGGCCCCGTCACCCTCGACAATCACGATGTGGTGTTCAGCAAATTCGGCACCGGCGGCGCTTCCCAATTCAGCGGCGGCGTCACCGGCGTCGGAAATCTCATCCTCAACAACAACGTCAACAACGCCACCACCACCATCACCTACGCCGCCGCCCCCAACTACGGCACCCTCACCGTCACTGGCGCGGACATCAACATGGTGGGCGACGTCATCCACACCGGCGGCAACCTCGCCACCGCCGGCGTCGTCGTCACCGCCGACATCGGGTCGAACGTGGTCAACATCATCCAGGAAGGCCACCTCTTCAGCGAGTCCGAGCGCCGCTACTCCCTGCTCACGCTCTCCGGCGTCAACAACAACTCCGGCACCGTCACCGTCAACGGCGGCGCCTTGCTCTTCACGCGGCCCGAGGCTCTTTACGGTGGCGATCAGTTGAAATGGACTGATAGCAACTTGGTGGTCAACGTTGGTGGCACGCTCGGCTTCAGCATCGGCGGCCCCGGCACCTTCACGGAGGCGGACATCACGCATTTCATGAGCCTCGCCTCCGCCACCGGCGGCTTCAAGAACGGTTCCCTGCTCGGCCTCGACACCGGCGCCTTCGACTCCGACTACACCTACGCCGGCAACATCACCAACCTCAACGCCGGCGCCAACTCCATCGGCTTCAACAAGCTCGGCAACGGCAACCTCACCCTCACGGGAACCAACACCTACACCGGACCCACGCTCATCTCCGGCGGCTCGCTGGCCGGCAACATCACCACCGCCAACTTGGTGCTCAACGGCGGCGTCTATCAAGGCAGCGGCACCTTCAGTCGGGGTCTTGGTGCCGGCGTCAACCAACTGCGCTGGGCGCCCAACCGCAGCGGCGGTTTCGCCGCCCAGGGCGGTCCGCTGACTGTCAGCGGCCTGGGCGCGCTGTCCTGGGGCTCCACGGCGAATGGCATTGGCACCGGCAGCTCCCTGCTCTTCGGCTCCACCACCGCGGACAACGTGGTCACCCTCACGAGCGCCATCAACACCAACGGCGCGGTGCGCACCATTGAAGTGATGGACAATACCTCGGTGGACACGGATCGGGCGGTCATCTCCGGCGTCATCTCCGGCTCCGGCGGCCTCGTCAAGCTCGGCAACGGCATTCTGCATCTGAGCGGCAACAACACCTACACCGGCGCCACCACCATCAGTACCGGCACGGTCATCATCACCCACCCCACCGGCGGTCTCGGCACCACCGGTGCCTTGACCCTGGCCACCGCCACCCTCCTGGGCGACGGCAGCAGCACCAAGACCCTCGCCAAGGCCCTGACGCTGACCGGCAACCCCACCATCGGCGGGCCAGATGCCTTCACCTTCACCAGCACCCTGACCAACAGCGGCGGCAACCGCATCCTCACCGCCAACACCGGCGGCCTCCTCACCGTCACCGGCAACGTCAACCTCTCCAACGACGCCACCAACCGCACCCTCACCATCGCCGGCACCAGTGACGTGCTGCTTTCCGGAGTCATTGCCAATGGCAGCACCAGCGCGGCCAGCAACCTCACCTTCACCGGCGCCGGCACCCTGACCCTGACCGGAGCCAACACCTATGCCGGCAACACCGTCGTGAACAGCAACCTGGCCAGCTTCGGCGGCGTCGGTACCCTGCGCTTGGACGGCAACGGCAAGTGGGGCGCGGGCAACGTCACGATCAACCACGGCAAGGTGGAAATCATGGCCAGCGGCCTGGATCAGGTCGTGGGCGGCACCTTGACCTTGGGCGTCGCCGCCAGCACCTACGCGGAACTCGCCATCGGCGCCGGCCGCACCGTGACGCTCAATGGCAATGTCACCTACACCGCCAGCACCAACGGCAACACCAACCCCGCTATCATCAGCGGTCCGGGCAAGCTGGACTTGGGCAGCGCCGACCGCACCTTCACGGTGAACAACAACACCGCCACGGACCCCGATCTCGCCATCCTCGTGGGCGAGCTGACCGGCTCCGGCACCTTGATCAAGGCCGGCGCGGGCAGCCTGTTCATCAATCCCGCGGTCAACAACTTCACCGGCGCCTACCAAATCAACGCCGGCGCCATCAACGGCATCGGCGGCGCCAGCAATCACCTCATTTTCAACGGCGGTGTGTTTGAGGGCAGCGGCACGTTCACCCGCACCACCAGCAGCACGGCGGGAACGGGCACCGTGCAGTGGCTGGCCAATGGCAATGGCGGCTTCGCGGCCCTGGGCGGTGATTTGACGGTGACGCTCAATGGCGGCAGTGGCCTGCAGTGGAGCGGCACGAATGGGTTCGTCAGCGGCACCGGCCAGTTGCTTCTGAATTCCGCCACCGCCGATTCCGTGGTCACCCTCACCAACAACATCGACCTCAACGGCGCGGACAGCGCCACCGTGCGCACCATTCAGGTGCTCAACAATGCCGCCACCCTCGACGACTGGGCGCGCATCACCGGTGTCATCAGCGGCCAGGGCAGTCTGACCGTTAGCGGCGCGGGTCAGCTCGAATTGACCGCCGCCAACACCTACACCGGCAACACCATCGTTGCCACCGCCGGCGGCATCCTGCGCATGGCTCACAATCAGGCGCTCAGCACCGGCACCCTCACCCTCGCCAACACCAACACGCGGCTGGAACTGGCTGACGGCATCACTCTGGCCAATGGCATCATCGCCAGCAACACCGGCAACGAAAAGTACATCCGTCTTCAAGAGGGCGCGACCAGCGCCACGATCACCGGTAATATCGAGATCCAGGAGACCACCGGCGGCAACTTCCGGATGGAGGTCGGCGCGGGCGGCACGCTCACCATGGACGGCACGTTCACCAACACCGGGGCCGCCGGCATCCGCAAAATGGGCGACGGCTTGCTGATCCTCAATGCCAGCACCGCCACCGGCGTCACACAGGTCTTTGGCGGCACCTTGCGCGTCAACCCGGGATACAACGTCGCCACCGCGGCCATCACCATCTATCAAGGCGTGCTGGACTTGCAAAATGGCGAGCAAAACATCACCAGCCTGACCATGGGTGGCGTCGGCGAAATCGGCGCCACTTCCGAGATGCAGTTCAATGGCGGCATCTTGAATTTGGGTGGCAACGTCGCCTATACGGCCAGCTCGGCTACGGTCTTCGTCAATACCGGCACCGCTACCATCCGCCCTGGCACGCTCAATCTCTCCACCTCCGACATCGAGGCCAACACCATCCGCACCTTCACCATCAACGACTCTTCCGAAACCGCGGTGGAAATGATCGTCGAAGCGGACATCAAGAACGGCGGCCTCGGCGCCAACGGCATCACCAAGGCCGGCAACGGCGTGCTCGTACTCCAAGGCACCAATACCTACACCGGTCTCACCACGCTCAACCTCGGCGACACCATTCTCGACTTCACCGTCAACAACACCCAGAAGATCTCCGAGGGCGGCCTCGTCATGGCCGGTCCGCGCCTGTTCCTGACCGGCAATGCCTCCGCCGCCAGCGTTCAAAACACCGGCGGCCTGACCCTCAACGCGGGCAGCTCCCGCATCATCCTGAACCACGGCTCGGGCCAGACCCTCACGCTGAACTTGGGCGGCATCACCCGCAATGCCAGCAGTACCGTTGACTTCTCCTTCACCCCCGGCAGCGGCATCGTCGAGTCCAGCGCCGCCAACACCAACGGCGCGCTGCTCGGCGGCTGGGCCACTGCCAATGGCGAGTTCGCCACGGTGGACGGCGGTGAGATCAAGTCCTTCATCACCTCCACGGTCAAGGACGACATCACCACTTGGCTGGCAGGCGAGGATGTCACCGACAGCGCCGGTTTCACCGGCACGCTGACCTCCGCCTGGACGAGCATCAACAGCCTGCGCTTTGGCGCGGCGAATGCGGCTTCCAGCGTGACCCTAGCCCCCGGCAGCCAGTTGACGATTGCCAGCGGCGGCATTCTCGTCAGTCCGGATGCGGCCGCCGCAACGGCCTCCATCATGGGCGGCTCCCTCCGCGCCACCGGCGGCACGGGCGCGGAACTCTTCGTTCATCAGCACAGCGCGGCCTCCTCGCTTGAAATTGGCTCTTCCCTGGAGAGCACCACCAGCCTGATCAAAACCGGAGCCGGCGCTCTCACCCTCAGCGGCTTCAACACTCACTACGGCGTCACTTTCCTCAACGAAGGCTCGCTGACGCTTGCCAACGGCCATGGCCTCGGCTATTCCGCGCTGAGCCTGCGCAACGAACCCGGAGTGTCGGTCGATATCGGCAATGGTGTGGAGCGCATCGGCGGCTTGGCCGGCGGTGGTTTGCTGGGTGGCGTCGTGAACATCGGCACGGGCACGCTCATCGCTCACACGGCCCAGGCCACCCGCGTTTACGGCGGCTTGCTGGAAGGCAGCGGCACCTTCATCAAGAGCGGCATCAACACCCAGGAATTGGAAGGCAACAACATCAACTTCACCGGCGACGTGTTCGTCAATTTCGGACTGCTGCACCTGGATGTGCTCAATGGCCGCCTCGCCAACATCGCCAGCCTCACCCTCAGTGGCGGCGGGGAATTGCTGATGGATCAGGATCAGGGCGCCAACATCGACCGCATCGGCGACACCGTCCCGATTCGAATCAGCAACACGGCGAACGTGCTGAATACCGCCGCCACCACCCGCGGTTTGTGGCTGCGCAATGAAAACCAGAATGCCGCCCGCGCGGAAACGCTCGGCGCAGTGACCCTCGGCGCCGGCCACAACATCATCCAGGCCACCACCAACGCGGCCAGCGGCGGCGCGAGCAACGTCGCCACGCTCACCCTCAACGGCTTGATCCGGGAAAACAAGGCCACCGTCTTGGTGCGCGGCCAGGGCTTGGGCTCCGGCGCGGGCTCGCGCGGTCGCATCACCACCCCGACCGCTCCAGTCGGCGCGGTGGGCGGCGCGGGCGCGGCTGGCACCACCACCATGAACATCGTACCCTGGATGATCGGCGCTGCCGGCCTGGAGAGCGCCACCACGGACGCCAACGTGGCCCTCTCGCTCGGCAATTCCTTCGTCACCTGGGTCAGCGCTGCCGAGGGTCTGCGCCCCCTCAACATTGACACCGAGTACATTCTCAATGCCGCCGGTTACAACGCACTGGCCGCCACCACCACCAGCAACGTCCGCTTTGCCGCCTACCCTGACGCGGCCATCAATGCCGGCAGCAAGACCATCAACTCCCTGGTGCTGGACTCCAGCGGCGGCCCGATTTCCCTCATCGGTGGCGCGGAGGACATCCTGACGCTGACCAGCGGCGCGCTGCTCGCCGCCTCCTCGGCGCCTGCCAACGGCATCACCCTTGCCGGCTTCGGCGGTTTGGCCGTCGGCGCGGGCAATGAGTACCTCATCTACGTTACCAATGCCACCAACACCCTGACCATCGGCTCCCGCCTGGCCAGCGGCGCGGCCAGTCTGACCAAGGCGGGCCCGGGCATCCTCGCCCTCACCAACGCCGCCAACAGCTACAACGGCGGCACTTGGTTCAACCAGGGCCTGATCGAAGTCTCCACACTCGACGCTCTTGGTTCGGGGGATCTGCACTTCTTCGGCGGCGGTCTGCGCTGGGCGCCGGGCGCCACCTTCGACCCCTCGGCCACGGCTCGCAAGCTGACCTTCAACGCCGAAGGCGGCGCGGTCTTTGACACCAACGGCAACAATGTGGCGATCAACAACGCCATCGGCAACGGCGGCGCTGGCGGCCTCGCCAAGGTCGGCAACGGCACGCTGACCCTCAACGCGCCGGTTGACTTCACCGGCAGCCTCACCGTCGTCGGCAACGCTGCGGCCGCCACCGCCAGCAGCGCCCTCATCCTCGGCGCAGCGGACGTGCTGCCCGTCACCACCAACCTGGTGCTGGGCAATGGCAACGCCGGTTTGCTGCCCGCCTTTGGCGGCTGGTTTGACATCGGCGCCTTCAACACCGAGCTGGCGCGGCTCAATATCAATCTCAACAGCACCATCGTCGGCGCGGCGGACTTGACCTTCACCGGCAACGTGGAAGTCCACGGCGGCGGCGCCCGCATCCTGACGGTCAACAACACCGGCTTGACCACCTTTGATGGCAGCCTGTTCACCCTCGTGGACCGCGCCGCTACCGCGCGCATCTTCACCATCGCCGGTGCTGGCGACGTGACCATCAACAATCAGATCATCGACGGCACCGCCGCCGGCACCCTGGCCTACACTGGCACCGGCACCCTCACCCTCACCGGCGCCAACACCCACTCCAACACCACGGTCAACACCCTCGCGGGCACCTTGGAGATTGATGGCGATGGCCGCTTCGGCAATGGCATCCTGACCATCAACGCCGGCACCGCCAACCTGCTGGCCACCGGCAGCGACCAAACCTTCGCCAACCTCACTATGGGCGGCGGCGTCGCTGGCACCCAGGCCTTCTTTGACATCGGCGCGGGCCGCACGGTCAAACCGGGCACCATCGTCTTCAACGCCACCAACAACAACCTGACCGCGATCATCAGCGGCGCCGGCACCCTTGACTTGGGTAACAACGGCTTCACCGCGACCATTGGCGACTCCAATGCCGCCGAGCCCGACATGGCCTGGATGGTGGACACGGTCATCGGCTCCGGCCTCTTCGTCAAAGCCGGCCCCGGCACGCTGGATGTCAGCGGCGTCACCAACTTCAACTACGCAGCCTCCGCCTATCAGATCGATGGCGGCGCGCTGATCGGCACGCCGCAGATGATCGGCCTCAACATCGTGCTCAATGGCGGCACCTTCGAGTCCTTCGGCACCCTCTCTCCGGCTCTGGGTACGGGAGACGGAGAACTCCGCTGGCTGGCCGGCGGCGCTGGCGGCGGTTTCTCAGCCAAGGGCGGCGACCTGACGGTGGCCTTCACCGGTGTGACCGAGCCGCTGGTCTGGGGCCTCACCGAGCACTTCTTGCCCAGCACCGGCTCGCTGATGTTCGGTTCCTTCACCGCCAACGGCGCGGTGGATTTCACCCACGACATTGACCTCAACGCCGGCACGGCCAGCAGCCCTGTGGTCACCACCACCATCAACACCCTCAACGTCACCACCGCGAGCACCGCGGGTCTGGTGGTCGGCCAGCCCATCTCCGGCGAGGGCATTCCGGCCGGCGCGGTGATCACCGGCATCACCAATGCCACCACCTTCACCATCAGCGCCAACGCCACCGCGAGCGGCTCCACCACCGCCAGCGTCTCGACCAGCCGCACTGTTTTGGTGATCGACAACCCGAACTCCGGCACCGACAAGGCGGTGCTCTCCGGCATCCTCAGCAACGGCAGCCTCACCGTCAAGGCCGGTGCCAGCGTGCTGGAGTTGAACGGCGCCAACACCTATGCCGGCGGCACCAGCCTGCTCGGCGGCACGTTGCGGCTCGGCCACAAAGACGGCGCCGGCACCGGCCCCATCACGGTCATCGGCACCGCCGCCCTGGAGGCCGGCACGGACCTTACCGGCGCCAACAAGATCTCCAACTCGGTGGTCAACAACCTTGCGCTCAGCATCACCGGAACCAACAGCCTTGAAATCGGCGGCACGCTGGTCGGCTCCGGCGCCAACGCCAACCGCATCCTGACCAACAGCGTGGTTCAGCCGGCCAAGCTCATCCTCAACGGTGTCAACCTGTCCTCAGCCACCGACACCGCCGCCCGCACCTTCACCATCACCGGCAGCGGTGACACCGAGATCGTGGGCGAGATCGCCAACGGCAATGGCTTCAACAACAACCTGGCCATCACGACCACCGGCATCACCACCCTGAAAGGCGCCAATACCTACACTGGCACCACCACGCTCGGCTCGGCCACGGTCGCCGCCGGTACCCTGGTGGTGGAAGCGGGATCGAGCCTTGGCACCGCCGGCAACCTCACCATCCTCAGCGGCACGGTGGACCTGTACAACGGCAATCAGCCCGTCACCGCGCTGGCCATGGGCAACGGCCCGCTGGGCTCCAACGCCATGCTGAAACTCAACGACGGCAGCATCACCATGGCCGGCAACATCAGCTACACCGCCTCGGCGAACTCCGGCACCGCCACCATCACCTCGGGCACCATCAACCTGGGCGCGGCGCGCACCATCACCATCAACGACTCGCAGCAAACCAACGAGGAAATGATCATCGAAGCCGTGATCGGTGGCAACTTCACCCTCACCAAAGCCGGCACCGGCACCCTGGTGATGGCGGCCGTCAACACCTATGGCGCCACCACCCACAACGCCGGCCTGATCCGGGTCACCGGCAGAACCGGCGCCGGCACCATCACCCTCAACAACAACAGCGTGCTCCAGTTGGACTTCAGCGCCAGCAATGACGTCGGTGACGTGCGCATGAGCGGCGGCGCGCTGACCCTGGCCGGCGGCACCCTGCACATGCTGGGCTCCAGCAACGTGCCCAGCCTCCAGGGCGTCTCCACCCTCACCATCAACGCCGGCTCTTCCAACCTCCGCATCGAAAACGGCACGGGCCAGTCCGCCTTGATGACCGCCACCACCATCGCCAAGGGCGCTGGCGGCACCGTGGACTTTGAATTCACCTCGCCGGATGCCCAATTCCAAACCGGCGCCCTCAACGCCGCGGGCGCCATCCTGGGCGGTTTCGCCACCGTCGGCAAGAGCCACTTCGCCACCATCTCTGGCGCGACCCTCCAGGCCTTCACCGCTTACGAAACAGGTCTCGACAATGTCGCCTCCTGGACGCGCGGGCTGGATATGACCGACACCACGGGTTACACCGGAACACTCTCGAGCCCGCAGGTCATCAACAGCCTGCGTTTCGGCGCGGCGGGGACCTCGACGGTGACGCTCGACAGCGCGCTGCGCATCGTCAGCGGCGGCATCCTGGTATCGCCGGACGTGGGAACGGGCGCGGCCTTCATCACGGGCGGGTTCCTGACCGGCAACGGCGGCGCGGGCGCGGAACTCATGGTTCACCAGCACAACACCGGCGCCGCGTTCACCATCGGCTCCCGGATCTTCGGCCCGACGATCCTGACCAAGTCGGGTGAAGGCACCCTGGTCCTGGCCGGCCAAAACGCCTACTCCGGCATCACCTACGTCAACGAGGGCACGCTGCGCATCGCGGCCAGCACCGGCTCCCACGGCGCCCTCTTGGCCCCGACCACGAACATTGGCGCGGTGATCGTCAAACCCGATCCCACCACCCGGCTGGAGATCGCCAATGGCGTGTCGGCCACCTTCGGCCTGCTCACCGGTGGCAGCGCGGTCGGCGGTGTGGTGGACATCGGCGCGGGCAGCACGCTGACGCTCGCAGTCTCCGGCCTTCAGACCACCACCGGCACCTTTGCCGGCCTCATCACCGGCTCCGGCAGACTGATCAAGGACGGCCCTGGCATCCAGGTGCTCGGCACCATGGCCAATACCTTCACAGGCAAGGTCATCGTCAACCAAGGCCAGCTCACCCTGGCCACCCAGAACATCGGCAACATGACGCTGGCGGACTCCTTCCTGCTCAACGGTGGCTCGCTGCTGTCCAACTACGCGGGTGGCACCACGGCCTCCAACAAAATGCGCGATGGGGCGCCGGTCACCATGATCAACACCGGCAGCACTGCCCTCGGCTTCGCCGTGCATAGCGCCGACCAGACCAACCGTAACGAGGTGATCGGCGGCGTCAACCTGCTGGCCGGCGCCAACACCCTCACCGCCAGCCATACGGCGGCTGCCACGGGCGCCCGGGTCGCCACCCTCACGGCCACCACCCTGACGCGCAACAACCAGTCCACCCTCCTGATCCGCGGCCAGCGTCTCGGCGACCTGACGACCAACGCCGCAGACCCAGGCTTCTACGCCACCGGACGCGTCGTGGTCACCGGCGCCACCGTCGCCAGCCTGGGCGGCTACGGCGTTGATGTCACCGCGGCCACCGTGGGCGTGACCAACAAGGGCATTATCCCCTGGGCCATCGCGGAAACGGACATGTCCGTCGTCGGCGGCACCCCCACCTACTTGGTCGGCGGCAACTTCGTGAACCACGGCTCCACCTTCGTGACCTATGGCACCAACGGCTTCCGTCCGCTGAATCTGGACACCGAGTACGAGCAGCTCGCCTTCGACGGCGGGATCACCGTCGGCAACAACGTGCGCTTTGCCGAGGGCATGAGTTTGACGCTCGACGGAGTCAACAAGGCCATGAACGCGCTGCTGGTGAGCAACAGCGGCGGCTCGGACATCACAATCGACGGCGCCGGCGCCACCCTCAACGTGGCCAGCGGCGCCTTCCTGTTCGGCGGCTCCAATGGCATCACCCTCGGTGGCTTCAGCGGGATCGATACCAGCCTGAGTTCGGAATACATCTTCCACGTGACCAACAACTCCGCGGAGGGCGTGACGCTCAACGCGCCGCTGACCAAGGCGGGAGCCTCGCTCACGAAGTCCAGTGCCGGCACCCTGATCCTGGCCGCCACCGGCAGCACCTACACCGGGCGGACCGTGGTCAACCAGGGCGTGCTGCAAATCGACGCGCTCGACAAGCTGGGCAACAACGGCAGCGGCGGGCTGATGCTCAACGGCGGCACGCTGCGCTTCGCCGGTGTGTTCGATCCGTCCACCGTGCCGGTCACCCTGGGCGTGCCCGCGCTGGCGGAAATCACCGCCACGGCCGGCGGCACGTTTGACACCAACGGCTTTGACATCGTGTTCAACCACGCGGTGGGCAACGGCGGCAACGGCGGCCTGACCAAGGCCGGCCAGGGCTCCCTCACGCTCAACGCGGCGGCGGGCTACACCGGCGGGACGAACATCCTCGGCGGCAGCCTCATCCTGGGCGCGAACAACGCGCTCGGCGCGGGAAATCTGAACATCGTCGGCAGCAGCCTGGCGCTTAACGGCCACAGCGTGAGCGTGGGCCGCGTCAGCACCAGCGGTGACATGTCGGCGATCACTGGCTCCGGCCACATCCATTCCAACGGCGGTTTCGCCTTCCACCACACCGGCACTGGTGAAACCGTGATCGACGCCAGCCTGAGCAGCACCGGCGGCTTGGTCAAGACTCAGACCGGCACCACCGTCATCATCAAAGGCGCCGTGAGTTTGGGCGGCCCGGTGCAGGTGAACGGCGGCGGCCTGTTCATCGGCGACAGCCTCAACACCGACTTGGTGAACGTCGGCGCCAACTCCACCTTCGGCGGCGTCGGCACCATCGCCGGAGACGTGATCCTGCGCGGCACATCCGGCAGCGAGGCGCAGTTGACACCCGGGCTTGCGGACATCACCGGCGGGGTGGAGCTGCTGAAGATCGGCGGCAGCCTGATGCTGGATGCCTTCAGCCAGGCGAACTTCGTGCTCGGCCAGACGAACTTCACGGCGCTGGAAATGGAAACCCTCGCCTATGTGGATACCACAGCGCTCTTCAACATCGTGCTGGACACCGGTTACATGCCGGCCTTGGGGGCGACCTTCCAACTGTTGAAGTGGACGGGTTTGCAGTTGGCTGGCGACATGGATTGGACGGACAACATTCTGTTCCTGCCGTCGCTGGCCGGCGGGATGCAGTGGGATATGAGCCTGTTTAGCTCTCAGGGCATCCTCCGGGTGATGGACGCGGAGGGCAATGTGCCAACGGGAGATCCGATCGTGATTCTCTCCCATCCGGAGGGGCCGGTGTCGGTGGACCCCGGAGACC
>CAZKMS010000010.1:0-62700 GCA_964553805.1 uncultured Verrucomicrobiaceae bacterium
AAGCTCGACATGATGCCTGCCTGATCAAAATCCCAGCTTTTTGCCCGAAGAGCCACAGATTAGTTGCGTTCGGGCAGTTTAATTCCAGCCCGCGCTGCAGCTTCCGCTAATTCGGCTTCTCGCATCCGCTTTTCAGCGGCAAAAAGTTCGGAGGCTCGAGACTTTCCGAGAAGGTTGATAAGCTGCATCTGAGCCAGCGAATTTTCCATTTCCTTATTGAACTCAAATTCCTTTCTGGCTTTTTCCGGCCCCGAGTTGTGATAATACGCTGTCCTGTCTTCAATCAGCCGGAGTTGCCGCTCACGGATGATGGCCAGGGCCTCATTAACGGTTTTGGAGTCGATATTCCAAGATGCGAACAAGTTGCGGTAGCCCTGATCACGCCCTCTCATGATGCCATCAGCCGCTCGCTCACGGTACTCCGGTGTTGAAAGATTGGCCAATTTTTTGGCTGTTTCAACACTGCGCTTCTTGGACTCGTCCAACCGCTTCTTCGCCTCAGCATAGCGCTTGCGTGCCTCGATCTCTTCCGGAGTTGGCGGTTTGATGCGTGAGCCGTCCGGCGCCAATTCAGAAGACCGGATGCCACTGCTTTGAGGTTTGTTGGCGGAAAGCTCCGGAGCCTTTGCCCCTGCCTTGTCCAGAGGTGTGGCAGGAAACAAAAACCAGATGATTGCCACAATAGGAAGTGCTGCAAAGAACCATGGAAGGTATTTCAAGGGCTTCATCACTTATGGCAGCTTCAGTTGTGGGTGGAGTGGATTGCATATGTCGTCGCAATCATCTCACAAATTCCAAAGGTTAGGCACCCTCAACCATGGGGTTAAGGGCGCCCAAAAGTCGAGACCTTTTCTCGATTTAGTAAAGTGGCCCTGAGGCGAAGTCTATGGGTTGTCCTGCTGCATAAATGGGAGGCTGTAGCCGGGGTCTGTGACCCCGGTGGAGGGCGGTGCGGCGCGCGGGGAGCCGGCCTCACAGAGGCCAGGTACAGCACAGCGGCCAGATCAGCATTTGCCTGCGGTTCTCAGTCGAAAAACCCGGCTTCCTGCAGCGCCGTGCGCAGCTTTTCCGTGCGCGCGGCGTCGAGCGGCCGCATCGGCGCGCGCACGGGGCCGAGGTCGGCGCCGCGAAGGCTGGCGATGACCTTGCCGGCGGGCTGGCCGCCGTGGTCGATCATGATCTGGATGATGCGGTTGGCCTTTTCCTGCAGGGCGCGCGCGGCGTCGAGATCGCCGGCGGCGAAGGCGGCCCGCAGGTCGTTGAAGAGGGGGGCGATGTAGTTGTAGGTGCTGCCGACGGCGCCCTGGGCGCCGAGAACGAGCGCGGCGAGCAGGCTTTCATCGCGGCCGAAGAGAAGGTTGTAATGGCCACCCTCAAAGCGCAGACAGGCCAGGCAGTCCATCAGGTTTTCGTGGGTGAACTTGATGCCGGCGAGGTTCGGGATGCGCCCGTGCGCGGCGGCGAGGAAATCGGCACAAGCGAGACCGACGCCGGTCATCGAGGGAATGTGATAGTAGTAAAAGGACAACTCCGGCGCGGCCGCCGCGATGCGCGCGCAGGCGTCCACGAGGTCGTCTGTCGTGGCTGGTTTGAAGTAATGCGGCGCGTAGGCGGCGAAGGCGGCGGCGCCAATCTCCGCGGCGTGGCGCGCCAAACCCCGCGCCTCCTCGATGGCGGTGTGGCCGGCGTGGACGATGACGGACAGCGCCTTCGGCGCGCCGCGCACCCAGGCCTCGGCGACCTGTTTTCTCTCGTCGATGGTCAACGACGCGCCCTCGCCCGTCGAGCCGCAGACAAAGGCGCCGCTGACACCGTCGGCGACGAGTTGCGCGGCTTGTTCGGGGATCACATCCAGGGCGAGCGAGCCATCGGTGTGAAAGGGCGTGAACGGGGCGGCGATGAGACCGGTGAAGCGGGAAGGGGTCATGCGGGAGGAGGAGGTCAGCGGGTGAATTTTGACGAGGGGCGGATGAGCAGGACGAGGGCAACGGACACGACGCAGAGGCCGGCAAAGGCGCCGAAGATCGTGTTCAGCGGCAGGCCGCGATCACGCATGAAGCCGAAACCCCAGTCCGCCGCGCCGCCGCACATCATGCTGACGAAGTTCATCAGGCCATAGGCGGTGGCGCGCAGCTCGGGGCGGGTGATTTGGGAGAGGATCGGCATGTTGTTGCAGTCAAAAAAGCCCCAGCCGATGCCGAACAGGATGAGGGAGGCGATGGCGAGCGCAAAGGAGCCCATGGCGGGGGCGTTGCCGACGCCGAACAGGGCGGGGATGATGCAGGCCATGCCGAGGGCGCTGGTGTAGATGCGTCCGCGCGGGCTGTGCCGCATCCATTTGTCTGCCAGCCAGCCGCCGCCGATGGCGGCCACCAGCGCGGCGGCCTGCCAGTAGAGCGCGGCGGAGACGCCCGCCTTGCCCTGGCTGATGTTAAACTCCTGCTGCAGGATCGCCGGACCCCAGTCGCGCACCACCCAGCCGGCGATGGCGGGCAGGGTGAAGTAGAGAACGAGCAGGAGGAAGGAAGTGTTGGTCAGCAGCTCGCGCAGGGAGGAGAACACGGAGGGCTTGTAGGCCTCGGCCGGATCCTCCGCCGGCAGCGGGCGGGGCGCGTCCTTCAACAAGAACAGCAGCGGGATGGCGTAGAGGATGCCCGCCAGACCGGTGATGTCGAAGGCGCCGCGCCAGCCGATCGCGGGCGAGTCCGCCGCATAGCCGGCAAAGCCACCGACCATGACGCCGCAATAAATGCCCATCTGGTGGATGCCGATCGCGCGCGAGCGCGTGCCGCCGCTGTGGAAGTCCGCGATCAAGGCCAGCGCGGCGGGGATGTAAAAGGCCTCGCTGATGCCCATGGCGGTGCGCGCCCAGTACAGGCCCTCGAAGCTGGTGACCTGACCGGTTAAGTAAGTGATCAGCGACCATACGAAAAGGCTGCCGCAGATGGTGAGTTTGCGGCTGAAACGATCCGCGATGTAGCCGCCGATGGGGCTGAAGATGGCATACACCCACTTGAAGGAAGCCAGCATGTGCCCCCAGTTTTCCTCGCTGCCGATGTCGGTCAGCTCGCCCATGACGGAGACCTTCATCGAGGCGATCATCTGCCGGTCGAGGTAGTTCAACAGCGCCACGGGGAATAGCAGCCCGACAACGAGCCAGGCGGTGCGGGAGACGGAGGGCGGGGAGACAGCGGTGGTCATGGCTGGGGCAGGCGGCCGGGTTGCGGGCACACCAAGCCATCTTCGTAACCCGGCGGGCGGGTTTGAGTAAAGGTGGAACGCTTGCCCATTTCGTAACTGTGGCTTGACGATTCTTGACCCGGGCGGCTACGGCCGCGCCAGCGGCAGCGACCAGACCTCGGTGGAGCGGAAGCCGGGTTTCTTCTCGCCACCCGGCAGAATGACGCGGCCTTCCCAGATCACCGCCGGGGTAGTGACCAGGCCCAGCGGAACCATGCCAGTTTGCGCCCACGCATTCTCGCCCGGGGCATACGCGAACACCTGCCTCGGAAAACCGCGATGCTCCAGCGGATCGACCAGCAACTGCGCGCCGTCGTCACCGCCAATGAGCAGCAAGCGTCCGCCGCTGGCGGGCATCGGCGTCGGCGCCGCCACGGAAACTTGTGGCGCGTCCGCGATCTGCCGCCAGCCCTGGCCTGGCGTGAAACGCCAGCCGTCGCGCAGCCACTCGCGTTCGGGTTTGCCGTCGGCGCCTGCTTTCAGCGCCGCGCCGCCAACCAGGTAAAACGAGCCGTCAATTGCCCCCGCCGCGGCCAGCATGCGCTCGCGTCCCGGCCAGGGTTCCAGTTCCTGCCAGCCGCGCTCCAGGTGGTCCAAGTCGAGCGACCAAAAGGTGTGCAGCGCCTCGGTGGCCTCCGGTTTGTCGATGCCGCCCGCCACGTAAACCGTGCGATCAAGCAGCGCGCCGCTGGCGTTGGCGCAGGGTTTTGGCAGCGGCGGCAGAGCTTCAAATTGCGGCGTGCCATTGGCAGCGAGACGCATGCAAAGGACATCGGCGTGATGCTGCTCGGAATCGCTGCCGCCGGCGCAGAGCACGCCCTCCGGTGTGGTGAGGCTAACACCGTAACCGAGCGGCCGCGGCAGCCTGCCCGCGACCCGCCACTCGCCGCCGGGCGCGTCGAGCACGAACACGGTGTCATACCACACCTTCGTTCCACCTTCCCAGGGCCGTTTGCCTGGAAAATTCGCGCCGCCCGCGACGATCAATCTGCCGTCATGCGCTCCGGCAAAGGGATAAGCGAATCCCTCCTTGTCCGGGATCGGCGGCAGCGCCTTCCAGTCCGATGGGGCAGGCCCGGCAGCAGAGAGTTTCATCGTGGCAAACAACGCCAAGCCAGCGAAGCGGAGGCGCAGGAAGGGAGGTGGCGGCATGGCTGGTCGGGCATTGAACGCCGGTAAATGGCGTGCAGCGATAACACGCCGCAGCGCGCGCGCTAGCAGGTCAGTTCCGCAAACCAGTTGTCATGGCCGCGCCGCCAACGACAGCTCGATGATGCGGCGGCAGAGTTCGCGGAAGGGGATGCCGGTGGCGAGGGCGGCTTTGGGCAGCAGGCTGCTGGAGGTCATGCCTGGGATAGTGTTGATCTCGAGGATGAAGGGCTCGCCATCGGCACGCAACAGGCAGTCCACGCGGCCATAAACTTCGGTGCCCGCGGCTTTGAAGGCGGCGAAAGACGCCTCCTGCACGCGGCGCGTGGTTTCGGCATCCAAGTCCGCCGGGCAATGATAGAGCGTCTTGCCGGCGCCCGTCATCCAGGGGTACTTGTTGTTGATGTCATAGAAGCCTTCCACCGGCTCAATGTGGATGATGGGCAGCACCTGGTCGCCGAGGATGCCGATGGTCAGCTCCTTGCCCTCGATGAACTCCTCGATCAGCGTGTCATCGCCGAAGCGGGCGGCATCCGCCAGCGCGGCCTCCAACTCGGCCGCGGTGCGCACGATGTGGACGCCGACACTGGAGCCTTCGCGCGGGGGTTTGACCACGACGGGGAGGTCAAAGGCAAGTGTGTCGCCGCTGAGTTGATACATTTGCGAGCGCGGCGTCGGCACAGCGGCGGTGAGGAATTTTTCCTTCGTCAGCGCCTTGTCGAAGGCGATGCGCGAGGTCTCCACCCCGGCACCGGTGTAGCGCAGGCCGCGCGCCTCGCACAGGGCCTGCAACTGGCCGTCCTCGCCAAAGGTGCCGTGAATGGTGTTGAAGGCGATCAAGGCGTCCGCTGGAGCCTCGAAGTCATGGCCGGTGACATCGACCTCCACCACCCGCGCGCCGAGCTCGGCGAGGGCGAGGGCGACGCTTTCCGCCGTTTTCAAGGAGACCGCGCGTTCGCTGCCGGGTCCGCCCTTGAGCAGGACGATGGTTTGTCCGTTCAAGTCGATCATGGCCGGGGGCGACTCAAGCAGCGCCTCCGGGCGTTTCGTCGAAAGCAAAAAACTCGTCCGCCTCCGGCGCGGGCAGCGCGCCATTGCGAATGCCGCGCAGGCGGCGGCGGCTGCCGCGGCTGCTGCCGGGCCGGTTGGCGGCGCGCTGCACGAGATCGGTGACCACCGGAGCAGCGATGACCGCGGCGGTGGCGAGCAGGGAGAGCGCGACGATGTTGGAAGTCTTGCGCTCCATGTCGCGGCCAAACAGCATGCCGAGCGCGATACCGGCGGTCGCGGGAGCAATCAGATTGGCGTAGGTTTCGTAGCGGCTGGCGGACGACGGCTCGGTCATGGCGCAGAATATACGCGTTCTTGCGCAAGCCCAAACTGGAAATTCCTTCGAAGCAGCCCTATAAGACAGCGTTTCTTCTCCGCATGCCTTCTTCAAATCGCTACGCACTGATTCTGGCAGGCGGCAGCGGCCAGCGTTTCTGGCCGGTCAGCCGCGACACGCTGCCCAAGCAACTGCTGAAGTTGTTTGACGGCAAAACCCTGCTGGAGCTGACCATGGAGCGGCTGGAGGGGCTGGTGCCGCGGGAAAACATCCTCATCCTTACCAACAAGCAGCAGGAGGCCGCGGTGCGCGGCATTGCGCGCGATTTGCCGAAGGAAAACATCGTGGCGGAGCCGGAGAAGCGCGACACCGCTCCAGCCGTGGCGCTGGCCGTCGGGTTGGTGGTGCGGCGGGATCCAAATGCGACGATGATGGTGCTGCCGGCGGATCACTTGATCCGCGCCACCCAGGAGTACCAACGCGTGCTCGACACCGCCATGCGCGCCGCCGAAGGCAGCAACAGCCTCGTCACCATCGGCATCAAACCCGCCTGGCCCTGTCCCAGCTATGGTTACGTGGAGCGCGGACGCGCGGTTTCGTTGCCGGGCATCAGCGGCCAGCCGGTGTATGAAGTGGAGCGTTTCCGCGAAAAACCGAACCCGGAGCTGGCGGAGTTTTTCCTCAGCCAGGGCAACTTCAGTTGGAATGCCGGAATGTTCATCTGGACGATTCCGGCCATCTTCAGCGAGCTGAGCCGGCACTGCCCGGCGCTGGCGGATTTTGTGTCTGAGCTGCGCAATTCGCGCGACCTCGACGCCACCATCAAGCATCAGTTTCCCCGCCTGCCAAAGCTTTCCATCGACTACGCCCTGATGGAGCGCGCCTCGCATGTGCTCAACATCGAAGCCACCTTCGATTGGGATGATGTGGGCAACTGGACCTCGGTCGGTGCTTATCTGGACAAGGACGACGATGGCAACCGCCACAACTGCGCGCTGTCGGGCGTCGAGGCCAGGGACAACCTTGTGTTCTCTCAAACCCAGCAGCATGTGGCGCTGCTGGGCGTGCAGGATTTGATCGTGGTGCCGACCCCGGACGCGGTGCTCATCGCCAGCAAAAGTCACGCGGAGAGCCTCAAAAAACTCGTCGAAAAACTGCCCGCCGACCTGCATTGAGGCGGCTCACTTCGCATCCCGATGGCGCGCATCCTCGGCATTGACCACGGCACCGCCCGCATCGGTCTCGCCATCAGCGACGAAATGGAGCTGGTAGCCAGTCCGTTGAAAACGCTCGACGCCAGCCGCGAGCCGCTGCGGCAGATTGCCCGCATCGTGCATGAGCGCGGCATCGCCCGCATCATCATCGGCCTGCCGCTGCGCATGAGCGGTGAGCACGGCGAAGCAGCGGCGCGCGTGGAGCAATTCGCCACCAGCCTGTCAAAAGCGCTGCACCATGAGGTGCCCGTGGAGCTCACGGACGAGCGCTTGTCCTCGGTCGAAGCCGAGGCCAGCCTCAGCCGAGCCGGTGTCACCGACCGCCGCGCCCGGCGCGAGGTGGTGGATCAACTCGCCGCCGTCGTCATCCTGCAAGGCTGGCTCAACGAGCGGCGCGGGCCGGCGGGTTTTTTGCTGCCGGAGGAAGCGCAGGATTTCCCCTGGGAGGATGAGGAGATTAAAAGCCAGCAGCGGCGGCGCGGTCGGTGACTTTGGAAAAGAAGGACTACCTCCCCCAATCTCCAACATGAATGCCATCGCCGGCTTTCACGTTTGGCAGCGCGCTCAAAATGTCATTGGCAAGGGGCAGCAGAACGGCAAGACTGCCATTGATGGTGATGAGCGCGTCGAACTGTGCCTGCGCCTGGCGAAGCAAGTGGCCATTCTTCACGCCGGTCCAGCCCATTTCCTGCACGCTCATGGCCGTGTGCGGCGTCAAATGGCGTTTCAGCGCTCTCGGCAGGTTCTCATCAAGCAGCAAACGCATGGTCGGAGACAATCGCGAGTGCTTTCTCCGCTCCCATCTCCAGCAGCGCCAGCGCCTGCTCTCGGCTTACCGACGGAAAGTCATCCAGAAATTCTTCCAACCCGGCTCCTTCGTCCAGATAAGCGGACAGCGTGTTGATTGGCACCCGGGTTCCCGTGAAGCACGGTGTTCCACCCCATGCGCTCCGGGTCGATCCAGACAATCTGATCCGCATTCATGAAATCATGATAAGCCTTCTCAAGCCCCACTTTCCGTTTTCAACTTTCTGCTTTCCACCGTCCCCGCCACCACGCCCAGAGTGAGCAGGGCGAGATCGCGCACGATGAGTTGGGTGTAATCCGAGATCTGCCCGGAAGCGCCGAAGCAGCCGCAGGTCAGGTCCAGCCCGCGCGCCCAGGAGATCAGGATGGCGGCGAGAAAAATCACCAGCAGGACATTCAAACACAGGAGCCCGCCCGGCCGCAGCAGACCGGTCACCACCGCCAGCCCGGCCAGGATTTCCAGCCAGGGCAGCGCCAACGCTAGCCACGCCGCAAAGGGATCCGGCAGCAACTGGAAGCTGCGCACGTCATCGAGAAACGCGATCGGATTGGACGCCTTCAATGCCCCCGCGTAGATGAAGATCGCGCCGAAGATGAAGCAGAGAAGACGAGTCATGGTTGGCCAGCCCGGTTTCGATACACTCGTTGAACAAGCAACCATCCGACCAGGATTGCAAGCCGGGGTAGGGCAACGGCCAGCTTGTAGGAGACTGAAGGAATACCAAGCCGGAATTTGGGCGGAACGTCACCAAGATATGCTGCCCAACACCAAAGCCACGTTGGAAAATCACTTGAGCGCATCCGATTGCAAAAGAAGTTCGAAACGCTGGTTCCTTCGGAAGCGATAAGTCCGGAAACCCCGTTCATCGAGTGTCAGGATGCCGGCCGTATCCAGCAGGGTGGCGGCCAAAACCAGGCTGGCATCGGCAAAATCCATGGGGGTGTCCCGATACTGCTCCATCAAGCCTGCGCAAAGGCTCAATTGTTCCGGCAGAAACACTTCCTGCACACGGACCTGGGCTGCTCCAAAAAACGCAGCGGCTTGCCGCGGCCCGCGCGCGTTGCGCTGCATGAGAAAAAACACCTCGGTGATCACAGCGCTTGTCGTCACCAATGGACTGCCACCAACAGCCCTGCTCCAGGAATCACGCACCCAACTGTGACAAGCGTCCGCCTTGTCAAGAAATGCCACGACTGGACCGGTGTCCAGCAACACAGGCTTCATGAGCGCCAGTTTTGCAGGCGCAAGTGCTCCTGTAGCGGGTGCCCCGTGGCGAAGTCTTCACGGGAATCAACCGAACCCGCCAACTTGGAAATCACCAGATCCCAGTCCGGCATGGAGATTTCGCGCGCCACCAATTCGCGAATCAAGGCGGATTCGGTTTTTTTGAGGGCGCCGGCGCGCTTTTTCAATGCTTCCCGTTGCGCTTCCGGCAGGCGGATGGTGAGGGTGCTGGCCATAAACAATCATCCCTCTTGTCTTGCGTTTTGCAAGACACAAAGTGAGTGGCAGCCGCCCTTGCTTCGTTGGGGGAGTGATCCTGCTGGCGTGCCAGCGGGTCAATACACCCCCTCAACAATCTTGTTCTCCATCGCTCCGAAAGGACGCACCTCGGCGACGCCGTCCCAGGCGTAGGGCGCGCGCGGTTTGCGGCGCAGGGCTTCGTCGCGCTCGAGGAAGCGCGGCATGAAAAATTCCTTGGTCAGGGTGGTCAGTTCCACGCGGCCCCAGGTGTCGTATTCGACGGTGTCACCGGTTTGGTCCGGGTTCACCACACGCAGCACGGCGCGCGGCTGCGGGGCGTAGTAGGTGATGGAAAACTGATCCTCCGGCAGCAGCGGCACGCTGGCGGCGAGGCCCATCAAGGTGTTGCCGTAGGTGGGGTAGAACCCGATGCGGCCTTCCAGCACTTCCTCGACGATGAAGCGCACGTACTGCGGGGCCATGGTGGTGCCGCCGCAGAACACGCCGCGGATGCCGTGCTCGTAAAGGTCGATCTTCTCGGCGATGGCCTCCAGCAGCTTCGGCGTGGTGAAGACACCGGCGATCTTGCGATGCTTGAGGATGGTGACGGCTTGATCGACGACGTGATCCATGTACTGACGGGCGACGTCGAACTGCTTGCTGGCGATGACCTTTTTCACGAAACGCGGGTCGAGGTCGATGAAGTAACAGGCGCTGCCGCGGTGGTTGGCGAGGTGCTCGATGGCGAGGCGGAGGCGGCGCGGGCCGGTGGGGCCGACCATGATCCAGGCTTGGCCGGGCGGGAAATGCTCGTCGCTGATTTTGCCGGAGAACTCTTCGTAATCGACGCGGAAGTCGTTCCAGCCGATGCGCTGCTTGGGCATGCCGGTGGTGCCGCCGGTCTCGAAGACGTTGAAGGGTTTGCCCTTGAACGCCGCGGGCACCCAGACCTCGGGCTGGAGGTCGCGCAGCCACTCGTCCTGGAAGTGCGGAAACTGCGCCACGATGTCAGCATAGCTGTTGACCTTGCCGCGCGGGTCGAAGTTTTTCTGGGCCCATTCCAGCCAGAACGGGCTGCCGGTCTCGGGGGAGAAATGCCAGTTGATGATTTCGCGAACGTGCTGGTCGAGCTGGGCCTGGGCTTCTTCGGAGGTCATGTCGGTCGGAGTGATGAGGGAGGGCAATGGAGAGCAAAGACCGGGAACGCGCAAGGGCGGCGTTTCCGGGCGGAAAAGTTACGAACGCCGCTCCGGGACTGTTCCATTCAAAGAAGCGCTCACAGCAGCCCCCGCCGGGCCAGCGCCGCCTCCGCGGCCTGGTCAACAAGCCGGACGGCGAGGTCCTGGGTGGCTTCGTCCAGGGCCTGGTTGGCGGTTTTGAGCGCGGCGACGTTGTGCGACCCGTCCGCAAGCTGCCGCGTCACCTCGGCGGCGAGCTTTTCGATCGGCGCGCGTTCTTCGGCGGACACGCTGTCGCCGAGCTGCGCCAGCGCGGCCGCCACCGCCCCGACCAGCTCGCGGCCTTTGAGCGCGGCCTCGGTCCACTGCCGCTCGCTCATGTCCTCAAAGGCAAATTCGACGGACTCGGCGATCATTTTTTCCACCGCCGCGTCGTTCACATCGACGGCCGTGCGCTGAATTTCCAGCACCGTGTCGATGCCGGTGGCGGTGTCGCGCGCCAGCACTTCGAGCAGGCCGTCGGCGTTGATGGCGAACTGGACGCCGACGCGCGCGCTGCCTTTCGGACCCGGGGTGAACGGCACCTCGACGCAACCCAGCTCCCAGTTGTCCTTCGCCAGCTCGCGCTCCCCTTGCAGCACGCGGATGAGCATGCTGCGCTGGCCGGAGACAGCGTTGGTGAACATCTCCCCGGCCTTGCAGGGCAGGGTGCTGTTGCGCGGAATGATGACGTTCATCAGGCCGCCGAAAGTCTCGATGCCGAGCGAGAGCGGGGTCACATCCAGCAGCAGCACCTGACGCAGCGCGCCGGAAAGCACGCCGCCCTGGATCACCGCGCCGAGAGCGACAGCCTCGTCGGGATGCTGCGAAGTGCAGGGCTCCCGCCCAAACCACGCCGCCACCTTTTCCCGCACCAGCGGCATGCGCGTGCTGCCGCCGACGAGCACGACTTCATCCAGTTCCTCCGTTTTCACGCCGGCGTCACTCATAGCGCGCAGGCAATGCTTGCGTGTCGCCTCCATCCAGGGCCGCGCCAGGGTTTCGAGTTCGTTCCGCGTGAACTCAGCGGACAAGCTCCAGGTGTCGAGGAAAAACGGCAGCTCGACTTGAGTCTGGTCCTGCGTCGAGAGCGCGCGCTTGGCCACCTCCGCCGCCTCCTGCAAACGCACCTGACGGGTGCGATCGAGTTTGTCCCACACCGGCGCGTCTTGCGGGCGTGCTTTTTGCCAAAGTGCTTGAGCCAGCGCGCGATCCAGGTCATCGCCGCCGAGCCGGGTGTCGCCCGCCGTCGCCAGCACCTCGAACACGCCCTCGCGCAGCTCAAGCACGGACACATCAAAGGTGCCGCCGCCCAAATCATACACCGCGATGCGCCGCCGCCCCTCCAGCTTGTCGAGCCCGTAGGCCAGCGCCGCCGCGGTGGGCTCGCTCACCAAACGCTCCACGATCAGTCCTGCCAATTCGCCCGCTTGGCGAGTGGCGGCGCGCTGGGCGTCATTGAAAAAAGCGGGCACGGTGATGACCGCGCGTGTCACCGGCTGCTCGAGCGCGCGCTCGGCCAGCGCTTTGAGGTGGCGCAGAATCGCCGCCGACACCGCCACCGGCGTCAATCCGAGAGCGGCCAAGTCATAAGGCGGCGTCCAACCCGCTTCGCCCGGCCGGTGGCCGATGAGGCGCTTCACCGAGGTCACGACGCGGTTCGGCTCCAGCGACCGCCGCCGCAGCGCGGCCGCGCCCACCGTCAGCCCGCCATCAGGCCCGATGTGCACGGCAGAGGGCGTCAGGCGGCTGCCGTTTTCATCCGCCAGCAAAATGGGAAAACCGCTGTCCACCACCCCCACCAGTGAGTTGGTGGTGCCGAGGTCGATGCCAAGAATGAGGTCGGACATGGCGGTGATCAAAGAAGCGGGCGCAGCGTTTCGATGCCAGGAGCGCGGCGGCGCGTCAAGCGCCTCATTCCAGTCCGAGATCGGCCACTTGGTCCTCGTCGAGGCCGAGGTAGTGGCCCAGCTCGTGCAAAAGAGTGACGCGCACCTCGTCGCGAAACACCGCCAAGTCGCCCTCCGCGTAATCCCAGAGGTTATCGAGAAAAAGCCGGATGCACGGCAGCGAAGCAGCGCTGTCCGGCGCGGGATCGCCCAGCGAAGCACCTTCAAAAAGGCCGAGCAAGTCGGCGGCGGGTAGCTCCTCCCCGGCGGCGAGGCAATCGCGCATCCAGGCGGCCTCGACGCGGCATTCGCGCGCGGCTTTTTTGATCCGCTCCGGCAGCCGGTGCCAGGTGACGCGGATGACGCGCTGCGCCAGGGCCTCCAAACGCGCGGCTCTCATCGGTCAATCACCAAGGCCCACAGCGGCGCGCACCCGGGCCAGGGTCGGACGGGCCACGGTGCGCGCTTTTTCCGCGCCTGCGGCCAGCACACGATCCACATAACCCGCATCCGCCACGATCTGCTCGCGGCGTTCGCGGAAGGGGGCGAAATGCGCGCTCAACGCCTGCAGCAAACGTTTTTTGAAATCGCCGTAGCCGATGCCGCCGCGCAGGTGGTCATCGACCATCGTTTGGTAGTCGGCCTCGGAGGCGACGAGTTGGTAGAGCGCCAGGATGCTGCTGCCCTCGACTGGTTTCGGCGCCTCGACCGGGGTGGAGTCGGTCTGGATGCTCATGATTTTCTTTTTGAGCTTCCCGGGCTCCTCGAAGAGCTGGATGGTGTTGTCATAGCTCTTGCTCATCTTGCGGCCGTCGAGGCCCGGCACCACGGCGGTCTCCTCGCGGATGCGCGGCTCCGGCACCTTGAGCAGGCCCTCGCCAAACGCGAGGTTCATCTTGATGGCGATGTCGCGGGTGACCTCGACGTGCTGTTTTTGATCGCGGCCCACCGGCACCACGTCGCTGTCGTAGAGGAGGATGTCGGCGGCCATCAGCACCGGGTAGGCAAAGAGACCGTGGGAGGGGCTGAGGCCGTTGGCGATTTTGTCCTTGTAGCTGTGGCAGCGCTCCAGCAGGCCCATCGGCGTGACGGTGCTGAGGATCCAGGCCAGCTCGGTTACCTCCGGCACGTCGCTCTGGCGGAAAAACACGCACTTGTCCGGGTCGAGTCCGCAGGCCAGGAAATCGATGGCCAGCTCGCGCACGTTGGCGCGCAGGGCTTCGGCGTTGTGGATGCTGGTCAGCGAGTGGTAGTCGGCGATGAAGTAGTAGGCCTCGCCCTCGTGCTGCAGGCGCAGCGCGGCCTCCATCATGCCGAAGTAATTGCCGATGTGGAGCCGCCCGCTGGGTTGTAGGCCGGAAAGAATGCGCATGGCGCAAGCAATGGGCGGCGCGGGGGGCAAGTCAAGCCAGCGCCGCGTGCAGCAACCGCGCCAGGTCCTGCCCGGCACGCGCGCCCACCTCCACCACCTCGCTGTGGTTGAGCGTGGCGGGGGCGAGGCCGGCGCCCCAGTTGGTGAGCATGGAAATGCCGCCGACCTCGAGCCCGAGCGCGCGCGCCTGGATCGCCTCCGGCACGGTGGACATGCCGACCGCCTGGGCGCCGAGCGCGCACAGCATGCGGATTTCCGCCGGGGTCTCATACTGCGGCCCTGGCACGGCGGCGTAAACGCCGTGATGCAGGCGCAGGTGCAGCTTCTCAGCGGCCTGCAAAAAAGCCTCGCGCTGCTTCAGCGAGTACACCGCGCTCATGTCGTGAAAATGCGGGCCGCCGGTGAGCGGCGAGGCGGCGAGCAGGTTGATGTGGTCGGTGATGATCATCAGGCCACCGACCTCAAACGAGGCGTCGAGCGCGCCGGCAGCGTTGGTGAGGATGAGGCGTTTGACACCCATCTCGTTTGCCAAAAACCGCACGCCCGCGGTCACCTCCGCCGCGCTCAAGCCCTCGTAAAGATGGCTGCGGCCCTGGGCGACGACGACTTTTTTGCCGGAGGCGGGCAGGGTGCCGAGCACGAAGCGGCCGGCGTGGCCCGGCACCTTGGAGACGGGCAGGCCAGGCACCTCCGAGTAGGGCACGCTCAGCTCCGGAGCGAACGAGTCCGCCACCGCGCCGAGTCCGGAGCCCAGGATGATCGCAGTTTCAGGACGGGCGGCGGCGAGCTTTTGGACGGCGTCGGACATGGGCTGAAGATGGGGGAAAGCAGCAAGCGTGCAACCGCGGAGGGAAAGATCGATCACGCGGCTTGCCTGCTTGAAAAGGCGGCGCGGCGCTCGAACAATGCGCGCTCTTCGTTATGGCCAAATTTCGCATCCGTTCCGCCGGCAAGCTGCTCGCCTGGCTCATGCGCGGCATCGGCGCGACGCTGCGGGTGGAATTGCGCGACACCACCGGCCGGGTGTTCGATCCCACGCGCGGCGAGATCATCTGGGCCTTCTGGCACAACAAGATGTTTCTGTTTCCCTGGCTGTTCGAGCACTGGTTTCCCGACCGCGACGGCACCGTGCTCACCAGCCCGAGCGGCGACGGCCAAGTCATCGCCGATGTCTGCGCGGAGTTCGGCCTGATCGCCGCGCGCGGTTCCAGCTCGAAGCCGCAGAAGGGCATGGCGGCGCTGATTTTGCTGGCGGAGCAGTTGAAGGCCGGCTCCGACGTCGGCATCACCCCGGACGGTCCGCGCGGTCCCTGTTTTCAATTGCAGCCCGGTCTGCTCAAGCTGGCCCAGCTCACCGGCCGCCCCATTCTGCCGGCACGCGTGCATTACAGCCGCTCGTGGAAGTTCAACACTTGGGATCACTTCGAGCTGCCACTGCCTGGCGCGCGCGTCGTCATCGAACTCGGCCCTCTTTACGACGTGCCGCGCCGGCTTGACGAGGCGGCATTTGAAAATCTGCGCGCGGAGGTGGAAAGCCACCTGCGCCAGCCCGTCATCGTTTCATGATTCCCCCCGCTTTTATGACACCCACCCTCATCTCCGGAACCCAGGTCGCTGAAAAAGTTCTCGCTGAATGCCGCGTCGAAATCGCCGAGCTGCAAAAGCGCGGTGTCACGCCCGGGCTTGCGGTGGTGCTGGTCGGCGACGATCCCGCCTCGCGTGCCTACGTTCGTTCCAAGGATAAAAAGTGCCGCGAACTCGGCCTGCACAGCGTCAAGCACGAGCTGCCGGCCAGCACCACCCAGGCGGAATTGCTCGCGCTCGTCGCTGAGTTGAACGCCGACCCGGCCATCCACGGCATCCTCGTGCAAAGTCCGCCGCCGCCGCACATCGATGAAGCCGCCGTGGTGCTCGCCATCGATCCCGCCAAGGACGTGGACGGCTTCCACCCGGTGAACGTGGCGAAGCTGGCGCTCGAAGATGCCAGCGGCTTCGCGCCCTGCACCCCGCTCGGCTGCCAGCGCCTGCTGCTGGAGGCGGGCATCGAAACCAAAGGCGCGCGCGCGGTCGTGCTGGGCCGCAGCATGATCGTCGGCAAGCCGATGGCGCTGCTGCTGATGGCCAAGGGTCCCGGTGGCGATGCCACGGTGACGGTGGCGCACAGCCGCACCCGCGATTTGGCGGCGGTCACGCGCGAGGCGGACATCATCATCGCCGCCATCGGCCGGCCGGAGTTCCTGCGCGCCGAGCACGTGCGCGAGGGCGCCGTGGTCATCGACGTCGGCATCAATCGTGTCGAAGCTCCAGACACGGAGAAAGGCTACAAGCTGGTGGGAGACGTTGCCTTCGATGAGGTGGCGCCGAAGTGCCGCGCCATCACCCCGGTGCCGGGCGGGGTTGGTCCGATGACCATCGCCATGCTGATGCGCAACACCATCAAGGCCTGCCGCCAACTCAACGCTTGATCGAAGCACGGCGCAAGTCCGCTGTCGCGGCGGCGTAGTTAGCCGCATGCATCCGCCGACTTCCCGCGTCTTGGCCGCGTTCGTTCTGTCAACCGTCACCGTCGCGGCGGCGCAGACCACTTCTGAGCCCGAGCCTCCCGGTCTGCGCCGGATCGTGGCAGTGAAAGACATCTGCGCCTGGCCAAACCTGACGCTCATGCCGGATGGCAGCGTGGCGGCCATCGTTTTCAACCAGCCCGCGCATGGCACCCAGGAGGGCGACATCGAATGCTGGGGCAGCGGCGACGGTGCGAGCTGGGAAAAGCGCGGCCGGGTCACCCGCCACCGGCCCGGAACGGCGCGCTTCAATCACGCCGCCGGTCTGGCTCACAACGGCGACCTCGTCGTGCTCTGTTCCGGCTGGACCGACGAGGAGCAGCCGCCACGGCCGAAACAGGCGCCCTTTCGTGACGCGGTGCTGCGTTCCTGGGTGCTGCGCTCAGCCGATGGCGGCCGGACCTGGACGCAAAACGACGTTTTTCCCGCCGCGGAATCTCCCTGGAGCGAACACATTCCCTTTGGTGACATCTGGCCGGCCAGTGACGGCGCCTTGCTGACCTCTTGTTATCAAGGCCGGCTGCCAACGCCGGAGAAAAGCAGCCGCATCGATGCCTGGCGCTCCTGGTGCTTCCGCAGCCGCGATGACGGCCGGACCTGGGAGCCGCTGGCACTGATTGGGCCGACCCACAATGAAACCAATGTCTTCCCGCTCGGCGACCGGCGCTGGCTGGCGGTGGCGCGCACGCAAGCCTGCGAGTTTTTTGTCTCCAAGGATGAAGGCGCCACCTGGGCCGAACCACAACGCATCACCGAGCGCAACGAGATCAACGGCCATCTCACCCGCCTGCGCGATGGCCGCCTGCTGCTCACTTACGGCGTGCGCATCAAGGGCCGCGAAGGCGTCTGCGCCATGCTCGGCAGCGCCGACGCGTTGACCTGGAGCACGCCCGCCCGGCTCGCCTCAGCCGACTCGTCGGACTGCGGTTACCCCTCCAGCGTCCAGCTCGCCGACGGCACCATCGTCACCGCCTACTACGCCAAAGGCGCGCCGGAATACGCGGGTTATCACCTCGGCGTGGCGTTGTGGAAAGCACCCGAGTGAAGGCGCGTGCGGACTCCGCGAGCAGCCCTTTCAACTCGCCAAGGCCGCCGGCGTAAGCGGCTTTAAAAAATTGTCATCGCCGCATGGAGTGCGTTTGCCACTGTAGCTGGCCTCTGAGAGGCCGGCCACCCTTTACCAGCTCGACCCCAGGCCCCAGCGGCCGGCCAGTGCCAGCAGTTCGGGGCGCATCGGCCATTCGTCCGGGCGCGGTTCCTGGCCTTCGTGGCGGGCGCTGGCGCCTTTGAGCATCATGCAGCCGGTGTTGTCGCCAATCGCGCGGATGGTTTCGACCTCCTCGGCGGTCAGCGGATTCGTTTCTGGCAGCGCGGCCAGCTCCGCCAGCTTGGCGTCAATTGGCTTGGCGTCGAAACCGGCCTCTTGAATCAAGGTCGGCACCACGCTCTTCACCGGCTCGTTGGCCAGCGTCCACAGGCTGGCCAGTTGCAGCATGGTGAGGCCGTGTTTGTCGGCGATGGGGCGGATTTTTTCCAGTTTCTCGTAGGCGTGCTCCACCCAGCCCTGCGGCCGGTAGGCGCGGTGGTCGCCGTCGCGAAATTTGTGGCCGGGTTTGACGTCGTCATGGAAAATGCCGCCGAAATCGACCACGCGCGCGAGGATGCTGACGCCGTGCTTTTTCGCCGCCGGCAGCACGTGCTGGCCGGGCCAGGGCTCGAACGGGTTCAAAATGATCATCGCCCAGTCCATCAACGCCTCGAAACGCTCGAAGCACTCGATCATGTCCAGCGTGAACCCGTTGGCCGGGCCGGGCGCGATGCCGAGGCGGCCGGTCAAGCCGCCGTCTTTGAGCGCCGCCAAACCATTCCAGACCGCGTCGCTGGTGTAGCCGATGGTGTCCGGATTGTGCAGCAGCAGGCAGTCAAACTTCGACGTGCCGCAGCGCTCCAGGGATTTTTCCGCCGCCATTTTGAGGTAGTCCGCGTAACCGTCCGGCCCGCGCAGCTCGGGATCGGTGAAGCGCGGGTAGCCCTTGGAGCCGGCGCGCTGGCCGGTGTAAAAATCGTGGCCGATGATGCCGACGAGGCAGTACTCCTCGCGTGGCAGACCCTGCAGCGCCTCGCCCAGCATCGTATCCGCACGGCCGGCGCCATAGACATCGGCGGTGACAAAGGTGCGCACACCGGAGGCGAAGGCCTGGCGGATCATTTCCACGTAGCGGGCATCGTCGAGCATCTCGCCGAAGTGCATGAATTTGCCGCCGCTCCAAGTGCCGTAAGCTGTGCGTGTGAGGTCCATGATTTGAGGGGGGATGGTTGGAACCGATAGCATTACGCGCCACCACAGCCCCTGCAATATCGGAAAACGGCTCAAGAAATGCCTTGACGCCTCACCACCTCGATTTTCAGGCTGATCGGTCAGCGCAGGAGGGAGGCGGCGGCCCGCGCCAGTTCCTCCCGCAACGGACGCGCCGTTTCCGCCAAGGCGCGCTGGGCGGCCTCATACTCGGCGCGACCCTCCGCGGTCTCGATGCGGACGGGTGCGCAGCCGAGGTGAGCCAAATCATAGGGACTGGCGCGCATGTCGAGCACACGACCTTCGACGGCGAGGGCGAAGGCGCGGCCCACCAAATCCGAGCCGATCCACGGCCACAGTTTGGCGGTCCACTTGTAGAGGTCCATGTTGGCGTGCAGGCAGGCGCCTTGCTCCATGTCCAGCCGCGTCTCCAGGGTCGGGCGGAAAGCGTTCATCGGCGCCGCCTCGGGGGTGAAAAAGCGGTAGGCGTCGTAGTGCGTGCAGCAGAGGTTTTGCGACTCGACAAAGCGTGCCAGCTCCTCCGGCGGCAGCCGCAGTTGGTGACCCTGATGGCGGATCTGCTCCGGTGTCTGCCGGTAAACCATCGCCCATTCATGCAGGCCGTGGCAGCGGAAATGCGGGGCGCGGTCGAGGATGCGGCCGCAGAGATCAGCGATCCAGTTTGCCTGGGAGCGGATTTTGTCCGTCAGCAGGGCCGGATTGAGCGCCGCCAGTCCGCCCTCAACCCGAAGCCAGGGATTGCCTTCGAAGTGCGGCAGCCCCGCGAAGTCGGCGGGAGTGCATTCGATGGCGGTGCCCAGCGGCGGATACCACTGCTTCAAGCGCGCCGGCGGGAAGCTGTAGTAAGTGAACAGGAAGTCCTCCACCGGATGCTTTTGCCCCCGCGCCCGCCGCTCCAGCGCCGCGTCTGCCAGCGGCGCCACCCGCGCGTGATGCGCCGCCGCGAGCGCCCGCCAATCCGCGCGCGGCAGCGTGGGCGGCGCGGAATAGAGGGCGGTGGCAGAGGCGGACATGAATGAGAGGTCAATGTCCGCGCGGACCCGCTCAGCTCAACCGAAAGCTGGCTTGAGGGGGGCGCACCCCGGAACACGCGAGGGCGCGTGTGCTCCCGGATGAACCATTTACTAAAGTCTTCTTAATTAAAACTTAGGAAATAATTCAAACCCTGAAGCAAACATCACATTTTGCCTTGCAGTTCATTGATCATCAGCGAAATCAGCGCATTCTAGAATGAAGTGTGCTGCTAGCCTTTTTGCTATGAAAACAGATATCGTTCTTTTGTGCGCTGCTTTTTTGACCACTGCCTCTCAGGTGTCGGCGGAGATTTTGGCGACAACTCACGCGGATTTCTCCACCACTGCCCAGGGCGCCAACGGTTTCCAATACGGTTACTACGATGGCCCGGACTCCACGACCGCGACGTTCACTGCCGACACGATGCAGGCGACGACCGACGCCAATGGCCCGCTTTGGGCGGGGCCTGTGGCGTTTCATTATTTCATGCAGCACCCGGGACCTGGACCTGCGTTGAGACCGGCGGTGCGGCGTTATGTGGTGGGTTCCGGGGGGGAGCCGGGCTTCACCGGCACGGTGCGCATCGTGGGGCGGTTCTTTGATCTGAATCACGGATCGACCCATGTGTTCGTGGCGGTGGATCCGGATGGGGATGAGGGACCAGCGCCGCGCACCCTGATCCTGCCGTCCACCCCGCTGAATGGGCCCGCCCCGGTGATGTTTGACGTGACGGCTGAGGTGGCGCCGGGAAGCACGATCGACTTCGGTGTGCTGGCCAACGGTGATTACAACGCCGACTCGACCGGCCTGGCGGCCTGGATCACGACGTATGAGTCCGCCGCGCCGACGAACATCGTGGCCAACAACTACAGTGATGTGCAGTTCACCAACCACAGCGGCTCAGAGGAGCGGCGTGGCACTGCTTTCAGTCTGGTAACGGATGGCGAAGTGGGCGGCACCGTAGGAACGGGTGGCAGCGCTTTCTCCACCACGCCTGCCGCGCAGTATGCCCACGCGGGCCTGCTTTACCTCGAAAATCCCGGCAGCGGCAAGGTGACGCGCTTTGACTCGCTGCGCATCGATGTGGCGGCTTCCGGAGATTTCAACAACCTGCCCAACCTGTATCTGCTGCGCCACAACAGCGATCCCGGCAGCATCAATCCCGCGCAGGATGAGCGTTACGCGCCGCTGCCCGTCACGGCGGTTTACCACGAGGCCAACTCCGCCGGTCATCCCTACTACACCTTTTATCTCGGCGACCTGCCGGAAAGCCAGCGCACGGGTTATGGTTTCGCGGTGATGGGGAGCGGCATCGACGGGATCATCAAGGTCTCCGAAATCGCGGCGGCGGCGGTGCGGGTTCCGGACGCGGGTTACATCGCCGCGCAACCCGCCTGGATCGAATACGAAGGCCACCGCTACGCCCTGACCTTCACCCGCGGCACTTGGGAGCAGTGCGAGGCGGAGGCCGTCAGCTACGGCGGGCATCTGGTCTCCATCAACAGTGAGGCGGAGAATGAGTGGGTGTTTGCTCTCTTTGGCCGCGGACCGAGCACTTACATCGGCCTCCGGCAGAATCCGCTGCAAGCAAACAGCGAGCCGCACGGCGGCTGGACGTGGATGGACGGCACCGTCTTGAGCGATATCAATGGCAACTACGATCCAGGCATCTACAAGAACTGGAATGACCACAGATTCAGCGGTGGCAGCGAGCCCAACCACTCCAGCGGAGCTGGTGAGGACTATGCATGTTTTCACCCCTCGGTGTTCAGTGGGCGCAGCACCTGGGGCGACATCAAAAATGCAGGCCATCCGGAAACATCAGACTACCGCGGCATCATCGAGCTTCCCAGCGCCGGCAGCAGCGGCGGCACGCGCCATCATCAGCTCTCCGTCTTTGGTCAGGCCAACATCTTCGGCGCGGGGATGCCGAATCCCACGCCTTCGGCGGACCCCGGCACCGGAGGTGTGCCGGCGCCTTCACTGACCGTGGTGGGTGGTGAAAAAGTGGTGCTCACGGCTGCCAGCGGTTCCATTTTCACAGGCGCGGAAACCGCCGGGCCGGATGGCGCGCATCACGCCACGAGACGCTGTGACATCACGAGTCTGGGCGGGGTTTCCGGCTACCTGAATCTCAACAACTCCGCGCACTTGGTGGGCGTCTTCGTGGCGGACACGTCGCAGTTGATCGCGCCGCCACGCATCGACTTCTCCGCGGATGCGATTGGCGAGAGCTTTGAGTCGCTCAGCCCCGGACTCGGCCAAGTCTTCTTCATCGGCGACGGCCTCACGCCCGGCGGCAAGGTGCAGGAGTTCCTCGCGCCGGCAGGGGCCACCAAGCTCTACATCGGCATCCCGGATGCCTGGAGTGGCGACAATACTTATGTCTATACCGGCCCGCCGAATCTCTATAACGACAACAGCGGCTACTTCAACATCCGGCTGGCGGTCCTCCCCGATCCGGCCCCGCGTTTCAACTCGCCGAAGCTCCCCGCCACCGGCGGCGACTTTAGCCTCGTGGGCGGGCAGGCTCCGTTTGGACCCGTCACCCTCAGCAGCGGCAAACTCCCGCCCGGCATCACCATCGCTGACAAAACCGTGCAGGGCCGTTCCTCCGAGGAAGGCGACTACACCTTCACGCTGCGCAGCCAAGACGCGCTGTCTGCAGAAGCGACCAAAACTTACGACCTCACCATCCCCGCCGCGCCAAAAAACCTCATCGCCTGGTGGAAGGGTGATGCGGATGCGCAGGACAGCGTGGGCGGCCACCACGGCACCTTCACCGGCGGCGGTGCCACCACGGGCCCTGGCAGCGTGGTGGGCGACGGCAGCTTCGCGTTTTCGGGCGCGGATTTGGTGAGCGTGCCGCACGCGGAGGAACTGAACCTGACCGGCGACTTCACCATCGAGGGCTGGGTGGCGCGTGAAAGTGTCAATGGCCAGGAAGCCACCCTCATTTCCAAACGCAGCAGTGACAACCTCGTGGCGTCCTATGTCTGCTACCTCCTGACCGATGGACGCCTGTCTTTTGCCTCCCGGTCTCCCGGTAATCCGGGCGACGGTTGGGCCATCACGACCGCCGGTTTCGTCCTGCCTGCGGACAGCCTCTGGCGGCACCTCGCCGTCACCTGCTCCGGCACGACCCTGCGTTTTTATGTGAACGGCCAGCTTGCGCACACCGGCACGCATCCCGCCCGGCCTGCCACCACCGACGCGCCGCTGACCATCGGCGGCTTCTCCATCGACGGCAGCGCCACCGGCGACTGGCCCGGCCGCATCGACGAACTCTCCCTCTACAGCCGCGCGCTCAAGCCAGCCGAGATCAGCGCCATCGCCACCGCCGAGAGCCTGGGCAAGGTCATCCGCGTCAAACCCGCCATTGTGGACGAGGATTTCCTGTTTGAGGGCGGGCAGCTTACCATCGAAGGCGGCGACGGACCTTACAGCGTCACACTGGCGGGCGGCGCGCTGCCCGGAGGGCTGGAGATTTCCGACACGGGGCTGGTTTCCGGCCCGTTCCCAAACGGGACCTACAGCTTCACCCTGCGGGTGGAGGACTCGCTGGGCCGCTTCACGCAGCGCGTGTTTTCCGGCGTTCGCGAGGCTCCCATGGCTGCGCCCGAAGGCATCGTCGCCTGGTGGCCGGGGGACAACACGCTGGCGGACATCATCGGAGATGATCATGTTACCATCCCTGAGGACGGCAGTGTCGGCTATGGCCCTGGCAGGGTGGGCCGCGCCTTCTATTTCAACGGTGTGGATCAAAGCCTGGAGACACTCCCGTACGTTGAGTGGGAAGATGAGCCGGACGAGGGGACGGAGGTGCTGAACCACCTGCCGCTGACCATCGAAGGTTGGGTGAAGCCGGAGATGCGCGCCGGCACTGTCAACACCTGGCTGCCGACCAACGTCATCAGCAACGACACCCCCAACCTCGGCGGCCACGGCTTCGGCGTCCACCTCTACCCGGACGGCTCTCTGCTGAACGTGGAAGTGCAGGTCGAGGGGTATCCCTTCCGCAACGTGCCCGGCGTCAGCTTCACCGCCAATGTCTGGTATCACATCGCTGTCGTCTATACCCCCGGCAACGTGAAGACCTACGTGGACGGCGAGTTGAAGGACGACTTCAGCTTCACCCAGGCCGCGCTGGACAGCGCCGACCTCGTGCGCATCGGCCGCCACAACGACGACACCGGCTATGGCGAGCGGCGGTTTTTCAAAGGCAGCATTGACGAGCTTTCCCTCTATCACGTCGCGCTCAGCGATGAGCAGATCGCGGACATTGCGAGCGCCGGGGGAGCCGGGAAAACGCGGGATGACGCGGGGCTTCAGTTCCGCATGACGGCGCCGCAGACGGCGGGCGACCTGTGGACCTACGGCTCGGTCAACAGCAACGTTGGCGGCATTGACGACATCGACACGTCCAGCTTCACCTTGAACACCCTGCTGCTCTTCGTTGACAGCAAGCATGTGTGGACCACGGCGGGCCATGAAAAAGCCAACATTGCGTTCAATCCGTCAAATGAGGCCGTTTCCGTGGTTGGCCAAGGCGGCACTGATATCGTCGTCCTGCCGCGCCAGGTGTCCCAGCACCCTGGCAGCGACAACCGGCCCAGCGTGCTGCGCTGGACCGCGCCGGCGGATGGCCGCTACGCCGTGTGCGGCTCCTTCAATGGCGCGGACAAGCATGGCACCACCACGGACATTCATGTGTTTCACAACGGTGAGCCAATAACCCAAGTGAACGGTTCGCTGGCCAATGGCAGGATTGCCGGTGAATTCATGGGCAACGGCCACTCCTTCACCGGCATCATCTTCGCCGAGACGGGTGATACCGTCGATTTCATCGTCGGATCGAACGGCAACTATAGTTACGACAGCACCGGCACCTTCGCCTCCGTCGTCCCGCTCGGCGCCACACTCTCTCCGGTGACGAACCTCGCCATCGAGACCGAGGACCCGCCGGAGACCGAGCGTCTCTGGCAGTTCCAGAGCACCTACGCCAGCGCCCTCCCCGGCCTCAGCCTGCGCCTGCAATACGCCGAGGCGGAGACCCCGAACGCCTGGCATGATCTCGACGTCTTCGAGGGCAGCAACAGCTTCACCCGCACGGAAGGCACGAACACCTGGCTGTTGCAAGCCGCCCTCAACGTCCCGCCCGGCAACTACCGCTTCCGCGTCACCGCCTCCGCCACCGGCTACCTCGACGTCACCGGCGTCGTCTTCGGTCAGGGCGCCCTCGACGCAGCGAGCGAAGACCCCGACGACCCCATCCCCGTCAGCGCCCCCGGCGAGCCGCCGCCACCACTGCCGACTCCGCAGATGCCCGCCGCCAGCAAGCTGGCGTACAAACTCGGCGCCAAAGCCAACGCCACCATCGCCCGCCAGGGCGCCGTGGCCACCTTCACCGTCACCCAGCCGACGCCTCCTGGCACGCCGGAGCCGGCGTTCAAAGTGCAATGGTCCACCACGCCTCTGGATGATTTGAGCTGGCAGAATCTGAGCTCGCAGCAAATCATCCCTAAAACTACCAAGCCCGCCCAGCGCACCTTCCAAATCACCACCCGGTATTTGCCCACCGGCACCGGCATTTATTTCCGCGTGCTCACCTCCGGTGATGAGCGCCTGCCCGTGGCCGGTCCGGTGGTGAGGGGCGCGTTCAAACCCGTCGGCCCCGTCACCATAACCCCCGGCCCGATCTGGGAATACATCCTGCTGACCAACACCAGCAACAACCCCAAAGACTCCACCGGCGATGTCGTCAACCTCGGCGACCGCATCACCTACGATCTCGAATTCCGCAACGAAGGCAGCACCCCCGCCACCAACGTGGAGGCCAGCATGATGCTGCCCGCGGGAACGATGCTGCGAGGCGGCGAGTCGGATGATCTCGTCACCCAAGTCACCTCCGAAAACCGAGACACAATACGGAAACTGGTTTGGAAAATCCCGTCCTTGGAGCCCAATGTAACGGTGAAAAAGTGGCTCACCGTGGAGGTCACCAGCACCGGCGACAAGATCAGCTTCAAGAAGGCGAATGCCGGGGTGAAATGCCTGGAGATCAAGAAAGCCACCAACCCCACGATTTATGGCTATCCTCACACAGGCAAGACCCTGGACAGCCTCATCCCCCCCCAGCTTGAGCTTTACCTGTCTGCTGACAATTACGCGCCGCGCGTGGGCGAGGTGGTAAACTTCACTCTCAACGCCACCAACAAAACCAACAATGACATCACCGACGCCCGTGTCACCTTCCGCGTACCGGCGGGCATGCATGTGGAATACCTGCGCTTGCCGGACAGCTTCGGCAACTTCGTTGACACCCAGATTCCCAATCCCAGCCCCACATCGAATCCCGCGCTCTCGCTCTACGAATATGGGCAGCGACAGTTGATCACCTGGAATCTCGGCACCGTGCCCGGCAACACCCAGCGCATCATGCGCTTCGCCCTCCGCGTTGTGCATGACCTCGCCGCCACCCGCAACTCCAGCAGCGGCCCGGTCCCGAACCAGCTTTTCGCTGATGACTACAACTTTTATGCCAAGGAAAAAGGCAAAAACCGGCAAGCCTTCGGCAAGGGCAAGGTGCCCCCTGTCGAGTTTGAGCTCTCGCCCGCGCTCTCTGTGGCACGGGCTCCGAACCTGCAACTTAGCAAATCCGCCGCAGCGGACGGCGCCCCTGGCCGCCTGCCAGTGTGGTGGGAGCCGCCGTACGCTCCGGCCAATCCGGTTTACGTCACGGATGTGACGGGAGTCGGCCTGTCCGCCGCGCCGCCCACCGAGCCGCCCAAGTCGCTCGTGCCACCCCCGCCGCCCCCGCCCGGCGAGACGCCGCCGCCCCCGGTACCCGGCACCCGCGTCACCTACAAGCTGGAGTACAGCAACGATCCCTACAACGACGGTGATGCGCGTCCTGTTGAAACCGCCCGCAATGTGATCATCCACGAGGAAATCCCCGCGGGCGCCAAATTCCTCGGCGAGCTTCGGCGCGATGGCATGGGGATCAATCCCATATTCGTGGATTATCGTGATGACAAGGGCAAGGTCATTCCTGCTAATGGGGATCTTTCCAAAACACGTTTCCTGGACATCCGCCTCGACTACTTTCTTGCACCGGGGGGCAAAGGCGTGATCACTTATGATGTCGCTGTCACCGCTCCCAAAGACACGATCATCCTCAGCCGCGCCCATGGAGCCAAGATTCCGAAAGCCACCAGCGGCGCGCATCCCTATGAAGGTTATTCCATCTGGTGTGAGAACCGTCTTTTCCGGGGAGCCTCTTTTCCGACAAGGCTCGCCTGCAAGGTGATTGAGCCCGCCAGCTTCGCGCAACCGCTCATTTATTGTGTCAAGAAGTACCTCGATCCGGGGCAGCGCGAGACGATGGAGTTTGACATCGAATACAAGATCGACGGTGGTCCAAACGAGGCGCTGCAAAACATCGCCGTCACGCTCACCGTTCCGAAGCCCATCGAGGTTGATCTGAGCGGTTGCGGCGCGGTGAATGCCAGCGCGAAGCATCCACGGCCACTGCGCGGCTTCTATCTCAGCGGGGAATCCCACACGCTGACTTCCAGCTCTTCTGCCCACAGCCTGACTTTCCATCTCAGCCATCTGCCGGGAGGGCGTCACGGAGTGCTGCGCGCCCGCATCAAGATGCCCCCCACTCCCCTCCCTGCCTCCATGCTGGACAAAAAAGGCTGTGTGAAGACGGTCCCCCTGCGCGCGGAGATCACCGGCTATAGGGGCACTGCCCCCAAACTCACGGCTATCACCCGCAACGCCAACCTCGCCGCCTTCAAGCCGCTGAATGACGGCGCTGCATCGGGAGCCGCCGCGATGGCCGCGAGATCAAGCCCCGCATCGGCCCCGCAAGCGCCGGTCGTTCCTTTTGGAATGACCCAGATGTTTGTCGGCCGCACCTGCCCGCTGAGTGTGGCGCGCGGCCAAGCGTTTGACATGCAGATCTTCTTTGGCAACGTCGGTGCCGACGCGCTCTTTGATCCGACGGTGGCCATGACCATCCCCGAAGGCCTGACCGTGGAGTCCTGCTCGCACCTGTATTATAGCACCCGCGGGCTTGACGATGGAACCCATGACGGACTTGGTTATGACAGCAGGACGCTGAACGTGGTGACGGTGGCGGGGAAAAAAGTCTTCCGCATCAAGGGGATCAGCTTGGCGCGCAACACCATGGCGGCGGTGCGGGTGAGATTCAAGGTTGACGAAAAATATGCCTACGACTCCATCCAGGATATTTCGCTGGCCGCCAAAGCTCCAAATGCCTCCGGGGTAGTCGCTCCGCTCATGGTCCTCAATGTGCGGAACGCGGATGCAGCACCCGCTTACGCGAGCTATGCCAATGAGTATCTCACCAGCGTCGCCAACGATGTCAATGCCGGCGCTGTCGATGCCCTCAACGGACATACCTTCACGAACAACTCCCGTCACATCGGCCTCTGGGGTGCGGACAATTTGCAGCTTACCAACGGAGTCATCATCATTCCTCTTCTCGGTGACCGCTTGGCAGCCATCGGTTCCTCGCATCTTGTGGAAGCCGCGCCGGGCAACATCCTCTCGGACGATGGCTCGGTGCGCATCGCGGTCGCTCACAAAAGGGTGGGAGGCTTCAACATCAAGGAGGTCAAACGCAACGGATTTGCCCCTCAAACCTTCCCGACAGCGGATATCCTGAAGGGCGTCATCCACAACACCAGCTTCAATTTGGTCGCGGCCGGCGGCGGCAATCTGGTCGCAGCCGGCGGCGGCAACATGGTCGCAGCCGGCGGCGGCAACATCATCGATAACAGCACGGGTTTGATTGGCCGCCCCATCGCTACCCTGATCGGCAACGATGGCAGCACTCTCGTGGCGGCCGGTGGAGGCAACATGGTCGCGGCGGGCGGCGGCAACATGGTCGCGGCGGGCGGCGGCAACATTCTGGACGCAGGAATGGGCGCTCTCATTGGCCTTGATCACGCCAGCCTCATCGGGATGGATGGCGGCAGTCTCATTGGGATGGATGGCGCTACTTTGGTGGCGGCCGGCGGCGGCAACATCCTGGCGATGGCTGGCGGCGAAATCCTGGGCGCAGCCGGTGTGACATTCCTCCACGAGCAAATCGCTGCCACCTTGATCGGCAACGATGGCAGCACGTTGATTGGAAACGACGGCAGCACCATGGTGGCCGCGGGCGCCGGCAACCTCAACGCCGTCAATAAGGCGGTCGTCCTGGAGGTGCTCAGCCCCAATAACGGCACGATGGTTACTCCCAGCGGCGGCGCAAAAACTCCGAAATGAGGCAGGCGGCGCGTTGACCAAGACCGAAGGAACCAGCCTGCTAACCCAGCAAGATCCCCGCAAGTGCCGTGGCTACCGGCGGCGCCGGCGTCATCACCGGCATGTCCAAGGCTAGTGGTGCGATCCGTCAAGGTAGATGAGTGAATGCTTGTGACAAAATCATGCAGGGTAGAATCATTTTTGAGCCGGATGATTTTGCCCATCATGATTTTGTCATTTGAACCCCTCAGATTTGCTGGAATAAACTACTAGAATAGTTTAAAAAATTCATAGCCGTATGGAGTGAGTTTGCCATTGTAGCCGGCCTCTGTGAGGCCGGGGCTTGGGTCACAGATCGCGGCTACAGTTTTTATTAAACCTAAACCCGTGAATGGAAAAGCTGCCAAAATGCGCAGGAGGCATGTAAGCGCGGGAAGGAGCGTCGTCGCGCGCGACTGAGGCTAGCAAAAACAGCCCGCCGGCGTCAAGGCCGGGCGCGGGAAAACGGCCGGCGCGGGGCGCGGCGGTGGCTGTGTCCGCGCTTGCGGTGGTTTGCAGTCGCGCCTAAACAAGCGCCCGCATGCTGGCGCGCCTGACCCAAGCCTTCGCCCTTTGGCTCTGCCTGGGGGTGGTCTGGGCGTGGCTGCTGCCCGCGCATTTCACCTGGTTCCTGCCGCACATCCCGCTCGGGCTGGGCCTCATCATGCTGGGCATGGGGCTGACACTGCGGTTCGAGGACTTCGCCGACGCGCTGCGTGATCCGTGGAGCGTGGCGGCAGGGGTGGTGGCGCAGTTTGTCATCATGCCGCTGCTGGGCTGGGGCATCGCCAAAGGCATGGCACTGCCGGCGCCGCTGGCGGTCGGATTGATTTTGGTGGCGAGCTGCCCGGGCGGCACCGCCTCGAACGTGATCACCCACCTCGCCCGCGGCAACCTGCCGCTCTCGGTGCTGATGACCGCCTGCTCGACGCTGGCGGCGGTGGGCCTGACGCCGCTGCTGACGCGCTGGCTGGCCGGAGCCTACGTGCCGGTGCCGGCCGGTGCGATGCTGCTGGACATGCTCAAAGTGGTGCTGCTGCCGGTGGTGGTGGGCCTGCTGGCGAACCGCCTGCTGCCGCGCCTGACCGCGCGACTGGCCGCTGGCACGCCGGTGCTGAGCGTGCTTTTCATCGTGCTCATCGTCGGCGCCATTGTGGCGGACAAAAAACAGGCCATCGCGCAGTCGGCGGGGGCGCTGCTGGTCTCGGTGTTTTTGCTGCACGCCGGCGGTTTTGCCCTTGGCTGGCTGGCGGCCCGGCTGCTGCGCCGGTCGCTGACGACGGCGCGCACCATCGCCATCGAGGTCGGCATGCAAAACTCCGGCCTCGGCGCCAGCCTGGCCAAGCAGCACTTCACCGATCCGCTCACCGCCGTGCCCTCGGCCATCTCCGCAGTGTTTCACAGTCTCATCGGCAGTGTTTTGGCGGCTTGGTGGCGACGACGCTGACTCAATCCGAATAACGCCCGCCATGCGGCTGGCACATCCAGTTCCAGGCGGATTGAATGTGGCTGCGCGGATCCTTGTGCGCGGCCTCCCAGCCGAGTACGGCTTTGGCCTTGGCGGGGTCGCAGATCAGCTCCGACGGATCGCCGGCGCGGCGTGGACCATATTCAACTGGCGCTTTTTTACCGGTGACCGCCTCGGCGGTGGCGATGATTTCCTTGACCGAAAAACCGCGCCCGGTGCCAAGATTGACCGCGGTGCTGTCGCCGCCCGCGCGCAGGTACGCCAGGGCCAGCGCGTGCGCGACGGCGAGGTCGTTGACGTGGATGTAGTCGCGGATGCAGGTGCCGTCCGGCGTCGGGTAGTCGGTGCCGAACACCGTGATGGTGTCGATGTCGCCGCGAATGGCCATCAGGATGCGTGGGATGAGGTGCGTCTCGGGATCGTGGTCCTCCCCAAGACGGCCTTCGGCATCGCAGCCGCTGGCGTTGAAGTAGCGCAGGAAAACCGACTTCAAACCGAAGGCGGTCTCGCAGTCGCGCAGCACGCGCTCCAGCATCAGCTTGCTGGCGCCGTAGGGGTTCACCGGATTCTGCGGGTGGCTTTCGTCCATCGGCACGGACACCGGATTGCCGTAGGTGGCGCAGGTGGAGGAGAAAATGAAACGCCGGCAGTCGTGCTTTTGCATGGCCTCCAGCAGGGTCAGCGGTCCGGCGACGTTGTTGCGGTAGTACTTCAGCGGCTGCTCGACCGACTCGCCGACATAACAGAAGGCGGCAAAGTGCAGCACGGCCTCCGGGCGGTGCTCGGCAAAGACGCGTTCGAGCAGGGCGGCGTCGCTGAGGTCGCCCTCAATGAACGTCACCCGGTTGTGGTCAAGCGCGGCGCGGTGGCCGAAGACGAGGTTGTCGAGCACGACGATTTTTTCGCCCAGATCGAGCAGGTGCTGCACGGTGTGGGAGCCGATGAAGCCGGCGCCGCCGGTGACGAGAAGAGGGGAGGGCATGCGTGGGTGGTCAAGATCAGGGTGAGAACCATGGCATGCAAGCGCGAGGGAGCGAGTGGTGCAAGCATCTTGCTAGCACGCCGTATTCAACTTGACGGGCAATCAAGATGATTGCCCCACCTTCTCAATGAAACTCTGGCTCTTTCTGTTGCTGCTGCTTTCGCTGTCGTCGCTGTCCGGTGCGGATGACAGCGCGCGTCTGACCGAGCTGCTGGCGAAGGGCGGTCTGGTGACCATCCCGCCGGGCGACTACCACCTGGATGGCGGGCAGCCGGTTCCACTGGTGTCGCACACCACCGTCATCGCGCACGGCGCGCGTTTCCTCCTGCCGGAGACGCTGCCGGCGCAGGCGCGCATCACATTGTTCGCTGGTTCCGACATCGCGCACCTCACCTGGCATGGCGGCGAGTTCATCGGCCACGTTTTTGATCCCGCGAAGAAGGACAACCGCTGGGAGCCGAACGCCGGCACCAAAGGCATCGAGATCACCACCACAAGGGAAGGCGGCACCCACGACATCGCCTTTCACGGCGTGCGTTCGCAGGGCATGGCCGGTGCGGTGATCGGAGTGCACGGCCTGGTGAAAAAGGGCAGCGAGAGCGAGGTGCTGGCCTGGGCCGAGCGCGTGACGGTGGAGAGCTGCACCCTGCTGCGCAGCGGCAAGTTCATGTGGGACTACGGTTACCTCTGGCAGATCATGACCTGGCCGGAAGCTTATGAGCCGTGGGAGGTGGAGCGGGCGCAAAAGTACTTCCGCATGGACCTGGTGCGCGCGGGCGTGACGATAACGGACGGCGACGACCGTGTGGTCTTCGACAATCGCGCGGACGCGGTGCCGGTGAGCCAGAGCGCGGAGCCTTCCGAGGCGCTAAGTTTTCTCACTGCGGCGCTGCCGAAAAACCTCGCGCACGGGCGGCAGTATTTTGTCGTGGAATCGACGGACGATCATATCAAGATCGCCGACGCACCTGGCGGCACGCCCATCCGTTTTCAAGGGAGTGCCAAGGACGCGCGCTTCGTGCACAAACTCAACGGCGCCTACCTGGCCTGGTCACCGACGGGCGCGCCTCCGGGCAAGGGCAGCTTTGACATCACCGGCGCGCGCGACGTGCGCGTCAGCGGCTGCCAGCTCAGCGCCATCGGCGACACCATGCACATTCAGGCCTGCAAGAACATCGTCTTCGCGAACAACCACATCATCGGCAGCCGCATGGGCGCGTTTTTCCTGGCGGAGTTCTGCCAAAACGCCAGCATCGTCGGCAACCTCGTTGACGGCACCAACGGCTCGCGCGTGATGAGCGTGGAGAAGAGCTGCACGGACGTGACCATCACCGGCAACACCTTCCGCAACGGCGGCCGCGGCTCCTGGATCAACCAGCCGGTGAACTTCATCATGACCGGCAACGTCTTCGTCAACAACACCACCAAAAACGAGCCGGACCTGCGCCGCGGCCGCCGCGCCTACCAAACCGGCCAGCCGGTGCAGTTCCCCGAGCTGTATTTCACCCTCTACGAGCCCGGGGCGGCTTACGGCCCGGTCATCGTGCGCGACAACGTTTTCCAACTCGGTGACGCCGCGCCGGAGGCAGCGGTGACCTTTGCGCCAAACGGCCAGGACATCCTCTTCACCGGCAATGTGTTTCGAGACAAACCCGCCAAGCTCGTGGTCGATCCGACCTGCAAAAACGCGGTGGTCGAGGGCAACCCCGGCGCGGAAACCGTGCGGCAGGCGGTGGAGTTCAACCACGGCAGGCGCTGAGGGGTCGCATCCTATTTGGGGATAACCGCAAAGCGCAAATGCCGTTTCGCCATTCCCTTGTCAAAGGTCGCCAACGAACGGCAACCCTGATTGCGACAGCAATCGACAATCAACTCATCCGACAAATCCGCTCCGCGGCGCATCGCGCGCAAGGCTTCGCGCAGCCGGCCCTCGTCTTCGAAAACCAAATTGTGCACCGTCAGCAGCCTGCCAAAGGATTCGGCCACCTCCTCGGGCGTCCAGCCATAAAGCGCGCTTAACACCCAGTCAGTCTCGACCAGAACAAGGTCAGGCACAAAAAAAACCGCGCCCTTCTTTAGCAGCAAGGCCAGCACGGCCCGCAATTGCTCCTCATCGTCCTGGACGAGGTAGCGCACCAGCACGTTGGTGTCGAGGCCGGTCATTGGGCCGCTTTTTTGAAGCGGCGAACCGCGCCTCTGGCCGCCGCAGTTTTCATGTCCGCCGCCGTCACGGGCCGGGCCGCCTTTTTCTTCGGGAACGAGTCGGCGATGTCTTTGAAAGTGGCTGACTTGGCGGATAGCAGCACGGAACCATCCTCGAGCACCTCATAAGCCAGGGTGGACGAAGGTTTTGCCCCGAGCACGGCCACCACGGCTTTCGGCAGCGTGGTTTGGTTCTTCGAGGTGAGCGTTGACGAGTAAGTCATGAAAGGATTAAGCGGACATTCCGTGATTCTGTCAAGAAACAAGGAGGACGACCATCGGGCACGGACTTCAATCGTCCGGACCCGGCCTGCGCTTCACGCAAACGCCGCGCCGCCCTGGTTGTCCACGTCCATCTCGCGCACATGCTTGCGTTCGCGCTCAGCCTGCACGGCGTTGCGCAGCTTCTCGCGCATGTCGTTGACCCCGGCGATGGCCTCGATGCGCACGGTGGGGCAGGTGACGTCGCTGGTGATGAGGATCAGGTTGCCGAGCTTGAACAGGCGCAGCAGCAGCGGCTGCTCCATGGTGTAGTCCTTGACGCGAAACAGCTCCATCTCGTCGAGTTTGCGGTTGAGGATGCCGCTGGTGATTTTCAGGCGCTGGGTGGTCAGTTCGTAAACCGTGGCGCGGGTGAGCAGCCAGCGCACCAGCGCCATGCCGGCTGGGATCACCAGCGCGATGGCGGCCAGCCCGCCGGTGAAGGCGGCGGCGACGCCAATGCCAATCGCCAGCAGCAGGCAGAGCAGGTAATAACCGAGGTGCTTCCACTGCGAGGTGCGGCCCTGCCAGAGCTGCGTTTCGGCGGGAGGCGGCGTGTGCGGAGTCGCTTCAATCATGGCGGTGGGATTGCGGTTGAGCCTAGCAGGCACAACAAAACGCCTGTGCGGCACAACACAAGTGAAACCACATGCCGCGCTGGCGCCATGCTCAGGGCCTGAAATCAGCCGGGATCAGCTCCTTCAAGGCGGTGAAGATGATCTCCTCCACGCCGCTGGCGAAGCGCGTCGGCCGGCCGTAGTAAAGCATCGATGTCGCCACTTCGTAGCCGCCTTCCTCCCAGACGCGCTGGGAGGGGATGTAGCAGGGCACGTCGTTGGTGTAGCTGTTGACCCAGAGGCGGGCGCTGTCCCACTCGCGCTTCAAACGCAGGCCGTAATCGACCACGACTTCACCCGGCAGGTTTACCACGCAGAGACCGTCGCCAAAGCGCCACATCTGCAGCGTGTAGTCGAGTTTGTCAGGCAGCGGTTTGCCGACGTCGAGCATCGCCAGGTGCTGCCGCGCGTGATAAGCAGTGGCTTTGTGGGTGGACTCGGTCCGCGCCACCCAGTCCGCACGAGTGAGGCCGCCCTCGAAAGGCAATTGCACCGTTTGCAGCGCGGCCGTCACCGGACCTTCAACCGGCTGCAGCTCCCCTGCGGCGACACGCGAGACTTCCGCCGCCAGCTCGGCGCCGTGCTGTTCCACATGGGCAAGCTCCCGGCGCGGAAACGGATTTTGGTCCGCGCCGCAACCCACCGCAATCAAGGCCACCGCGCCGGGATGCGCCGTCTCCAGGTCCGCGCCCGCACAGCCCGCCCAGTCGCCATGGGTTTCATTGATGCTCAGCGTCGTGCAATGGCAGGCGTAGCTGGTGAACAGCGCGCGCAGCTTGCCGTCGGCGCCGGTGACGCGCAGCACCGGCAGGTCGTGATCCACCGGGCCGGATTGGTTGAGGCCGAGGACAATGCCGGTTGGCTTCGGCTCGCGGCGATTGCGAGCGAAACCGGCGCGGCCCAGGCCGCGACTCAACCTCGCCGGCTCGAGCTTGGCAAAGGCGGATTGCACGACGTCCGTCAGCGAGCTGGTCAGCCTGCTGGTGTAAGCGTCCACGGCTGCGGTTTCTTCCGGACTCATGTCCTGGCCGAAAATAAAAGGCAACAAACCGCTGAGCATGGGGGCGCAATGGGTGTGCGTGGAATGCAAGGCGAGGCGCGCGTCCTCGATGTTCAGGCCGGCGCTCAGCAAGCGTTGCAGCACCTCGGCGCGCAACTCCTTCGGCACACCGCAGTTGTCCACGGTCAAGATCACCAGCGGCGCTTCTTGGTCCCATTGCAGCACCAGCGCCTTGGCAAACAAACGCTGCGCCACGCCCTCGTGCGGTGTGGTGCGGTTGCCGTAACCACTGAGGCGCACGGCTTGCTCCGGGGTGATGTCCACCCGCGCCGCGCCTGCCTGCCAGGCGGCGCTGAGGCTGGAGGTGAGCAGGGCAAACAGCAGGGTGGTGCGCAAAAACAGGTGCATGGGCAAAGAGCGGTGTCAGCGGCCTCCTCTTTGCAGGTTTGTATCGTCTTTAGCGGGAAAGAGTGCCCTCATGCGCGCCGATTCCTTTCACTCCAACCCGCTCCCGCATGTCTCGTTCACTGACTCTCGCTCTCGCCGCCCTGCTGCCTGCCGTTTCCATGTCGCCTTTGCGCGCCCAGGAGCAACCGCCGCCGCTGAACCGATTCCCGCGCATGATGCAGGAGTGGCTGGTGGACCAGGTGCGGGCCGCTGAGGCGCGCGGCGAGACCCGGCGCGCGGCGGTGACGAGCAAGACCGAAGCCGAGGCCTATGTGCAATCGGTGCGTGCGCGCATTCGCGACTGCTTCGGCCCGGCGCCGGAAAAAACGCCTCTCAACGCGCGCGTCACCGGCAAAGTGGAGCGGGACACCCATACCATCGAAAACGTCATCTTCGAAAGCCGGCCCGGTTTTCCTGTCACCGCCAACCTGTACCTGCCGAAAGGCCGGTCCGGACCGTTCCCCGGCGTGATCGGCACCTGCGGCCACTCCGCCAACGGCAAGGCGGCGGAGGCCTATCAAAGCTTCGCGCAGGGGCTGGCGCGCCTGGGTTATGTTTGCCTCATCTTCGATCCGGCGGGCCAGGGCGAGCGCTTTCAATACCTCAAAGAAGGCCTGAAATCGCGCTACGGACCCGGCACCAGCGAACACATCCAGGCCGGCAACCAAATGACGCTCGTCGGTGACTTCATCGGCTCGTGGTTTGCCTGGGACGGCATCCGCGCGCTGGATTACCTGCTCACCCGGCCCGAGGTGGACCCGCAGCGGATCGGCCTCACCGGCAACTCCGGCGGCGGCACCCAGGCCACCTGGCTCTGCGGCCTCGATGACCGCTGGACGATGGCCGCGCCCGCCTGCTTCGTCACCACCTTCCGGCGCGATGCGGAAAACGAGCTGCCGCAGGACACCGAGCAATGTCCGCCTCGTGTGCTGGCGCTCGATCTCGACCACAGCGATTTCCTGGCCGCGCTGGCGCCGAAACCGGTCGTCATCCTGGCCAAGGAGTTCGACTACTTCGACGCGCGCGGAGCCGAGGAGGCCAATGCGCGGCTGCGCAAGTTATATGGCCTGTTAGGCAAACAAGAGGACGCCGCCCTGCACATCGGCCCCAGCTATCACGGTTACACCCAGGAGAATCGCGAGGCGATGTACCGTTTCTTCAACAGCGTCACCGGCGCCTCCGGCGCGCACGCGGAACCGGCGCTCACGATTGAAGAAGACGAGACTCTGTGGGCGGCGCCGCAAGGACAACTCCACGCCGCCGAGGGCGCGCGCACGATTTTTTCCTTCACCCGTGAGAAGGCCGGCCAGCTCGCCGCCGCGCGCCCGGAGCTGGCCGGCGCCGCGCTGCAAACCGCGGTGCGGGAGGTCTTGAAACTGCCGGTTGCCGAAGGCGTGGCGGACTACCGCATCCTGCGCGGCCTGGGCAAGCGCGGTTATCCCGCCAAAGGCTACTGCGTTTATGCCGTCGAGACTGAGCCGCGTGTCTTTGCCCACGTCACCCGGCTTTATGAGGACGAGCTGACCTCGCGTCCGCCCCGCGGCAAAAAGCGGGCCGTGCTTTATGTCTCGCACCGCGGGACCGATGCCGAGTTGCGTGATGAGCCGCTGATCCAGGAGCTGCTGGCGGCCGAGCCGGACGCCGCCTTTTACGCCATGGACGTGCGCGGCAGCGGCGAGTCGCAGCCGGACATCTGCGGCAAAAGCCAGTTCCTGCGGCCCTACGGCAGCGACTACTTCCTCAGCGCCTATTCGCTCATGCTGGACCGGCCTTACCTCGGGCAAAAAACCCACGATGTGCTGCGTGTGCTCGACTGGCTGCGCGCGCAGGGGCATGAGGAAGTGCATCTGGCCGGACGCGGTTGGGGCGCTTTGCCTGCTACTTTTGGCGCCCTGCTGCATGACAACGTCAAGCGGGTGACGTTGAAGAACGCGCTCAGTTCGTATCAAGAGCTGGCGCAAACAGAGGACTACCAGTGGCCCTACGCGGTCATGCTGCCGAACGTGCTGGCGCGCTTCGACCTGCCGCAAATCTACACCGCCCTGGAGGCGCGCGGTTTGCGCCAGCTCGAGCCCTGGGGCGCGCGCGACGGCATGAAGCCGTGAGGCGGGTCAGGGTTCGGCGGCGGCAGCACGCCCGGTCATCGGCACAAAGCGCACCGGCAGCACGGACTGGCGGCGCAGGCTGCCATCCGCCTGTTTTTCCAACAGGATCAACTCCTGCAGGCGACGGTCGCCTACCGGGATGACCAGACGGCCGCCCGGGCGAAGCTGCTCGACCAAAGGCGGCGGCACAGCCTCTGGGGAGCAGGTGACGATGATGGCATCAAACGGCGCGGCCTGCGGCCAGCCGGCGTAGCCATCGCCGGCGCGCAGGTGAACCTGCTCGTAGCCGGCAGTGCGCAGATTGAGGGCTGCCTGTTTGGCCAGCGGTTCGACGATTTCGATCGAATACACCTCGGCACCAAGATCGGCGAGCACCGCAGCCTGGTAACCGCTGCCGGTGCCGACCTCCAGCACGCGCTCGCCCGGCTGCGGGTCGAGCTGGGCGGTCATGAGGGCGACGATGTAGGGCTGGGAAATGGTTTGCTCGTGGCCAATGGGCAGCGGCCGGTCCTCGTATGCGTGCGGGCGGAGGTGCTCTGGAACGAAAAGATGCCGCGGCACGCGGCCCATGGCGGCGAGCACGTGCGGATGGATGATCTTGCGGTCGGGAGCGCGGAGCTGGGTCTCGACCATGCGCTGCCGGGCCGCCGTCTCGTCCGCAGGCGGGCGTTCACCGGAGCAGGCACTCAGGGCGCTCATGGCCAGAGTCGCGCAAAAAACGCGGGGGGAAGACATGCCAGATCACGGCTTGGGTTTGCTGGGAGCAGGATCAGCCGCGAGCCAAGTGTCGAGGCGCTTGCGGAACAAATCGACCGGCAGGGCATAGGTGCTGATGCGGTCGGCGCGGGCGATGTTGATGCCGACGGCGCGGCCTTCAAGATCGAAAACGGGACTGCCCATGTCAGCCGGATTGAGCGGCAGATCATGCTGGATCACGACGGGAAAGTCGTCGGTGCGGATCGAGGTGCCGCCGTTGGCATAATCTTCGCCCTGGAAATTGGCCATGACCCGGGAGCGGCTGGCGAGGCGGATGCGGCGGGAGATTTCCTGCCCGTCGCGCAGCAGCCGCAGCATGACTTCCTCCCCCGGCTGGCGTTTGCGCACGAGGTCGTTGACGCTGTCCATGCCGAGCACAGGCTGGCCGGCCACTTCGAGGAGGATGTCCTGGGCGCGCAGGCCGGCGGCGCGGGCGGGGCTGTCATCGGCGATGGAGGTGATGAGCACGCCGGGCGCGGGTTTGCCGCCTTTGCCGGCGGGAGCGGGTCCCATGCTGATGCCCATGGCGGCGCCCTGGCCGGGGATGCGGCGGCGTGCGGCGCTGAGCACGCCGAGGCGCGGTTGATGAGCCCAGGCCGGCGCGTTGCCGGCGTTCTTTCCGGTAGCGCGCACCAAGGCCGGCGCGTAAAGCCACTGGCCGAGCGCGGCGGGGGCTTCAGGCGCCCACTGCACCGGGGCGAAAGCGGCGGTCACACCAGGTTCAGGCAGCGCCTGGCCGAGCACGAGATCGAGTTTCACGTCACGCTTCAGTTCGCGCACTTGCAGGCTTCCATCATGGCCGGGCAAACGCAGGCGGTATCTGGCCAGCTTGCTCACTTCCGAGGCCTTGGTGAGGAAGTGCCCTTCGGCGCTGACAAAACTCACTGCCGCGAGAGGACGCTTTTTGCTGTTCTCCAGCCAGCCGCTTTGCGCGGTGGTGCGGGTGCTCAGATCCTGCAAAGCAACCCGCGTCTCGGAGCTGTTCAGCAGCGGCAATGGCAGCAGGCCGTCCGGCAGCTTGAGCAGGTTCGTCTCCGCGGCAGCGGTGGCAGCCAGGCAAAACCAGCACAGGGCGGCACGGATCTTCACGGCACGGCCTCCTGCTTTTTGACCTGGGGCGCGGTTTTGGCGCTGTCCTCCCTGGCCTTTTCATCCGCGACCAGATTGGGTTCGACCGGTTTGCTGCCGAGCTTCACGTCCAGGAGACGCTCAATGCTGCCGCGGCGGATTTTGAGGGTGATCAAATCGCCCGGCGCGCGCTGGCGTACGAGCGCGGCGAAGTGGCGGTCGTCGAGCAGCCGCTCTCGATTCATTTCAAGCAACAGATCGCCCGCGCGCAGGCCTGCCTTGGCGGCGGGGGAGGCGTCGAGCACCTCGCCGATCTCGACGGAGGTGGTGGCCGCTTCGGCCGCATTGACAGCGAGGCCCAGGTAGCCCCCGCTGCCGGTGGCCCAGGTCTGAATGACCTCGTTGCCCTTCAGCCGGTCCCAGGAGCGCAGGAAGGGAGCCATCGAAACGTGCACGTTTTGATTTCGTTCGGAGAGAATCTGGCTGTGGATGCCGATCAAGCGGCCGCGCAGGTCAAACAGCGGTCCGCCCGAGTCGCCGCCCATCAAGACGCAATCGGTCTCCAGGCTGTTGGCCTTCTGCTTGAGCACGCGGCCGACACGCAGCACGGGTCCGCGCGCCTCGTCCCAGCCGCCGGGATGCCCCAGCGCGAAGCACCAGCCGCCAACGTCCACCTGGCCGACGTCCCGCTCGACTTCGACAAAGGGCCAGACCCGTTTGCGGTCGCGCAATTGAGCCAGGCCGGCGTCGGTTTTTTCGTCGAGCCCGAGCGCGGTGGCGATGACTTTTTCGCCATCCGGCAGCACCACGCTGAGGCGGGCGCCGGGGCGCATGGTGACGTGGGCGGCGGTCAGGATCAGACCGTCCGGGGAAACAATGACACCGCTGGCGGTGCCGTCGCCGTGAGTCAGGCTGACGAGGCAGGAGCGGACCGCCGGCAGCCGCGCCTGCACGGTTTTTTGCACCTCCAACAGAGCCGCCAAATCAACGGCGGCGGGCGCAGGCTCCGCCCCAGCCGGAACTTCCTGGCTTAGGACGACCGCCAGCAGCAGAGAAAGCCGGGGGACACGCAGCATGAAGGTAATTATACGACGTACAACGAAAGAGATCAACGCGCAGACGCGGCGGTTCTTCGCGGAAAGACAGGCCTGCGGCCGGATTCAGCGCTCTCTTTACTTTTTTCTTGATGGCCGCATGCAATTCGGCCTGAAAAAGTCTTGTCGGAACGGCGGGAGTTTGCTCAAGTAAGGGGGCAAAAGGCGACAAACGCCAAAACAACAATCTGCGGTGACCGGGTGCTGTCTCGTCCGCCGCCGTAACAGCGCTATTTGAACATGAAAACTCCGTTGCGTTTTTGGAGACTGCCTTGGCTGAGTGGATTTTTTTTATGGGTTCCGCTGCAAAGCGCGGAAGCGGATGCGCCGGCGGGCTTGCGTCCCGCGGTTGAGCTGCTGCCGGGCGCGCGCCTGACCTGGCAGGCGGAGGCGGGGTTGCGTTACCGGATTGAAAAATCCACCACGCTCACGGCCAGCGGCCCCGGCGGATGGCAGCAAGTGGCGCTGGTGGAGGCGGACGGCGCGGTGGGAGAGTGGCTGGACCCGGAGCCGCCCGGCGAGAAGGCTTTCTACCGCGTGGCCGTGCCCGAGCCGGAGGTTTTTTCCTTTTCACAGCCGGTTTTGTCTCAGTCCGGCGGTGATCTGCTGATTCAGGGCCAGCAGCTGCCGGGGGGCGTCGTGCTGGTGTTGGAAATCGATGGCGCCTCGTCGATGACGGTGCCACTGGAAGACCTCGGCGACGGTGTCTGGCGGGCGCGCGTGGAGGGTGGGTTCACGCCCGGCTCGCTCGTGACGGCCGCGGTCATTCAGAATGCCAGCGGCGAGACGGTCTTGGCGCTGAACCAGCCGCTGGAAGTCACGGAAAGCGGCCGCGCCAGCGATGGCCCGCCCGCGCTGCCGCCCGGCGCGCCGATCGTCAATGCCCACGCCATCAATACGAAGGGCGCGGGTGCCAACGTGGGGCGCGTTGTCTCCGGCAGCCCGATTTATCAGCCTTCGCCTTCTTCGGGGGAAAACCCGCTCTTCCAGTCGAGCCTCTTGCCAGCCGTCAATGCCCACGCCATCAAAACCAAAGGCACTGGCGCGGAAGCCAATCGCGCCAGCGTGCAGGATCACAACTCCTCCCGCTCCAACAAAACTTCCAGCATCATCGCTCCCGCCGGTTCCGGCCTGCCGGGCGAGGTGGCGTTCCACATGGCCGATCTCGCGCTCGACTGCCCCGCCGGGCCGCCGCTGGCCTGGATCTCCACCTACCGCTCGAAGGGATCCGTTTCCTCCGGCCACGGACCGGGCTGGGATTTCTGCTACAACGTCTCCATTGAGCCTCTCCCCGCTGCGGCGGGGCCTGACGCGCCGCGCTTGCGGCTGTGCGATGGCGGCGGACGCGCCTGCATCCTTTACCGCAAGCCGGACGGCTCCTACAGTGCCGACGGTCTGTTCCGCGAAGGCCGCTTCAGCGGCAATGGAGTCTTCACCCTCACCTTTGCCGACACCGGCAAGTGGGTCTTCCGCGCGCTCGACAGCTCGCCCGCCGCCGGCAAGCTCGCCGCCATCACCGACCGCAACGACGTTTCGCTCACGCTCGCCTACGATGCCGCCAGCGGCCAACTCAGTTCCGTGGACGACACGTTTGGCCACCGTCTCTCCGTGGCCTGGATCAACGACCGCATCGCCTCCGTCATCGCCGAAAAAGGCGGCGCGCCGCTGCTGCGCGTCAGCTATACTTACTCCGGCGCGGACGGCATGAAGACCGCGGTCTCCTGCCCCTTCGTGCCCGGCTCACCACCGGTGGCGGGGGACATGACCTTCGCCTATGCCGCCGGCTCGCCTGACCCGCGGCTCAATGACAACCTGCTCAGCATCACCGACGGCGCGGGGCGTTTGTACGAAGCCTTCACCTACACCGCCGCCGCCGATCCACGGGCGGTGGACTACGATGCCGTCGCGACGCACGACCGCCACGGCGGCGGCCATGTCACGATTTTGAAAATGTCCATGGCCGAAGTCATGGTGGCGGGAAACCTGGCCTGTTACGCCATTTACGAAAACGACGAACTCGGCCGCGTGACCGAAACCCTCCATGACTCTCAGCACCGCCCCATCCGCATCCGCGAATACACCGGCTTCGCCACGCCGGGCGAGCCCGTGACCGCCGACACGCTGCCGAATCCGGCCACCAAGCTCCGCGCCAGCGATCCCGCCTTCTTTGAAACCACCATCGCCTACAATGCCGACAGTTGCCCCATCGCCATCACCCATCCCGACGGCAGCCGCGAGGAATGCCTCTACGACCGCGATCTCCGCAGGGACTGTCCGGTGCGCGAGCGCGGCAATGCGCGCGTGCTGACGCTGGTGGCTTCCAACGGCGCCACGCGTTCGGCCTATTGCTACTGCCTGCCGGGCTTCGGCTCCGAGCCGTCTGCCAAACCCGGCAATCCCATCGGTGGCCTGACCATCAAAGGCGGTCGCAATCCCGGCGGCGGCATGGAAGGACAGCACTACGCGGCACCGGGAAATCCGATCGGAGGTATCAGCGTCAAAGGCGGAAAAAATCCATCGAAGCGGGCGACGGGAACAGGCCGGACAACGGGCTACATTGCGGACATCACCCTCAAAAGCGACCCTCCTTCCGGCAGACCGACAGGGAAACGAATCTTCGAACCCATGGGGAGCATCAACGGCGGCGGCATGCCGAACCGGATCTCGATGAACGTGACCGTGCCGAAACAAACGCAGGGCCAGACTTTCGGCGAGCGCGTGGTGTCTCCCCGCGACGCCGCCTCCGGCTTGCCCACGGGCAAACGCCAGCACAAGCCACTGGCCTTGAGCCCGCCGCGCGACGCCGCCTCCGGTCTGCCCACGGGAAAACGGCAGCACAAGCCGCTGCGCGCCTTCGATCCGGGATTTGACGCCGGATCTTCCGGCGATGAGGGAATGACCACGCGCGATGCCGCCTCCGGTCTGCCCACGGGCAGGCGCCAGCACACGCCCATCCCTCCCGGCTTTCCCACTCAAATCATCACCGCCCACGGCCAGAAGTTCGCTTTCGACTACGACGGCCACGGCAATCTCACCGGCGAGACGGGCCCCCTCCCCGGTTCCGGCGCTCAATACGAATACAACGCGCGAGGCCAGCTCACCGCCTGCACCGTGCTGAATGGCGAAGGCTCCTCTTTCTACAGGACTTACAATTATCTCGAAGCCTGGCCCGTCAGCATGACCGATGACCCCGGCGGCCTGGCACTCACGACGGCTTTCGCCTATGACGACCTGGGCCGCTGCGTCAGCGTGACTGACCCGCTCGGTCACGACTGGCTCTTCGGCTACAATCCCCTCGGCCAATGCATTACCGCCAGCAGTCCGGAGATCGCCCCCGGCGTGCGCATCACCACCACCGCAATCATCGACGCCGGCGGTTGCGTCGTCCGCTGCGATACCGACCACCTCGGCCCGGACGGCACGCCTGTGGCCTCGAACCCCGCCTATTCCGACTTCTGCGTTTATGGCAGCCGCGGCAGCCTCGTCCGCGTGGCGTCGGAGGAGCGCCCGGTAAATGCCTCCGGCGTGCTCGTGCCGGACACGCTCGGCCTCGAAAACTTCGCCGTCTGCGACATCACTTACGACGCCGCCGGGCAGATCGTCCGCCTCAGCACTCCTGCCTCCAGCCGCGGGCAGGCGGAGGATCTCGTCTGCGACTTCACCTTTGACGAGCGCGGCATGCCGCACCGCTGCATCGAAGGCGGCGCCGGCACGCCAGGCGCCGTCACCACGGAATGCGATTACGACGCCCTCGGCGCGCCGGTCCGCTACGCCACCGTTGTCGCGCAAGGCGTTCCCGCTCCCGTGACCCTGCTCGCCTACGACGGCTTTCACCGCCTCTCTTCGGTCACCGATGCGATGGGCAACGTCGCCTCTTTTGAGTACGGCAATCAGGGCCGCGTCATCACCTCCATCCACGGCGAACTCGATGACCAGCCCGGCTCCACGAACAACGCGCTGCTTTACAAATCCACCGGCAGCGGTCTTGGAACAGGCAAGGTGAACATGCAAGACCTGCATTTCACCGCGATGGCAGCGGGCAGCGGCCTCGGCACCGGCAAGGTGAGCATGCAAGACCTGCATTTCGCCGCAATGGTATCGGGCGGCGGTCTGGGCACCGGCAAGGTCAGCATGCAGGATTTTCATTTCACGATGCGCGCCCAAAACAACAATACGGTCCGCTCCAACCGCTCGAACTTCGCGCTTTCCGATCTGTTTTTCGATGTCTTCACGCCGGATGACACCCTCATCGAGGAACGCTTCACCCCCGGCGCCCCCGGCGCGCCCGTCACGGAAACCACCGTCATCCATCACTCGCCCGCTGGTTTGCCGGTCTCCGTCACCTGCAACGGCGACTCCCTGCTCAGCATCGAATATGACCGCGTCGGCCGGCCCATCCGTTGCGACGATGGCGCCTGCGCTGTGACCGTCACGCGGGATGGCAATGGCAACACACTTTCTTGCGGGACGACGCCCCATTTGCTCCACGCCGGCCAGCCGGAGCAAACCTTCACCTACAGCTTCGTTTACGACGCGCTGGGCCGCTGCGTGCAGGCCACGGACGGCGCGGGCAACACCGCCTCCGTCACCTACGACTCCCTCAGCCGCCCCGTCACCGTCACCGAACCCGGCGGTCTCGTCGTTCAACTCGAATATGATGGCGTGACGAGCCTCGGCGACGCCTTCAGCAGCCGCGTGCTCGCAGATGCGGATAACAACGGCACGCCCGAAGTGCTCAGCAGCGCGCTCGCACGCTGCGGTGAGCTGCTCCATGTGGAAGACTCCGCCGCTCGCCGCACCACCTTCACCTGCGACGCCCTGGGCCGCGTGACGCGCGTCACTTGTCCCGACGCCACCTTTGAGGAGATCAGCTACGATTCGTCCGGGCGGCCCACCGGCATGCGGCAGCGCAACGGCGCCCTCATCACCTATGGCCACGATGCGCTGCACCGCGTGATCTCCATCAGCCACGCGGACCTGCCGTCCAGCGTGCAGGCCGTGCCCGCCACCGTTTGCGTTTACGACGGCCGCGGCCTGGCGCGCAGCGTCACGCAGGGTGATTCCACCGTGAGCTTCACCTGCGACTCGCTCGGCAACGCACTCACCGAAACCACCATCGGCAGCGATCAATTCAGCCACACCGTCACCAGCAGCTTCGACCACCGCGGGCGGACCTCCGTGACGTACCCCAATGGCAGCAGCTTCGCCGAAACGCGCGACGCCCTGGGCCGCCTGCTCACCGTCTCCGCGGTGGGTTCCGATGGCCAGCCGGTTTCCCCGCTGCTCGCCAGCCATGAATACGCCGGCAGCCGCCTCTGGCGCAGCACCACCGGCAACGGCGTCGTCACCACCTACAGCTATCGCGGCGATGGCGATTCGCCCATGCTCTCCGGCGACCTCAGCTTCGACGCCTGCGTGCGCGTGCTCGTACAGAATGCCGCCAACAGCATACTGGAAGACACCCGCTGCCGCCGCGATGCCGATCAGCAGTTGCTGCAAAAAGTCGCCGCCTTTGCCGCCGGGCAACAAGGCCAGCAACCACCCCGGCACGCCATCACCCTCACCCGCAACCTCCTCGGCCACGTCACCGGCGCCCTCACCCAGCACCGCGAATTCCCCGGCGGCCCCGACAACACGAGCGAGGTTTCCTACACCCTCGACCTCGAAGGCCGCCGCCTTTCCGTCTCCGGTGGCGCGAGCCCCGGTGCTTACCATCAGGACGCGCTCGGCCGCTATGAAATCTGGCCCGGCGGCCCGCTGGAATGGGACGCGGAGGATAACCTCAGCCTGTTCACCCGCGGCACAGCCGGCCAGCTCGCCTTTGCCTATGACGCCGAAAACCGTCTCGTGTCGGTGACGAATCCCGGCGGCGGCAGCGTGCTCGTCTCCTACACTTACGACGCCCTCGGCCGCCGCGTCAGCCGCAGCGCTCCCGATGCCGTGGGCGGCGCCGTCATCCGCGACTTCGTTTATGATGGCGGCTCCCTCATCCTCGACCTCGACCGGGACGGCGACGATGATCTGGCCATCTCCGACTTCGGCCTGTCGCGGCAGGTCGTGACCGGCGACGGCTCGGTCCAGTATCTCCACCACAACGTCCAGCATTGGGGGGATCCGCACGAAAACCTCAACGGCAAGCACATCAAGGATTGGGAAGGCAAGAGCCGCCGCGCCACCCTCGTCACCGACGCCTCCGGCACGCCGCTGGAGCGATTCGCCTACGACGACGCCTGCATTCCCCTCTTCCTCGACGCCTCAGGCCGCACCCGGCCCGGCGCGTCCGCCCCCATCGGGCCTATCCGCTGGATGGCGCCGGAGGCCTTATGGGAGCCTGATCTCCGCCTCTACCTCAGCCCCAGCTCCATCTACAGCCCCGACCTCGGCCAGACCACGTCCAAAAACGTCGTCAAATTCAAGGCCGGCGCCGATTTGGCAGGCAAGAAGGAGTTCAAAGGCCACGTCACCCTGCTGAAGTGATCTCGCCGGAGATTGCTGGACAGCCGCACCCGGGGGAAAGACTGACGTCTTCCGTTACGAGAGGGGCCTGCCGCGCAGAGGCAAACACAGTCGAAACTCAGCGCCGCCGCCTTGCGGACGGTGATGCGAAAGCTCGCCGCCCAACTCGCGCGCCAGCCGGCGACAGAGCGCCAAGCCCAGGCCGACCCCGGGTGCGCTGGCCGCGGCTTCGGCGGCGGACTTGCTGAAGGGCTGGAACAGCTTGCGCCGGGCTTCGCTGCTGAGACCGGGCCCGTGATCACGGACGGCGAAGCAAACGCGGGCGCCCGCGCCTGTGACGCGGAGCCAGAGTTCGCGTGGATCGGAGCTGGGCGCGGCGTATTTGCAGGCGTTGTCGGCTAGGTTGAAAAGAATTTGCTCCAGTGTCATTGGGTCGGCTCGCAGCAAGGCGCCGCGCGCCGCCTCGCCGGTTTCGATGCGCAATTCCAATCCGGCCTGCTCGCAATGATCGCGCAAACGCGGCGTCACCCGCCTGAGCAGCGCCTCCACGCCAAGACTCTCCAGGCGCACCGCCGCGCGGCCGCGCTCGATCCGGGAGAAGGACAGCACGTTTTCCACCAGATGCGTCAGGCGGGTGGCTTCGGTGCAAAGGATGCGCAGGTAGCTTTTGCGCTGCGCAGGCTCGGCGACCATGTCATCGGCCAGCATTTCCGAGTAAAGCTGGAAGGTCGTCAGCGGCGTGCGCAGCTCGTGCGTCACGGCGGAGACAAAGGCGGCGCGGCGCTCGCTCAATTGGATGGCGCGATGCAGCACGAAAGCGATGGCGGCGGCGGCGGCCAGAAGGCAGCTCCAGGCCAGCAGCAAGGCGGGTTTCAACGCGGAACCGTTGTGCGAGGTCTCCACCGGCACCGCCCCTGGCACGAGCCGCACCGGCAGGGACACCAGCGCCATCCAGTCGTCGCGCGCGCCAGCGCGCAGAGGCTCCAGCCGCATCTCCGGCAGCAGATCGCGCGCGGCCTCAATGAGCCGCGCGTGCAGTTGCGGCCAGTCGAGCCACACACCTTGCAGGCGCATTTGGCCGTTGAAACGGGCAGGACGCATCAAGAACAAGTCTTCCCCAAGCCAACGCGCCGCCAGATCACCGGACCAGGCGCGCGCTGCGGGACTGGTTTCGCCGCTGGCCCCCGCGGGAGCGGCGGCACTTTTCTGCGGGGTCTTGAGAGCATCCACTTTTTGCTGAACCGCGTTCGACAAAACCAGGTTGTCGCGCTGGACTTGCTCGCGCCGGTTGAAAGCCACCTGCGACTCGCCAATCGGCGCGCCCACCGGGATGTTTGGCGGCAGGGCGGGAGCGGGCGCTGAATCCCGTGGCAGGCTCTGTCGCGCGACTTCGATGGCCTCGGGATGCGCCCCCAGCAGGTTCTCCAAGCCGGCGAGGCGCTCCGCCGCCAGCGTTGCCTGCGGGCTGGTCACATACCAGGCGGCAGCGACGGTTTTTTGATCGCCGCTGGGCACCTGCGGACTGCACAACACGTTTTCACCCGCGCCTTTTTCGAAGTGCAGACGCACCAAATCAGGCAGGTTGTCGAACAGTGGGGAAGGCAGCAGGGCCCGGCCCGGCGGCAACGCCTCGCTGGCGCTGAGGATCACGTCCTCCGGTTGAAAGAAGGCTTGGTAGTGGTGGGGCGGGCGGGCATTCTCGCGGATCAGGAGCGCGCCGGCCACCGCCTCCATGCGCCAGAGCGCCAGCCGGATTTTTTCCTGCCTCTGCGCCTCCGCCGCCGCTGCTTGCCGCTGTCCCTCCATGGCCAGCGCGCGCCGGGTGATCGACAGCACCGCGCCGGTGAAGACCGCCAAACAGAGCGCAAACAGCAACCAGTGAATCCAGGGGCGTTTCATGATTCCTCCGCCACCAGCATGTAGCCGCGGCCGCGCACGGTCAGCAGAAACTTCGGCGCGGCGCCATCGTCGCGCAGTTTGGCACGCAGGTGCGCCACATGCATGTCGATGGTGCGTGTCTCCTGGCCGCGCGGCTCGATGCGCCAGACGCGGCGCAGCAGCTCTTCGCGGGAGATGGCGCGGCCGCGATGCGCGGCGAGGTAGGCGATGAGCGCCGCCTCGCGCTCGGAAAGCTCGGCGCGACCACCGTCGCCGCTGTAGCGCAGCTCCAGCCGCTCCAAGTCCGCCACGCCGTTGGGAAAGCGCAGCACGCCGTTGAGTTCACGCGGACGCTCCGGACAGCGGCGCAGCACCGCCTCCACCCGCGCCAGCAGTTCACGCACGCTGAAGGGTTTGACCACGTAGTCATCGGCGCCGAGTTTCAAACCTTTGACCCGGTCCGCCTCCTCGCCCCGCGCTGAGAGCACAATCACCGGCGTGCCGGGGCGATGATCGCGCAGCGCGCGCAGGATGTCGAAGCCGCTGTGGTTCGGCAGCACCAAGTCGAGCAGCACGAGGTCGAAGCGGGCGCTCAAAGCGAGGTCCATGCCGGCCGCGCCCTCCGCCGCCTCCAGCACCTCATGACCGGCAAAGCGCAATGCGTCAACGACGCCGCGCCGGATGGCGCTGTCGTCCTCAATGACCAGGATCGTGGGCATGGGTGGTCGCGTTCTCGTTTTCCTCTAACCCGGATTGCCGCCAAAGGGAAGCCGTCTGCGCGATCTGCTGGCGAAAGCGTTGATCGCGAATCGCCGCCACGCGCTCGAGCAAGGCCGGAGTGAAGCGGCCCCGACGCCAGCCAGCCGGAGGGGACGCCGGGGTTTCCGCAGAGGGTGGTTGCTCCAGCAGGGTCAGCGCCGCCTCCTCATCCTCCGCCGTCAGCAGTTCCCAGCGCGCCACGAAGACCCGCTCCAAATGCTCCGGCGCGGGCTCGATGCGCAGCGGCAGCACCTGGTCCACCCATTCTCGCGGCAGGATCTCCAGCACGCGCAAGCCGGGCTCTGCCAGCCAAGCCTCGCGCCAAGTAGCCACCATCGCCGCTGCTTCATCCGCCGTCAGCCCCGCTGCTGACAGCGCATCGCGCAGTCTTTGCGCCAAGGCATCGGCACTTCCCGGCGAATCACTCTGAGCCGGCAGCGGCACGGTGTACGAATTGCCGCGCGCGGCGATCGATGCGTCCCTGCCGACCTCACGCCAGCAGCAGGCCTGGGCATCGACCTGCACCAGAAACAGGCCCGTCCCGCCTGGAAACAGCGTGACGCCGTCTGAGGCAACGCCCGCAATGCGCCGGGGCATCTGCGCGTTGCCGGCGCCGCGATAGAACAGGAATTTTTCCACCTCAGGCGCCTCGGGCGGCGTGCCATTGACCACCCACCAAGCCTGCGGCACCGCGCGCGCGTGGCCGTAATGCGCGCCGCGCTCTGCCACCTGCGGCAGGTGCTTGCCAACAGAGTCGCCGGGAGGCTGGAGGCGCAGTTCCCAAATGGCCTCAAACGGCGCGCTATCGAGCATGCCCATGCTCAACGGCATGGATTGCGCTTGCGGAAAAACATCCGTCAGCCGCAGTTGATTCAAACCGACGCGCACTTGCACACGAGCTGGCTGGTTCGCATAGAAGTAGATGACCGGTGTTTCCATGCGCAGCAGCCACGGCTGCTGAATTTTGGACAAGGCGGGCAGCGGCCGCACAAACTCCGGCAATGCCGCCGGGCCTTCCAGCGCCGGCGTCCACCACGGCACCGGCACACCATCGCTGCCGGTCACCGCAGTGAAGGTGCCCCATTCATGCGCGCGCAGGTCGAAAGATGGCTCCGCTGCGGACAGATGCAGACTGGTGCTAAGTGTCGTGAAACACAACAAAAGGAAACGCGTGCTCATGGCTTGGCGTGTCGGGGTTCGACTTCCTTGCCCGCCATCGGCAGCAACGTGCTGCGCACGTCGAGCAGAGGGCCGAGTTCGAACACATTTTGGTAGCCGTAGGAATGCAGCGTCACCATCGTGTGCACATTCAACGAAGCCGGCGCTCTCTTTGCCGCCATCGCCACCGGGCTGCCAGTGAAGTTGTTGTTGCAGTAGATCAGGATTTTCGCGGCCTTGCTGGGAATGATCTTTCGCAGCGCCGCTTCAGTGAAGTCGGGCAGGCTCAAATTCACCGCACCCTGCAAGTGTCGCAGCGCGAACATCGGCCCGCTGCGCGCGTCCAGGAGCACCGCCGCAGGGTCCCGCATCTCTTTGAGAAACTCCTGTTCGGTAAGCCGCCGTCTTTCGCGCAACGCCCCGACTTCGACCACATTCGCGGCAAATTGATCGTAACGGATCAAGGGATTGACGATCGTCGCCGGTTCGGCGGACGACAGGACAGCGGCAGTCTGGACGAGCGCGAAGACCGCCAGGGACAGGGTGATTGGAAGGACAAGTGATTTCATGACGCTCGCAGTTTCCGCTGCCGCAGGCTCCACGTCTGTAAAGCGCCGGTAAAAAGCAGCTTCTCGAAACCGGTTGAATTGGGGTCCCGCTAGGCACCCCCCAGGCCCAAGGCTTTGAGAGCTTCGATTCGGGCGGCACGGGAGGGGAATCGAAAGTGAACGTCGATCACATAAGCCTGTCCTAAGCGGTCGAACAGGACGTTGTCTTCGTGCATGTCGATGACTTGGAGTATTCCTGCCGGGCCGCCATCGACGAAGAAACGGCTTCCAGTGTCATGTTGAAGGCCGGCTTGTTCCAGCCGGCTGATGAACGCGCTGCTTTTATCGTGGCGCCCGTTGATGAATGGCTGGGAGACGACCACATGGAGGCTTCCATCGTGCTCGTAAAACCCTTCACGCCGGACATCATCGCCGAAGACGTGGTTGACGATTTGGTGGTCGCTGAGGTAGTCGAAAAGGGAGTCTGTGGGCTTGAAAAAGACCTCTCCGGTTTCATCGTTAAAGGTTCTGGGATCGTAGTCCTTGAGGGCGCGCTTACCCAGCACGCCGACCCTGTCTCCAGGCCGTTGCCGAGGAAACTTGACTCAATAAGGCGCTGGACGCCCTGAGGGTCGAGAATCAGCCCCGAGTCACGCGCGAACTGGGAGAGGGCGCGTATTTCCTGCTCGCTTGAATCTCCCGAATCATTTGCCCTGTTACAGTCTGAAAGGAGGTGTAGTGAGCGGATCGCGCCTCGGAGAACGCCTTGCGAACCTCCGAGAGAGGCTTGAGCTTTTTGGATGGAGTCCGGTCCTGAGGCATAAAGCGGCAGAAGTTCTGGGATGACTGTGTCGCCGTGGGGAGTCATTTGCAAGCTGAAAGGCCGTCTCCAACCTGAATGAAATGCCGCCAGGATCAATCTCTGATGCCATTTGCTCCTGGTCTTCCCCGCAGCGCTCCGAAACCCGGTTGAATTCCGGGTGCCCCTGCGCTTTTCTGCGCTGGTCATTTCCCCCAAACATCCCATGAAATACGATCTCATTGTCATCGGCGGGGCCGCCGCCGGTTATGTCGGCGCCATCCGGGCAGCTCAACTCGGCAAAAAAGTGGCCTGCGTCGAAATGGATCGTGCCGGGGGAACCTGCCTGAACTGGGGCTGCATTCCGACCAAGGCCCTGCTCAAAAACGCCGAACTCTACCACACCCTGACCCACCGCGCCGAGGAGTTCGGACTCAAAATTGGCAGCGTCGAGTACGACTGGAGCAAGGTCATCGGCCGCAGCCGCGGCGTGTCCGACAAGCTCAACAAGGGCATTGAATTTCTGTTCAAGAAGAACAAGGTCGATTACTTCCGCGGCACCGCGAAAATCCCTGCCGAGGGCAAGGTCGAAGTCACCGGCACGGACGGCAAAACCGAGACCTATGAGGCCGCGAACATCCTCATCGCCACCGGCGCAAAGAGCCGCCCCATGCCCGGCTTTGACTTCAATGGCAAAACCGTCATCGGCAGCAAGGAGGCGATGACCCTGGAGACCCAGCCGAAGAGCATCATCGTCATCGGCGCCGGCGCGATCGGCATCGAGTTCGCCTACTTCTTCAACGCCTACGGCACCAAAGTCACCGTGGTTGAGATGATGCCCGACATCCTGCCCGTGGAGGACACCGAGGTCAGCAAGACACTCGAAAAAAGCCTCGCCAAGGCCGGCATCAAGATCCTCACCAACACCAAAGTCACGAGCACTTCCGAGGATGGGAAGAAGGTGAAGATCACCGTCGAAGGCGCCGCCAACGAAACGCTTGAGGCGGATGTCTGCCTTGTCGCCATCGGCGTGGCTCCCGTTCTTCCTGAGGGCGTCGAGCTGAAACTCACGGAGAGGGGCTGGCTGCAAACCGACGACCGCTATCAAACCAGCGTGAAGGGCGTTTACGGCGCGGGCGACATCATCGGGCCGCCCTGGCTCGCGCACGTCGCCAGCTACGAGGCCGTGCAGGCTGTCGAAGGCATGTTCGGAAAGACCAAGCCGAAGAAAGTCGGCGTCTTCCCCGGCTGCACTTACTGCCATCCGCAGGTGGCCAGCATCGGCCTCACCGAGCGCGCGGCGAAGGAAAAAGGCCTGGCCTTCAAGATCGGCAAGTTCCCCTACGCGGCCAGCGGCAAGGCCCTGGCGGCGGCGGAGCCGGAGGGTTTCGTCAAGATCCTCTACGGCGAGAAGCACGGCGAAATCATCGGCGCTCACATCATCGGCAGCGAGAGCACCGAGTTGATCGCCGAGATCGGCCTGGCGATGAACCTGGAAGCCACCTGGGACGAAATCGAAGGCACCATCCACGCCCACCCCACGCTGTCTGAGATGGTCAAGGAAGCCACCGAAGTCGCCAAAGGACACCCGATCCACGTCTAAGCGTCTGTCTGGCAAATGCGGTACCCGGCCTCTGTGAGGCCGGCTGTCCCGCGTGCCGCACCTGCCCTCAACCGGGGTCACAGACCCCCGGCTACAGCGCCGCACCCTCCCCGCGTGTCACCGGTGCAGCACCGCCGCGAGCTGGTGGCCGAGCCAGACACCGAGGAGGCAGAGCAGCACGGAGCCGAGGATGTTGGCGCCGGCGAGCAGCCATTGCGCATCGCGCAGCAGGGCGAACGTCTGCAGGCTGAAGGTGGAAAAGGTGGTGAAGCCGCCGCAGAACCCCGTCATGAGCAGCCAGCGCGCATGCTCGCTGACCATCCAACGCTGCTCCAGTGCGAACAACCCTGCGAGGTAGCCGATCACCAGCGAGCCGAGCGCGTTGACGATGAGAATGCCCAACGGAAAGGACGAGCCATGGCGTTGATCGATCCAGGCCGCCAAGCCATAACGCAGGCCACTGCCAAGACCGCCGCCGAGCATGACCAAGAGCAGGGAAGTCATCGGACGGCGCGGGCTGGTTGGATTCAGACGGTTTCGAAATGCGGGATGCCGAGCCGCCTGGCCACCCGCAGCGGACGGCGCAGGGCCTCGCTCATGCGCAAGGCTTCGTCGCTGCCGCGCAGGTCCTTGCAGTCCGGGTGCGGCTCCGGTGCGGCGATGAGGCCGAGTTGATGCAGCACGTGCGCGGTGCTGTGCTTGTAGGCGGCGGCGCTCAAGCGATCGTCGAGCCGGAAGACGAGATCCTCGAACGATTGGAAGGCCTCGAAAAGCTTGTAAACGCGCGTGTCGAAGCGGCCGCTGCCGGTCTTGAATTTTTTGTCCACGATGCTGTCGAGCAGCCACATGTCGCGCGCGGCGCAGATCAGCGGGCAGGCGCTGACGCCGGCGCCGATGAGCAGCGGCAGGCCGAGACGAATGGCGGTGGGGATGCCGTAGTCGTCGCCGCTGTGCGGAGCGAAGGGCAGCTTCAAGTCCTTGCACATCGCCGCCCAGTATAAAAAATGCGGCTCGTCGAGCGTGCTGATTTTGCCGCCGACGTACTTCGGGTGATTGGCGATCTCGTGCAGCAGCCAGGGCTCGTACGGCGTGGCCCAAGGCACAAAGGAAGGCTCCAGCGCGTGCGCGATGGCGGGCAGGGTGATGTGCCCGGCGATCTCGAAATAGGCGTCGCGCCGCGCCTCGGGCGCGAGCTGGTTGAGCAGCTTCGAGGTCATGATCATCACCTCGCCGTTGTCGTATTGCTGGGCGATGTCGAGCAGCGGGTGGTAGCGCTCCGCTTTGAACACGTTGTCGTTTTCCGCGCCGCGGGCGGTGACACCGGCGATGAAACGATCCTGGGGAAAGGCGTCGCGAAAGCGTTTGATGACTTCGGCATAGGTGGCGTCGTCGAGATCGAAGATGTAGCCGGTGTCCGCATTCAGCACGAAGGCCATTTCGACCCCGTAGTGCGCGCCGCACTGCCGCATCCAGTCGATGCTGCGCACAAAACCTTCCCAGTCCGGCTTCTGATCCTTGAAAGGCAGCAAGGTCGCCACGCAGAGGCGGGCCTTGGTCTCGTGATCGACCAGCGCCTCCTCGGCGGTGTGCGCCCAGATGGTAGCGCTCCAGGGTGTGTCGGGCTTCAGATCGGCGGGATGGGTAATGAGGTCGGACATGGGACTCCGCCTGCTATAGCGGGCTGTGGGCCGGACGCAAGCCGGGGCCGGTCGCGGCAAACGCAGTTGATGCTGGGCGGCGCGCAAAAACCGGCTAGACTGCGCCTCCACCGTTTTGACCGCCTTCGACATCTTCATCACTCTCGTGCCCGCGCTGGCGACGATGGCCTTTTGCGCCGGTGTGCTGCGCGCGGTGGCGACCATGGCGCCGCACGGCTGGTCCTACTGGATGCCGGTGGTTTTTGCGGCTTGCTGCCTGGCGCTGCCCTTGCGCTACGGGCCGGGCTTCATCCCTGACGAGGCCGTGCTCGGCTCGCCACGGGCCTTTGTGCTCGACTTGCTGCTGCAGGGCTCCTTCACCGCGGTGGCGGTGGGGCTCAGCCTGCGCGCGCTGCGGGTGCGCGAAAAACCGGCGCGGCTCGCCTGGCTGCTGCTGCTGCTCTCGGTGGCGGTCTGCTTCTTCATCCTTTGCTTTGAGTCGATCCAGCTTTACCGGGATCGCGTGACAACGGATTCCATTGTGTATTGAACCTGCATGAAAACCCTCAGCCGCCGCCAACTGCTCACCACCGTCTGCGCCGCCGGAGCCGCCCCCTTCGTCCGCGCCCAAAGCAAGACCGACCCGACGGACGGCCTCGTCATCGGCCAGGGCGGGTTCCGCTACCGCGTGCGCAAGCGCTGGTCTCAGGCCGATCCCGCCAGGCATCCGGTCAAAGACTGCCACGAGATGGCGCAAACAGCGGACGGCCGGCTTTTCCTGCTCACCAACCACCCGAAAAACAACGTCCTCATCTTCGACACGGACGGCAAACTGCTCGACGCTTGGACGCTGGGATTCCCCGGCGCGCACGGGCTGTCGCTGGCCCGCGCCGCCGATGGCAGCGAGCACCTGTGGATCACCGACGCCAGCGCCGGCAAGGTGGTGAAGACCACGCTGACAGGCGAGATCGTGCAGGAGCTGCCGGACCCCGCCAAAATCGGCGCCTACACCGAGCGCGAGGACTACCGCCCCACCGAGACCGCTGTCGCGCCGAACGGCGATGTCTATGTGGCGGACGGCTATGGCTCGCAGTGGCTTTTGCAGTTCGACGCGGCGGGCAAATTCCTCCGCAAGTTCGGCGGCAAAAGCTCGCAACCGGCCAAGCAGGGCAAGTTCCTGCAGGCGCACGGCGTGGCGCTGGACCCGCGCGGCCCCGAGCCGCTGCTGGTGGCCACCGCGCGCATTCGCAACGAATTCCACTGGTTCACGCTGGCGGGCGAATTTGTGCGCACGGTTTACCTGCCCGGCGCCTACATCAGCCGGCCCGTGATCGCCGGGCAGCACCTTTATTCAGGCGTCTGCTTCGGCACCTTTGAAAACGACTACCGCATGTGGCAGGACCGCGGCTTCGTCACCATCCTCGACGAGGCCGGCCAAAACGTCTCCAACCCCGGCGGCAGGGCGCCGGTGTACCGCGACGGCAAGCTGGCGCAGCTTTTGCAGGCCGAGCCGGTGTTCCAAAACTGCCACGACGTCTGCGTGGACACGACGGGCGACCTTTACGTCTGCCAGTGGAACAGCGGCCGGGTGTATCCGTACAAGCTGGAGCGGGTGTGATTTCCCCGCCTGCACTGAGTAGGAGTAGGAGGAATGAAGATCAATTGATCTTCGTCTCGATCACCTCGCCGCCGAGGCGTTTGATCAGATTCTCCACCACCACCTCGAACGACCTGCCGCGGCGCACGGCGTGCAGATAGATCTTCTTGTTCTTGCTCTTGTAGGTCTCCACCAGGTGGTTCATCACGCCCATGTCCACTGCGTCCTGGAAGTCGGCAAACCAATAGACCGTGTCCGCCATCATGGCACGGCGGGAGAGCAGCGCGGTCTGCGCGTGGTTGATGTTGCGGGCCTTGATGAGGTAGGTCTTCTTGCGGTCCGTCATCTGCTGGAAGACCTCCGGCGGCAGGTTCTTGAAGCGGTCGCCCGCCTCGGTGAAGGTGTACAACTCGCGGTCCACATTGTCCGGTTCCTGCAGCAGGCCGCAGCCGGAGTAGAGCACGAGATTGCTGCCGGGCGCCACCTTGTCGAGTTCCTTGGCCACGATCGGCAGGAAGGGCGTCATCGATCCGGACACATCCATCACCACCGAGATGCTGCGGGTGCTGATCTTCTTGCCAAACATCGTGATCGAGCCGGTGCCGGCGCCAGCGAAGTTGCTGTTGAAGTTCCCCATCGTGGTGCCGAGGTCGAGCGTGGTGGAGCTCGGGTCAAACTCCACCGCCGGCATCGGCGCGTTGGACAGGCCGGCCGCAGTGACGAACTGCATGCTCGTGGTCATCTGTGGCGAGGTCTGCTGCGGCGGCGGCTCGGCGATCTTCTGCGTGGTGGGAAGCTGATCCGTGGTCGCTGGCGCGGCGATGGCCGTGATCTCCGACGCCGGCGGCCCCGGCACCACCACCACCAGCACCCCGAGCAGCAGGGCCAGCAGCACGTGCACGATGACGGCGGCGATCACCGCGGCGGCCTTCTCCTTGCCCAGGCCGCCGCCCTCGGGTGGCGGCAAATCCATCGTCCCGCCGCTCAGCAGCGCAGGAGGCTCCAGCGCCACCGCCACGTCGTCCGCCTCCACCTCTCCTTCCGCGCCGGGCGCCACCAAGGCTACCGGCACCACGGGCCGGGTATGCGCCGGGAGCGGTGCCAGCACAGGCGCCTCGTCATCGTCTTCAACTGGATGCGGATCGTTGGTCATGGCTGCAGGAGGGCTGCGGGCATTGGCAGCATTATGCCGTTTTAGCGGCTTCACCCGGGGTTTGTCCATCAAATCCGCAACGGATTACGGCACGCCGCTGAGCACCTCCACCGCCTTGTTGCTGAAGCTCAGCGTCAGCGCCATCTGGCCGCCGCTGTTGATCACCTGCCCCAGCCCCTTGCCGCCCGCACCGGTTTGATCTGTCACCACCGGCAGGCTAATGCCGGTCAGCCGCGCCGTGGTGGTCGTGGCTGGCAGGGTGTGCAGCACTCCCTTGCGCAGCTTCATCGCCGGCAGCCTCGCGCCGTCCGGCAGCAAGCCGAAGGTTTGGCCGGTGAACAGCGCCTGGTTCGCCGAGGCCGAACCCGTCAGCGAGCACAGCACCGCGTAATGGCCGTTCATCGAATCCACATCCACCCGCTGGATCACGCGCACCGCCGGCCCATCCGTGCCCTCCACAGGCTGGTCCTCCCGCAACAGAACCGTCAGCGCATCCGGCGCGTTGATCTGCCAAAAGCACAAGGCCAAGTCATTCGCCGCGCCTACTTTCGGCCCGCTCAGCTTGACCAGCACCAGCGCCTGCAGCACGCCGAAGTCCGGCACATCCACCCCCGGCCAGAACTGCAGCAGGCGCGCGATCCGCACTCCAGGCAGCCCCGCCGGATCGATCTCCTGCCCCTTGCGCGCGACCAGATCGCTGCCATGGCCATGCCACAGCCCCTCGTTGGTCTTGCTGCTCACCCCCGGCCCGGCGGCCAGCGTGGCGCGCCATAGCAGCCGGCCGTTGTTGTCGCTGGCGCCCTCCGCCAGAAAAGAGCGGAAACTGGCCGGTGGCATGCCGGTGCCAGGCGCGTTCCCTCCCTGCTCAGCGATCACCGTGGCCACGGGGTCTGAAAAAACATTGCGAAAGACCGCCTGCCGCGCGGCGCCGCCATCCGCGGGAATCCTCGCCGCTCCAAAGACGAAGGAATTCGACCATCTGCCCATCGCCACCCGCGGAAACAACTGCCCCAGCGTCCCGCCCGCGCTGGTGGCGGTGACACCCTCGCGAAACACGCCGCCAACGGCTGCGCCGGTGGCATTGGCGACAAAAAAGATCGCGCTGTCATTGCCGGAGCCAACGCCGCTGCCTTTGCTCAAAAGACTGCGGTAAGCGGCCACGCCGCCGCCGTTCTGAGCCACTTGCAGAAACTGGCGCGGCGCGGCCCCGCCGAGATGGCCGCCAAAGGTTTCCCCGCTGCGCGCCACCTGCAGCAGATCCGCGCCGTTGTCGCGAAACACAGCCTGGTTGTTGCCGCTGTTGACACCGCGGCCGCTGAGGGTGGCCTGGATCAGCGCTTGGCTGCCATTGAGGCCCCAGGCACTGTGAATCTTGGTGGCGCGGCGGCCATCGCCCAGATCCGTGTCCTTGAGCCGCAGGCCAAGGCCGAGGCTGCCGCTGAGGTTGGTCCACACCCCGCTGCTGCGGCCGCCACCGGCTCCCGCGCCGCTGAGGGTAGCCTGCAAGCACGTCTCGCCATCGGCATTGATGAAGGCCTGCGGGAAGCTCTTGAACATTGCGCCGCCCGAAGCTGGAGCGGACGCGCCTTGGGTGGCCACGCGCGCCAACGGCAGCGGCGCGGCCAGCGGCCGGATGAAATAGGCCGAGCCGGAGTTGCTGCCATTGTCGTCGTCATAAGGAGCACTGGCGAGGGCCAGGTTGCCGCTGAGGGCGACCTTCCTGCCAAACCGGTCGTCTGCCGCGCCGTCGGCGGCGATGAGTTTGCCGGGGACGGCATGGCCGGTGGGGATGGTGGCGCCACTGCGCGCGTCGAACACGTAGGCCGCGCCTTTGTAGCCGGCGTGCCGATACGCGCCGAGGAGGGCGAGATTGCCGCTGAGGGCGACACTGTAGCCGAAATAGTCGTCTGCCGCGCCGTCGCTGGCTTTGAGTTTGGGGAATTGAGCGCCGGTGCGCACATCGAAGAGATAGGCCGAACCGGAGTCGCTGCCGTTGTCATTGTCAAAAGGAGCGCCGGCGAGGGCGAGGTGGCCGCTGAGGGCGACACTGAGGCCGAAAAAGTCGCCTGCCGCGCCGTCGCTGGCCTTGAGTTTGGGGAATTCGAAGCCGCTGCGCACATCGAAGAGATAGGCCGAGCCGGAGGAACTGCCGTCGTCGTCGTCGCCATAAGCACCGGCCAGAGCGAGGTGGCCGCTGAGCGCGACACTGGTGCCGAAACGGTCGCCTGCCGCGCCGTCGCTGGCTTTGAGTTTGGGGAATTCAAAGCCGCTGCGCACATCGAAGAGATAGGCCGAGCCGGAGCCGCTGCCGTTGTCGCCGTCGCCAGGAGCACCAGCCAGAGCGAGGTGGCCGCTGAGCGCGACACTCCAGCCGAAATAGTCGCGTGCCGCGCCGTCGCTGGCCTTGAGTTTGCGGAGCTGTTTGCCGCTGCGCACATCAAAGAGGTAAGCCGAACCGGCGTTGTTGCCGTTGTCGTCGTCAAAAGGAGCGCCGACCAGGGCGAGGTGGCCGCTGAGGGCGACACTGTAGCCGAAAAGATCGCCTGCCGCGCCGTCGCTGGCGGTGAGCTTGCGCAGGGGGCGGCCGGTGAGGGCGTCGAAGAGATGGGCGGCTCCGGCATCCGCAGCAACATCGTTGTTGCCAGGTTCCCCAACCAGCAGGAAGCGGTCCGAAACCGCCACCGCGGTGCCGAACTCATTGCCCGCCTGCGGAGTGGTGGCGCGGCCCAGCAGCTTGGTCTCGGCCGGCACGGATTGCCCAAAGGCAACCAGCGGCAACCACACCAGCAGCACGAGGGTGGTGACGCTGGGGACCGGCCTGACACCTTGAATTGTCGCACGCGTCTTCATGGCTTCAGCGTAACACCCCCGTCAAGCCTCCATCCGACAGCATTCCACAGTCACCGCGTCCCCGCATTCCCGGCAAAGACCGCCCCCGCAGTTGCGTTCCTTGTGCCACGCCGCTAGGCTCGCCCTCACCACTCCTCTCTCATGCCCGCTCCCAAGCTCACCACCACCCAGTGGCTCATCTGCATCATCGCCTCCATCGGCTTCGCTTTCGACATCTATGAGCTGCTGATGCTGCCGCTCATCGTCAAACCGGCGCTCGCCTCCCTCGGCGGTCTGGGACCGGATGGCGCGCCGCTGCTGTTGCCCGGCTCCCCTGAGTTCACCCAATGGGCGCGCATGCTGTTCTTCATCCCCGCCATCGCCGGCGGCGTCTTCGGCCTGCTCGGCGGCTACCTCACCGACCGCCTCGGCCGCCGCCGCGTGCTCACCTTCAGCATCCTGCTTTACGCTTTCTCCGCCTGCGCCGCCGGCTTCTCCACCACTCTTTACCAGCTCCTGCTCTTCCGCTGCCTCGTCTTCATCGGCGTCTGCGTCGAGTTCGTCGCCGCCGTGGCCTGGCTGGCGGAGTTGTTCAAGGACAACCACCAGCGTGAGAGGGTGCTCGGTTACACCCAGGCCTTTTCCTCCGTCGGCGGCCTGCTCGTCGCCGCCGCCAACGTCCTCGCCGCCAAGCTCGCGCTCGACCTGCCCGCCATCCACGGCGGCCACGAAGCCTGGCGCTACACCCTCATCTCCGGCGTCATTCCCGCGCTGCCGCTCATCCTGATCCGCCCCTTCCTCCCCGAGTCCCCCGAGTGGGCGCGCAAAAAAGCCGCCGGCACCCTGCGCCGCCCCAGCCTGCGCGAGCTCTTTGCGCCCGAGCTGATCCGCACCACCATTTTGACCACCCTCGTCTTTGCCGCCAGCTACGGCATCGCCTTTGGCGCCATCCAGCAGCTCCCGCAGATCCTCGGCGCCCAGGCCCTGAACACCCCGAACGAAGCCGGCCACGCCGCCATGATCACCACCGCCAAGACCGCCGTCGGCGCCGCCGTGCAGGAAGCCGCCGCCGAGGGCCAGCCCGAGATCCCCGCCGGCAAAAAACGCCAGATCGGCGGCAACGCCAGCGACGCCGCCGTCGCCAAGATCACCTTCTGGCAGGAAATCGGCGGCATGCTCGGCCGCCTCGCCCTCGCCATCCTCACCGTCATGATCGTCAGCCGCCGCGCCCTCTTCCGCGTCTTCCAGATCCCCTCCCTCTTCTTCGTGCCCCTCCTCTTTTGGTGGATCTCCGGCCAGCTTGCCAATCCCGACAGCCTCAGCCTCATCAAGATCGGCATCTTCGTCGCCGGTTTCCTCACCGTCGCCCAGTTCAGCTTCTGGGGAAACTACA
>CAZKMS010000011.1:0-60873 GCA_964553805.1 uncultured Verrucomicrobiaceae bacterium
GGTGAAGCTCAAGCCCTCCATCCTCCGCGACGGCCAGAAGGCGGTCATGGACAAGCACGGCGCCGATGCCGAGATGGACCTCGTTTTCCACGGCGGCTCCGGCACTTCCGAGAGCGACCTGCGTGAGACCCTCGACTACGGCGTCGTGAAGATGAACATCGACACCGACACGCAGTATGCCTTCACCCGGCCGATCGCCGAGCACATGTTCAAAAACTACGACGGCGTGCTCAAGATCGACGGCGAGGTCGGCGACAAGAAGCTCTACGATCCGCGCGGCTACCTGAAAAAGGCGGAGACGAATCTCGCGGCGCGCTTGCAGCAGGCCTGCGATGACCTGCTGAGCACCGGCAACAGCATCTGCGGCAGCGTTTGATCGAGCCGCCGCTTGGAAGCGTGATCAGGGGTCGGTGTCCGTTTCCTGCCACTCGAGGAAAGCGGTGCGCAGGCGGCTGGTGACAGGGCCGGGTGCGGGCCATTGCTGCGAGCCGATGCGGGCGACGGGATGGATGTCGCGGGTGGTGGAGGTGAGGAAAACCTCGTCCACTTGATCGGGGGTGAGAATGCCGATGGGATGCGTGGCTTCGATCGCCTCGATGCCGAGTCTGGCGGCGGTCTCGAGCACCAAGGCGCGGGTGACACCGGCGAGGCAGCCGCTGGCCAGAGGCGGAGTTTCGAGGCGGCCCTGGCGGACGATGAAGATGTTGCTGCCGGTGCCCTCGCACAGCTCGCCTTTTTCGTTGGCGAACAGGCACTCGCCGCCGCCGGTTTTTTTGGCATGAGCGAGCGCGAGCACATTTTCGGCGTAGGAGGTGGACTTGACGCCGGTCATGGCGCCGGCTGAAAATTTTGGCCAGGGGCTGAGTTCAAGCTGCTCGGCGGCGGGCCAGTCCTTGGCGGTGGTCGCGGTGATGCAGAGGCTTTGACCCTGGCCGCCGCGGTCGCTGCCCGCGGGTCCGACGCCGCTCGTCACGGTGAGGCGGATGCGGCCGTCCCCGACCTGGTTGGCGCGCAGGACTTCGTCGATGGCGTTGCGGATGAGATCCAGCGGCGGCGTTTCCAGTTTCATCGCCGCGCAGGAGCGTCCCAGACGCTGCCAGTGGCGGGTGACGGCGTAGGCTTTGCCACGGCGGGCGAGCAGCGTTTCAAACACGCCATCGCCAACGAGGAAACCGTGGTCCATGGGCGAGAGGCGGGCTTGGTCGAGCGGCAGGAGTTGGTCATTCCACCAGAGGATCATGGCTGTGAGGGGGGTGAATTGTTTTTGAGGGCTGGCTCGCTGCTGGAGCGGGAGATGAAAAGCTGCCGGAGATGGATTTGTGCGCTGGCTCCCGCAGGCGTCACGAGCAGTTCCAGCGGGCTGTCCTCGATGTCAAGCGGCAGCTCAAGGAGGCCCAGGCGGAGCAGTCGAAAGTCGCCAGGAGAGGAGGCGAGATGACGGCTGAGCAGGGAGAAATCGAGCTGATGATGATCGAGCGAAAGCTGGAGGGAGGCGGCCTGTTCGAGGGTTTGCAGGGAACATTGAGCGACGATTTCGTAGCTACCGCGGGGCAGGGCTTCGATGTTCCAGGTGATTTTTTGAAACGGCACGGAGTCGAGCGGAACGCCAGCAGCGGGGACAGGGAGGATTTCCGAAGCAATGGTTGGGACCAGGGTCAGGAGCGCTTTGCCGGCGGCTGCTTTTGGCGGCTCGGGCGCGAGAGGTGCGGTTTTGTTGTTGAGTTCGGAGGCCGCGCGGGTCAGATCGATCACACCGCCGCTGCTGATGACGGCTTGAATGCGGTTCAACTCCTCATTGATGGCGACGGTGGTTTCAGCGCTGCGCGAGGTGGCGGCCAGCCGCTTCAATTGCTCCACGTAGGCGCTGATCAGTGGCAGATGGATTTTTTTGAGCTCGGACTGGTAGGTGCTTTCGAGCTGGCGCCAATTGACGCTTTCGGAAGAGGTGGTTTGGGCATGAAGGGACCGGCTGCCGAGCAGCAACCACGGTAGAAGGAGGATGATCCGGCGTGTCATGGCTTGGGCGGCAGCGGGCTCATGGCCCAGGCGCCGGGCCGGGGATCTCGTTGGCGGGCTTCGGCCTCGCGCTCAAAGAGGGAGCGCAGGAAGGCGCGTTCAAGGGTGCCGCCGCCGTCTGCCTTGCCGACGACGGCTGCCAGGCCCTGGTCGATGAGCACGGGATGATAAAGTCCGATGTCATCAAGGAAAATCAGGGCGGGCACGGTGCCATCGGCATCGGCATTGCTGCGTGCTAAAACGCGAAAGGTTTTGCCTTCGAGGTAGCCGCTGGTGAACTCGCGCGCGGCACGGCCGAAAAGGGCGGCATCGTCGGGAGGGATGTCGAAGTGACGGCTGAAAACACTGGGTCCTCCGGGCTTGTCGGGATCAAGGGGGGGGGCACAGCGCAGCCAGAGCAGCCTGATGACCAGGTCCTGATCCTGGTGACGCACATGGAAGCGATCGCCGGTGTTTTCCGCATGCGGCAGGTAGGTGACACTCTCCAAGTCATTGAAGCCGGAAATGCCGCCGAGGGTGGCGATGGGCCGGGGCAGGGGAAGGGACTCGCTTTTGCCGTTTTTGGGTGTGTTTTCGGTGCTGGCGAGCCGGCGCTGCAGGGCGCGCAGCTCTGAATTGAGGTGCGGCTTCCACTCGGGCCGGTGTGAGGCAAGGTCGTTGAGGCGCGTGATTTGGTTTTCAATCAGGGGCTGGTAGGCCGCAGTGAGTTCGGAAGCGAGCGTTGCGCGCAAGTCTGAGATGGAAACCAGGGGCGGTGTGGCCGAGGTGGCATCCGCTTTTGCCGCCGTCATGGACGGGATCGGAACGGGAATGAGCCTCAGGTTTTGCAAACGAATGATGTTGCCGGGATAGGAGCGGGTCGTGCCCAAACGCAGGGTCACGGGCGAGCGGGTGTAGCGGATCGGCCCCACCCGCATCGGCGTGGTGCTGGCAGTGCTGTTGCGAGCCATCTGCAGGTCGAAACTGCGGCGGTTTTCTTCGCCAGCCAGCAATGACACCTCAAAAAATTCGAGGGTGGCTCTGGGCTCAGCGGTCAGGGTGCCGGAGGCTCCGACTTGGGGCGCCTCCAGCATGAGGTAGTCGAATTCCAAATAGTAATCGCCGGGATGGAGTTTGACGCTGCTCCATTCGGCATAATGACTGGAGGAACGCCAGCCGACGAGGGTGCTGTCTGCCTGCGCGGCAACGCCGAGGAGTTTGGCCTGTGCCGCCTCAAGCGGCAGGGCGGGCAGCTCTGACAAGGCGCTGCTGCCGCCGGCATAGAGCGCCTGCAATTGGCTGCGACGCTTCTGGATCTCCAGAGCCTGTTCGTAGTCGCCTGCTTCGGCCAGTTCGGTTTCCTGCCGGGCCAGCGCGCGCTCGTATTGCTCGGTGAGTTTTTGGGATTGGGCGAGCGCTTGGATTTGAAAGCTGGAACGCAGAGCCTTGAAGGCTTCCATGTCCGTGGGGGGGCCGGACGTTTGCGCCAGCAGGGCTGCCGGGCAAAGCAGCCAGAGGGCTGCCAATGGGTGCATGAACGGGGGCGGGCGTGTCATGGCGGACTGGCAGGTTAGCGGTTGGCCGGCACGAGTTCGACGGCGAGCAAATCCATCAAGTTGTTTTTGACCACGGTGCGGGCGCTGATGCGAAATGGGCCGGCGCCATCGGTCACCTTCAAGGTGCCGAGCAGCTTGGTCTCCGGGCCGCGCAGGGTGGTGTCCATTTCTCCGGTCAAAGTAAACGATTTCTCCTTGATCAGTACGGTGCCGCCTTCAAGCGCGTTGCATTGATAGGTGAGCAGAACTTCGTAACCGCCGGGCGGCAGGCTGGGGAGGGTCCACTCGGCTGATGCGCCTGGACGCTGCCACCCGGTCAGGCGCTTCTTTTCCGGATCCCAAACCACACCATCGAGCCGTGCCTGTTCGAGCGACAGAAGGAGTCGTTCAGGCAGCAAGGCGGTCTTCAGGCTTTGCTCGCGGGTTTCGAGCACAAGCATTTCTTTGACGATGCGTTCCAACTCCGACTCCAGGCGGCGGCGTTCGTTGCGCGCGGCGATGGCGCCCTCGTAGTCGCGCCTGCGGGCGCGGCTGCGTGCCAATTCATCGAACTGGGAGATCGCTGTTTTGAGAGGGTTGAGGCTGGCCGTGAGCAGGCGGCGTTGGAGGTCGATGCGCTCCACTTCCAATTCGCGTGGCGGCGGCGCAGTTTCTTCAGTCGTTGCCGCGTCCGTGGGCGGAGGCGTCGCGGCCTCCTGGCAGACGCCACGACAAGTCAAGACGACGCCGATGAGGGTGAGCCAGAGCCGGGCGGTGGCGGGGGAGAGGCCGGGATTAGGTTTCATGACTGATCGCCGCGCTGCCGGCGCGAATGAGGCCTTCGATCTCAATATCGAGATCAGCGCGGCAGATGTCGGCGAGCAGGTAGGTGAAATGGCTGTCATCTCCGCACGACTCCTGCACCCATTCGCGGACCAGCGGCAGGCTTTTCGCATGCCGGAGATAACATTTGAAGCGAGCGTCCACGATGTCGCCGCTTTGCCAGCGGTCCTGCCGCCAGGCAGCGCGGGCGTGCAAGCGGCCGAGCATGATCTCGATGTTGTGTTGCGTGGTGCGGAACTGCAACTCCCAATCGCCTTCGCCAATGCTGCGATGACCCTCGATGCTGGCGGTGCCTGAGAGCAGGGCCAGAGTGGAGCCGGCATGACGAACCTGCACCGCGCGCGCAAAACCGGGCGGGCGCGGACCATAGTCGGCGGGATAATGATAAGCCGGAATCTGGGCGGGATTCTCGAAGTAATCCGGTCCTTCGCGCCCGGCCAAAAAGATCACAGCAGCTTTGTCGCCTTCCATTCCCACTGCCGTGGCCGCTGGCATAAAGGAACGCAGATCGCGGCCGTAAGCGGACTCAAAAGCGGACCAGCGGCCAATGTTGAACTGGCGGTAGCACTCCAGGCCGCCCCGCACCTGGTTGATGCCTGGGATAAAATTCCAAACGCGATACACATGACGTCCTCCGGACAGTTGCAGGAGCGAGCGGTAGGCCGCCTCGACGGGCTCCTCCAGACGGCCGGTGGAGTCGATGAGGGCGACTGCCAGCAGCATCTCCCCATGCTCGATGAGCATGCAATCGTCCTCGCAGCTTACCTTGCCGGTGGGCAGGCCCGGGCATTCCATTTCCGGCCCGGCCAGCAAAGGCAAGGGCAGGTGAAGCAAGACCTGGCCGGGTTTTTGAACGAGCTCCGCCTGCGGGGCGTTGAATTTGACTTGAAAAGCGGGGGGGCGCTGAGTGGCGATCATGAACGAAGTCTGAGGCTCGATTAAGCGGGTTTTGGGGCGAGCTGTCAAACTATACGAATTGAGGATCAACAAACTCCGCCGCGCCCGCGGCTGCGCTACCGTTTGGGTAACCGGTAGGGCTGCTTTTGTGCAAAGAGAGTGGCCATGGCCTCCAGGTTTTGAGCCAGGGCCTGTTTGCCTTGGGCTTGGGCCAAGGCGGCGGCCTCGCGTGCCACGGAGCATGCTTCGTCAAACTGGCCTCCATCTGCCAGCGCGGCGGCCAGGATTTGCAGCATGCCAGGATCTTGGCGCCCAGTGGTTTCGACCGCTTGGCGGGCGCGCTGCAAGGCTTTGGGGCTGGCGCGCAAATCGTCAGCCGGCGTCGTGGCGAGAATCCAGGCGCTGTTGGCCAGTGCGCTGACCATGGCCGGGTCCGCGCGCAGGGCGGCATCAAAGAAGGCAAGCGCTTGGCCGGTATCGCCGCGCAGGAAGTGGATGTTGCCGATGGAGGTAAGGGCTTTGGCATTGCCTGGCCGTAATTGTTGCAGGGTTTCAAACTGCCGCATGGCCTCGTCCAGTCTGCCGCCCAGCAGCAGTTTGTTGCCCAGGTCATTGTGCGCGGCGAAAAAGTCCGGCTCCGCTTCGATGGCGATGCGCAATTCCGCTTCGGCCTCCTGCGGGCGGACGAGTCGATCCAGGATGACGGCGCGATTGTAGTGGATCGCGGCGTTGGTTTCCGGTTGCAGGCGCAGGGCATGGTCGATTTGTGCCAGGGCTTCGGCAGGCCGGCCGAGATTGTCGAGCGCGCCGGCCAGATTGACGTGGGCGGCGGCGTAGTCCGGCTTCAAACGGATGGCCTTTTCAAGTTGAGCCAGCGCTTCCGCATGACGCTCGGCCGCGCTGAGCTGCCCGCCGTAGTCATTGCGGGCTTTCCAAGGCGAGGCGTTTCCAGCGATGGCGGCCTGCCAAAAACGGTCCATGTCCGAGTAGAGCATGGATTGGCGCCAGCACAGCACGGCAAGCGTGATCAGCAAGGCAGGCGCAAGCGTGAGCCGCAGCCATTGCCTTGGCAGGCGGCTCAGGAGGACGCCAGCTCCAGCGAAGACAGCCAAAGCCGGCAGGTGCACCCAGCGATCCGCAGCCCAGGCGTACTTCATGCCATTGACTTCGAAGAAGCCGAGAACAGGAAAGAGCGTGCCGAGGAAGATCAAACTCAGCGCCAGGACACCGCGCTGGCGTTTCCACAAGACCAATACGAAGCCGAGCAGCAAGGCCGCCGCCCCAGCCCAGTGCCACCACGCCGCTGGCTGCAAGGGCCACTTTTCGTAAATCACCACGAGATCCCGCGGCCAGACCAGCTTGCCGAGGTAAAACCAAGGCAGTTGGCTGGCCAGCATCAGCTTTTCGATCCAGCTTAACACGGGGGTGAGGTCGCCAGCTGTCACCTGCTTTTGCTCCAGATGATGCGTGACGAAAATCAAAGGCAGCGTCAGCACCAGCCAAGGCAGCATCCGCCCCCCATCTTCCCGCCAGCGCATGCGGCCATGCCGCCAGCAGCCGGTCACCATGACCACGGCTGGCAGCACGGCTGCGCTGATTTTCGACAGCAACGCCAGCAAAAACAGGAGGCAGGCGAGCAGGGTGAGCATGCCTCTGCGCTGGCAGCGGGATTCCCACCAGCCGGCGCTCGAGCCGTGTGCAAGCAGGGCAGCCAGGCAGAAAAAACTGCACAGCACATTCTTGCGTTCGGTGATCCAGGCCACGGACTCCGCCATGACCGGATGCACGGCATAGAGCGCCGCCGCCAGCCACGCTCCAGGCACGCGCAGGCGAGCCAGCAGCAGCCAGAACAAGACCGCTCCGGCGCCATGCAGCAGCACATTCTCGAGGTGGCGCGGCAAGGTGGCATCGCGACCCCAAAGCTGGTAGTCCAGCCAGAACGAGGTCCCGGTGACCGGGTAATATTGTTGAATGCTGCCGGGCTGCGTCCAGATGCGCCAGAGTCCGGTCTTGTCTTTGAGATTCCACTCGATGTCCACCATCCAGTCCCAATCATCCCACAGCGGCGGCCCGTGCAGGCAAGGATAGTACACCAGGACCGCCAGACCCAAAAGAGCCAGCGCGCCGATGATGGGCGACTGCGGGCGCGAGGACAGGCGGCTGGGGAGGAAGGGCATGCGTGCGAGGAGCCGGTTTGAGCAGCGGCAAGAGGAGGAACACCTTGCACTGGGCGGACCGCCGCGTAAATCGGCAACTCATGCCCGCGGCCCGTCCCAGCCTGCTTACCGTGCTCATTCCCGCGCGGGATGAGGAGGGCTGCATTTGCGGCACCGTGCGCTCGGTGGCTGAAATATTGACCGCTCATGCGGTGCCGCATGAGATCGTCGTGGTCGATGACGGCAGCAGCGATCGGACTTCCGGGTTGCTGGCTGCGCTGACTGGTGAAATGCCAGCGCTGCGTGTGCTGACGAAAGCACCGCCGCATGGCATTGGCCGCGCGCTGGCGCACGGTCTTGATCACATGCGCGGGGATGCGGTGGTGATCATGATGGCGGATGAATCCGACAGTCCTGCAGATCTGGTGCGTTACTGGGACTTGCTTGGTGAAGGTCATGAGTGTGTTTTTGGCAGCCGGTTTATCGCGGGCGCCGAGGTGAGGGATTACCCGGTCTTGAAACTGCTTTTAAACCGCCTCGCCAACACCTTCATCCGCCTCCTTTTTCGGCTGCGGCTCAACGACACCACCAACGCCTTCAAAGCTTACCGCCGCGAGGTGATCGATGGCTGCCGTCCCTTCATTGCGCCGCATTTCAATTTCCTGGTGGAGTTGCCGCTCAAGGCGATTGTGCGCGGCTATGGCTGGACGGTGACGCCCATCACTTGGAAAAACCGCGCCACCGGCATCGCCAAACTGCGGATTCGCGAGATGGGCAGCCGCTATCTCTTCATCATCCTTTACGTCTGGCTGGAGAAGTACTTCAGCCGCGGCGACTACCGCCGGGATGCGTCTCCAGGCGTTCCACCGGCGTCTTCCCCGGTGCCGGGTTCGCCCTCGGCCGCCGCCGGCGCGCGCCATGATCCATCCCAATCGTCAGCGGGTTGATCTGGCTGCAAAAAAGGCGCTGCTTTCAGGTCAGCGTGTTGAATGAAGGCGATTTTAGAGGTGCTGTTCGAATCGTTTCGTGGACGCTGTTCTGCGGAGACAGGTGATGGCACAGGCTTTTTTGCCACCAGCTTCTCCTGTCGTGTTTGCTTTCGTGGTTCAAGGCGAAGCCACGTCTCCTCGGACCAATAATCGCCTCCCCAGGCTTGTTTGGGAGTGGCGCGCACGTGGATGCTCCAGCGATCAAAGAGCACGTCAGGCACGTAGCGGCTGCCCACGCGGGAGACGAGCGGTGGTTGATCGAAATCCGGATTGCCCTCGGCGGTGGACTCCAGCAGGTACTCTTGGCCGTCCAGCCGGACCACCACCCAGGCATGACCGCCAATGTCTCCGTATTTGCCCAGCGCCACCCGCGCCTCATAACCGCGGGCAATCAGCCAGTCCGCGAGATAAATCGCCGAATCCTCGCAGTCCCCGACGCCGATGGATTGCGTCTCGACCGCCGTCTGCCAGCGGTCGGTGCGCGCCTTGTTTGCGCCGGGATCGCGTTGATAGCGGCAGTTTTGATGCACCGCCGACCAGATGGTGAAAAGTTGCTCCAGTTTGGATTGCCCGGCTGGATACACCGCCGGGGGCTGGTAACCGGTCAGGTACTCGTTGACGTAGTGAAATTGGCCCCTGCTGTCGGCCGCGATCACGGCATAAGCGCGCAGGCATGAGGGGCACTCCAGGGTCGAGCTTTCGTGGTGATTTTGAATCCGGCTGATGTGCTCGGTTTGGCAGTGCGGGCAGCGGTGGAAAAAGGATTCATCCACGGAGGTCTGCAGCAATTCCGGGGAAAAGTCACGCAGGCGCTCGCCTGTCAGCAGCAGGGCCTGGCTGGCGATTCCACCCGCGCTGGACCGGAGGGCGCAGCCCAGATGGGTCATTCTGCCATCCGGCTGGTTGAGATGCTCGCAAAGCTTTTCTGCGATCTGGTCCAGGGTGGGGCCGGTGGCGCTGGCTAGGTGCAGCCGGAGATAGCGCGGCCACTGTTGCTGCACCTGGGCAGCCACGGCCTCCATGTTCCGCAAATCCAGGCCGTTGTCGATTTCCGCCTGCAGCCAGTTCTCGATCTCCAGGTCGAAACGGAGCGGAGCTTGCTGCCCGGAGCCGGCTGTTCTGCCGTTGTTGGCATAGTCGAGCAGACGAGCCTTAAATTGATTGATTTCCCGCGGGCTCTCACTGCCTTGACGCAGCCGTTTCCAAAGAGCCTTCCAAGTTGAGCCGTAATCCCCTTGTACTGCGGTCGTCAAACCTGCCAGCAGTGCGCCGGCCAGAAGAATGCAGATCGCACCACGGAGAAACATTATGATATTTATAAACCATTCTGGCCCTGCTTCAACCCGTATTCACCTCCGGGTGATTGCCTGGCCGGCGTTTGCTAGTCAGCCGCCACTTTGAAGAAGTCGGCGCTTTTGACGATGCTGCCGTCGGCATTGACCACCGTGAATTTGCCCCCGTTGCGGCGCGCCAGGTCGTTGAGTTCTCGCGCCGCGTCCGGCTCCATCATCGCTGTCGTGTGGATCACCGTGCGGCGGCCACGGCCATTGGCCGCCGTCACTTCACTCACCCAATCCTGCGCATCGCCGCGATTGCCATCCGTCATGAAGAAAATCAGGTCGGGTTTCGGACTGCCGTTGAGCGCCATCAGCAGCCCCGCGCCCCAGTTGGTGCCGCCGGGATTGGTTGAATCCTCGATGATTTCCTTGCTTTTTCCGATGTTGGCTGGATTGGCCTGAAGGTAGGTGAACCGCGGAATGCGCGCGTCTTTCTGGCCGCGGCCGATGTTCCACGCGTAACGCTCCAGCGCTCGCGCATCGGTGCTGTCCACTTCGTTGTGCGGCCAGGCGAAATCGGAAAAATAAAGGATTTGGTAGTGCATGTTGCTGCGCAGTTTGGTGATGCTGCGTATCAACTCCTGCTTGAGCAGGTCGAAACGGCTGATCACGCCGCCGTTGACCTCGGCGACGGCCGACATGGAGCCGGACACGTCCACCACAAAAATCACATGGCTGCCTTTGCCCTGGTTGCCCATGAAACTGACGTTCCCGCCAGCGCTGCCTTGTGTGCCAGCTCCGAAGCTGCCAAAGCTGCTGCCGACATTCAATTCGCTGGCGGTGGGGCTGAAATCCACCTTGGGTAAAGCCACGGTGCTGGTGTTGAGGGAAAGAATGGGCTGGATGCTCGGCGCGCCTGCGGCCGTGGGCGCTGGCGGAGCCACTTTTTTCCAGGCGGGGTCCTGCTGCGTCTGGCTGTCACTGATGGCGATAATTTCCGACAGCGGCTGGTGTGGAGGGACGGTTTGGATGATGGCGAGCAACAGCAGCAAGGCCAGGTGCGCGCCTGCGGCCCACAGCAAAGCGCGTTTTTTGGCTTCGACCAGCTCACCCGCATTGTCCGCTGGCGGCGGCGCGTCGGGGTCTTCGGCAGACGGGGTTGTGAACTCCGGTGTGGCCAGGGCCGGCTTCGTCTTGACGCCGCCAGCAGCTTCAGTTTCCGGCGAAGCCTGTTCGGCAGATGCAGCCTCGGATTGGGGAGAGTTTGCCAGGGGCGGAGCGCGTTCCGTTTGCGGAGGTCCAGTTTCCCAGTCCCCGTCGTCCACCGCCGGCAGATGACGAAAGTCATCCTCTTCGCCGGAATCGACGGGGGAGTAAAGCATGGCGCAGCATAGTGGCAAACCTGCCGTTTGGCTGGGATTTTTCACCGATTTGATGCGCTTCCGGGCAAAATCCGCCAAGGGTATTTACAAGGAAGCGGCAAAGCGGTATTCTGACCGCCCTTTTTCCATGAGAATGTCCTTGTTGTCCAAACTTGCCGGGCGTGCCGCTGCGGCCCGGTTGATGGTCGCGTTTTGTCTGGCGGCCTCCATTTTGTGCGCGCAGGTGGCCGGCGTCGATGAGCGCGCTGAGCGTTACCTTGACGGCTACATGATGAGCAATGAGGGCGAGCGCCTGGAGAAAGACGGCCAGTTGGAGGCGGCGATGCGCAAGTTCATGGAAGCGGCGCAGGTGTTTGAAACCCTGGCGCAGAGCTATCCGGGCTGGGAGACGAACATGCTGGGGGTGCGCCGCCGCAAGGTGAAGGACGCCATTTTGCGCGTGCAAAAGGCGATCCAACAACCAGCGCCGGCTCCGGTGGCTGCGCCGCCGCCAAGCCAGGCGTTGACCAGCCCGCCGTCATCGTCAACGCCGGCCGGCCCTGCCAGTCCGCCGGAAGCCGGCTCCTGGGGCGAGCCTGGCGAGCCCGCCGGCATAGCGGATTCGGGATCGGCAGTGCCGAGTTTGGCCGATGTGTTTCGTGATTACGAGCGGCAGGTGCAGGACAAGATGCAAGCTCTGCAGCGGCGTAACCTCGAGGTGGAGGGGGCTTTGCGCAAATGGGACGACTGGTTTCGCTGGGCCTCGGACGAGATCAAAAAGGAGCGTGCCGAAAAGCAGGAGATCGCGGGAAAAATGGTCAAAGTCGAGGGCCAGCTCGCGCAGATGAAGAGCGAAGTTGAGGCCGGCCGGGCCAGCCAGGATCAACTGGACACCCTGCTCAAGGAGAAGGCGGCGCTGCTGGCGCTGGAAAAACAAATCAATGAGCGGCTGGCCGTGGCGGAGAAGGCCTCGGCAGAAGCCACGGAAAAACTGGCGGCGACTTCCCGGCAGATGGCCTCACTGATCGAGGAGCGCGACCAACTCAAGGCCGAACGCGACGCGGCGGTGGCCGAGCGTGACGCCGCGACGGCGGAAAAAACCAAGATCGAGGGGCAGTTGGCGCAGATGCAGGCCAAGCCCGACGCCGCTGAGCTGGAAAAACTGGATCAGGAAAACCGCCGCCTGAAAGAGGAGGTGACGGCTATCAAAACCCAGCTCGCGGAGGTGAAAACCCCGGACGGGCAGCCGGACGCCGCGCTAACCGCTGAAAACGAGTTGCTGCGCGCAGTCATTTTGCGCCAGTTGCGCAATCAAGCCCGGCAGCAGCAGGTGCGGACGGATGTTCTGGAGGCCCTGAAGAATCTCTCCGGGGCGCCAGATGACCTGATGGATAAAGTCCGCGAACTCGAGCAAGCGCGTCTGACGCTCACGACCGACGAGGAAAAACTGTTCACCGAATCGAGCTTGCAGGAAGTGGCGAAGACGGGGCCGGGTGTCGTTCAGGCCACCCTCATGGCTAGCGGGAATGAGGGGGCGCAAGCGGAAGATGCCGTGCCGGCGGCGGCCAAAGAGGGCGCCGGAGTCTCGGACTTGCTGGACAAAGCGGCAGCGGCATTGAGCAAAAAAGACTACCAGGCTGCGGTGAAGTACCTCCAGGATGCCCACACCGGGCGGCCGGAGAACATTGATGTGATGATCTCACTCGGGGACGCCCACCTGCGCGCCGGGCAGTTTGAGGAAGCGGAGAAGGTGCTCAAAGAGTGCCTTGCGCGCGATCCCAAGAATGCCTCCGCGCATCATGTGCTCGGCATGACTTATTTCCGCAGCAGCCGCATGGAGCAGGCCGCCACCGCTTTCCAGGCAGCGCTTGAGCACGACGGCAAGCAGGCGCTGGCGCATCACTACCTGGGCATCATCGCCAGCCGCAAACGGGAGGCGGAACAGGCTGAGAAGGAGTTTCGCAAAGCGCTGGAGATCAATCCTCAGTTTGGCGAGGCGCACTTCAACTTGGCGGTGCTCTACGCAGGGTGGAATCCGCCGCAGTGGGACAAGGCGCGTTCGGAATACGAGAGCGCGCTGGGCAAAGGCGTCCCGCCGGACCAGAATCTGGAAAAGCTGCTCAAGCAGTGATTCCGGCTTTGCGCGGATAGTGCCAGGGGACCGCGGCATGACAAGGCATGCTGCCGTTGCTTCCGTCAGGACCTGGCGGGGTTCGCAAGCTCGCCATCCACGGCCCCTGACAAGGCATCCATAGACGGTTTCTCAGGGCGCACAAGCAGGAAAGCGGTTGAAGAAAAGCTTGTGGGGAGGTCAAACGAGTGTTTCCATAGTGACCGCAAATGCTGATGGTAACAAAGGCGGCGCGGAGTCTGAATGACTGCAAGCAAAACCAACTACGAAAACGCGACGGACAATGAGCTGGTGGCTCTGGCCCAGGAGGGGGATACCCGTGCGTTTGACCAATTGGTGCGGCGTTACACGCCAAAATTATACGGACTCATTTACAACATGACCTCCAATCGCGAGGACACCGCAGACTTGCTGCAGGATGTTTTTGCCAAAGCCTATCGCTCGCTGAAGCGTTTCATGGGTCGATCCTCCTTTTACACCTGGATTTATTCGATCTCCGTGAACATGACGCTCAATTTTCTCAAGAAAAGAGGCCGGTATCACAAGGTCAGTCTTGACGATGTAGATACAGGCATTGAAAACGACCCGGAATTCATTAAGATTACCACGGCCCACGGTGGCACGCTGCGCGACGTCAACATTCACGAACTGCAAAAAAGATTGAACGACGCCATGATGCGCCTGTCCGAAGATCATCGGACGGTGGTGACCTTGTACGACATACAAGGCCTGCAACATGCGGAGATCAGCAAGATTCTCGGCGTGTCTGAAGGTACCGTTCGTTCACGTTTATTTTATGCGCATCGACAACTGCAAAACCATCTCGAGGACTTCATCAAATAACCTGTGTTGAACCCTATGAGCCCGGAAGATTCCAACGAACATAGCCAACTCCAGCAGTTGCTGCGCCTCAAACGCCACGAAAAGCCTGCGGGCGATTTTGTGGAAAACTTTGTAACCTCCTTTCATGAAAGACAGCGCGCGGAGCTGCTGCGGCAGAGCGCGCGCGGCCTTTTATGGGAGCGGATGGGGACGTATTGGGAAAACTTGGCCGCGCCGAAATGGAGCTACGCCGCCGCGGCGGCCTTGGCCCTGGCCGCGGCGACTTGGTGGCTGCTGCCAGACACCCAAAACGCACCCCGCAAGCCGCAATTCGCCAGCTACGACGCCGCCGATTTCAGCCTCGGCGGCGGATTTGAAGTCGAGGCCGGCATGATTCTTGTCTCCGATCCGGAGCAGCCCGGCGCTGCCGACAGCCCCCTGCTGCTTAGCCGGCATTTTTCCGGAGGCTACGCGGATGATGCCCGGCAAGTGAAGACCACGGCGCGTCCGCCCTTTGACGGATCCGTCATCAGCTCCACCGCCCGCCCGGAGGATTGAGGCGAGACGAGAATGGTAAATCAGAACCGGCGCGGGATCGCGCTTATTCTCTGATTTCCAGTTGACGCTGGCACAGTCGCTGTTATTTTCGCCGCCCTTTTCCCACCCTTCTAGCCCCTTCCTGTCATGGCCAAAGTTTGTCAAATCACTGGCGTCGGCGTCACCGTCGGCCACAAAATTCATCGCAGCGGTAAAGCGAAGAAGGAAGGCGGTATCGGCAAGCACATCACCAAGCGTGTGAAGCGCACGATTCAGCCGAATCTGCGTGACAAGCGCATTTGGGTGCCCGAGTTGGGCCGCTATGTGAACGTCCGTCTCTCGGCGCGCGCGCTCAAGACACTCGACAAAAACGGCGCCTACGCCACGCTGAAGCAGGCGGGCTTGATCTGAGAACGCCCTTCGTGGGACGCTCAGCGCGGATAAGATACTCGCTCGACAGGGCGGGCAACCGCAGCGTAACATGACTGCATGAGCAGTCTGTTTCCGGAAACCCGGTTTCTGACCAACCTTTGGGCCACCCCACCCGAGTGGGCTCAAGATCTGTTTCTGTGCCCGGTTCGCGCCGGGCATTTGCGCGCGGGGGTCGCTCATCGCATCGAGCGTGACACCTACCCTGGGCATGAGCTGATCTTTTGTCTAGGCGGACGCGGCTGGGTGCAGGTGAACGGCCGGCGGCATGAGGTGGCAGCGGGTCATTTGGTCTGGGTGAACTGTCACCACCCGCATGCTTATGCCGCAGTGGTGCGGGATCCTTGGGAGGTGTATTGGGTGCGCGCGGAGGGCCGGGAGCTGGAAAAGCTGGCGGGCTTGCTGCGCGTGGGACTGCAGCCGGTGGTCGCCATGCCCGACGCGCAGGCGGCGGCAGCGCCTTTTGAGCGCCTTTTCAAGCACATGGGAGGCACGCGTCCGAGCGACTGGGCGCTCTGCCATGCGGCCCTGGCGGAATTGGTGGCCCAAATCTTTTCCGTGCGGTTGAATGATGCAGGCGGCATGCAGGAGGAAATTCCCGAGCCGGTGCGGGAGGCCATGCAGCACATGCGTTTGTATTACTCCAAACCGATCCGGGTGGCGGAGTTGGCGCGCTCCGTGGGCATGCCGGAAAGCACCTTCACGCGCCAGTTTCGCAAAGCCACCGGCACCAGCCCCATTGCCTGGCTTCGCCATGAGCGCATCAAGCAGGCGAAACGCCGGCTGATGGAGTCGCGGGACGCGGTCAAGGAGATCGCCCGTCAGGTGGGCTACTCGGACCAGTACTTTTTCAGCAAGGACTTCAAGAAGATGACCAAGCTGACACCCACGCAGTTTCGCGAGGAGGAAGGCTGAGAGCCTGTCCGGCAAATGCCGTACCCGGCCTCTGTGAGGCCGGCCGCCCCGCGCCGCAGATTTTCGTCGCGATCCTCCTCAGTGATGTCCAATCCCCGGCAGAGTCCGCCTCGCAATTCATCACCGTCCAGAACCAAGCAAGGATTCCGCACATTGCACAGGCGCGCCGTCAAACCTGCCGCGGCAGTGCTCTTGCCTGCGCTTGGCAAACCGAGTATCCAAATCACGGAGGCACGGCAATGATTTCCAAAACAACGGCCCACTTGCCATGAGAAGAAGCGAGCGAAGAAGCCTCAGTAGCATGCGTTTACCTTCTTGTTTGCATTCAATCAGTCAATTTTTTGCAGCCTGACCCCGTTTCCCGGATGATTCAACGTCACCCCCCTTATCCGGGGATGCCCGCCGCCGCCTTTTCTTTTTCCGCTTTCTCCACCTGCTTTTTTCCATCCGGCAGGTCTTCCACGGTCTCCCCGTCTTCCAACTTCTTCATGCGCTCCTGAATCTGCGCTTCGGCGAGGCCGAGTTCGGAGAGGATGGAGCGGTAGCGTGTGGTCCATTCCGCAAACATGGCATGGGGGGATCCGGTTTGTTTGCCGGTGGCGGCGGCAATGGCGAGGGCGCGGCGCATGAGCGGTTCGGCCCGGGCCTGCTTGCCTTGGGAACGGTAAAGCGCCGCCAGATTGCCCAGAGTGGTGGCGACGCCGGGATGATCCGGGCCGAGCGTTTTTTCCTGGATAACCAGCGCGCGGTTGTAGAGCGGCTCGGCTTTGGCGTAGTCTTCTTGGGTGTGGTAAAGCCCCGCCAGATTGTTCAAGCTGTTGGCCGCTTCGGGGTGGTCCGGTCCAAACGTTTTTTCCCGGATGGCCAGCGCGCGGTTGTGGAACTGCCCGGCCTTGGCGTAGTCGCCTTGGGCGCGGTACAGCTCCGCCAAGCCGTTCAGACTGTTGGCCACGTCGGGGTGGCCGGGGCCGAGCGCTTTTTCGCGGATGGCCAGCGCGCGCCGGTAGAGCGGCTCGGCCTTGGTATAGTCGCCTTGGATATTGTAGGACATCGCCAGATTGTTCAGGCTGGTGGCCACGTCGGGATGGTCGGAATCGAGCGCCTTTTCCCGGATGTCCAGCGCGCGCTGGTAGAGCGACCTGGCTTTGGCGTAGTCGCCTTGGGCACGATAGAGTCCTCCCTGACTGTTTAGATTGCGGGCCACGTCGAGGTGATCGGGACCAAGTTTTTTTTCCAAGATGGCCAGCGCGCGGTCATAGAGCGGCCCGGCCTTGGCGTAGTCGCCTTGGATGCCGTAAAGTTCCGCCAGATGCTCCATACTGTTGGCCGCGGTGGGATGCTCCGGGCCGAACACCTTTTCGCGGATGGCCAGCGCGCGTTCGTGGAGCGGCTTGGCCTTGGCATAGCTGCCTTGGACATAATAGAGAGCCGCCAGATCGTTCAGGCTGTCAGCCACGTCGGGATGCTCCGGGCCGAGTTTCTTTTCGCGGATGGCCAACGCGCGTTCGTGGAGCGGCCCGGCTTTGGTGTAGCCGCCTTGGGTATGGTAAAGTGTTGCCAGATTGTTCAGGGTAGCGGCCACCCCGGGATGCTCTGGGCCAAGCGTTTTTTCCTCAATGGCCAGCGCGCGCTCGCAAAACGACTCGGCCTTGGCGTAATCGCCCTGGGAACGATAAAGCGCCGCCAGATTGACCAGAGTGGCGGCCACCTCGGGATGGTTCGGGCCAAACTTTTCTTCCTTGATGGCCAGAGCACGATTGTAGAGCGGCTCGGCTTGGGCGAGGTCGTTTTGGATGCGATGCAGTTCCGCCAGATTGTTCAGGCTGTTGGCCACGTCGGGATGGTCTGGGCCGAGCGCTTTTTCCCGACTGGCCAGCGCGCGTTCGAGGAGCGGCCCGGCCTTGGCGTAGTCGCCTTGGGCATGGTAAAGCGCGGCCAGATTGTTCAGAGTGGTGGCCACACTGGGATGTTCCGGGCCAAGCTCTTTTTCCCAGATGGCCAGCGCGCGTTGGTAGAGCGGTTCGCCCTTGGCGTAGTCACCTTGGTCATAATGGAGCTTTGCCAAGTTGCTCAGGCCGGCGGCCACCTTGGGATCCTCGGGGCCGAGCGTTTTTTCCTGGATGGCCAGCGCGCGCTCAAAGAGAGGTTCGGCCTTGGCATGCTCACCCTGGGAACGATAGAGCGTTGCCAGATTATTCAAAGTGGAGGCCACCTTGGGATCCTCCGGGCCAAGCGTTTTTTCTTGGGAGGCCAACGCGCGTTCGAAAAGCGGCTCGGCCTTGGGATGGTCGCCTTGGAGGTAATAAAGCGTCGCCAGATTGTTCAGGGTGGCGGTCACCTGGGGGTGCTCCGGGCCGGCCCTTTCTTCGGCGATTTTAAGGGCTTTTTGGACGACCACGATGGCTTGGTCGTATTTTCCCTGCCGGTAGAGATTCACGGATTCCTGGGTCAGGGCGTTCCACTCCTCGTCGGCGTCCTGGGCGGGAAGCCGCGCGGCGGCACCAAACAAGAGCAAGAGGGCGGCGGCAATGAGGCTGATTTTTTTCATGGCGTCCTCCTTATCGCCGCCGATTATGCACGAACGCGCCGCTTTGTCAGTTTTATAATCCGCGGCGGGAACCACAACGGGTTAGGCCCAAAGCCATTAAGTAATGGGAATGAGCTCGACGGGGATGTCTCCGGACATGGAGATGGGCTGCATCATGCGGGGCCATTGGCAGACGGGCTGGCGCACTTTGCGCGCACCGGTGCGCTGGCGTCGTTTGGGCAGCGCCTGCTGGGCGATCTGCCGGCGAGTACGCCGCACCAGCTCCGCCTGGGCCGCCTCATCGAGCAGCCCCTCACCGCTGGCCAGCACGATCCACAGCGCCCGGCACAGTTGCACACACCAGCCGTAGCTGATGCGCATCACCGCACTCTGCGTGACTTCCTCCTCGGAGCTTTGCTGCGCGCAGGCCAGCCGCTCTTCGGCCACCAGGCTGGAGGCCAGCAGCAGTGCGACGATCTCCTGCGCGGCGGTCTGCCGGTGGGAATCGGTCTGGAACGAAGCATGGCGCGGCAGCGTCCTGGACTGCGGCGGTCCTCTGCCGCTTTCGTGCTGCTCACCCGGTTGCGGCATCTGCCTGGAAAACCCCCGTCCTCAAAAGCTCCAGAGGACTGGAGCACTCCAGGACGCTGCCGCGCGGTTCCACCCCTTTTCCCATGAAGGCCAGCCCTTTCCCAGCCTGAACCCGCCCGCATCCGCCCGCATCCGCCCAGGCGGGAATCTCAATCCCGCACCCACTTCCCGGATGAGCCCCTTTTTTTGATCGGGATATCAGCCGGGGTCGCCTCTTGTTTGCTCGCACGCGCGGAGCCGACATTCAGCGCATCCGCAGGGTGAGGTATTGACGCAGGGCCTGGGCGTGGGGCTCGTCGGTGGTGAGTTGGAGAAAGTCCACCTGGTGCTTGCGCAGACCCTCCGAGACTTGCTGGCGGAAGCCGCCGAGGACTTCGAGGTAGCGTTGGCGGATGGCGGCGGGGTCGAGCTGCACGTGGTCCTCGCCGTTCTCGAGGTTCTCAAAGCGCGACCAGCGGGAGAAGGGGAACTCCAGCTCATCGCGATCCCAGAGCTGCAGCACGATGATCTCGTGGCCTTGATGGCGCAGCACGCCGATGGCCTTCAACAAGGCGGCGGCGTCATCAAAGAAGTCGGAGATGAGGATGATCAGGCCGCGGCGTTTGAGCTGGCTGCCGAGCGACTCGATGACCGGGGCGAGCGCGGTCTCGCCGCCGGGTTTGCTTTTGAGCATCGTCTCCAGCAGCAGGTGCAGGTGGCTGATCTTGGTGCGGTTCGGGATGAGGTGGCGCAGCTTGGTGTCAAAGGTGATCAAGCCGACAGCGTCCTGCTGGGACATCAGCAGGTAGGCGAGCGAGGCGGCGAGCTTGCGCGCGTAGTCGAGCTTCAGCACGCCGGCGCTGCCGCGGTAGCCCATTGATCCCGAGGTGTCGAGCACGAGGGTGGCGCGCAGGTTGGTCTCCTCGTCGTATTCACGGATGTAAAAGCGGTCGGAACGGCCGAAGATTTTCCAGTCGAGGCGGCGGATCTCGTCGCCCTGAACATAGGGCCGGTGCTGGCGGAACTCGACACTGAAGCCCTTGTGCGGGGAGGCATGCAGGCCGGTGGTGAAGCCCTCCACCACGGTGCGCGCAAAAAGCTGCAGGTGTTGCAGCGAGGTGATGTCCTCGCTTTGCAGGATGTCGGAGAGGGCGGCCATGGGAAACCTCGCGTCAGCCTGGCAGCGGGGAAGAACGTCAGATCATGCCGAGCTTCATTTTGCCCTCAATGCTGATCATGTCCTGATTCCAAGGCGGGTCCCAAACGACCTCAACGCTGGCGTCGTCCATGTCCTCAATGGTCATGATGCGGCCCTGGGCGTCGGCGGCGATGGTCGGGCCCATGCCGCAGCCGGGGGCGGTGAGAGTCATCTTCACCTCGGCTTTTTTTCCACCTTCAGGAGTGTCCACGACGCGGCAATCATAGACCAGGCCGAGATCGACGATGTTGACGGGGATTTCGGGGTCGTAAACGTGGCGCAACTGCGACCACACCGCCTGCTCCAGTTCGTCCGCGTCATCGGGGATGTTCGAGGAGGTGCCGGCGTCGTCTTTTTTTGCGGCTTCGGGGTCGATACCAAGCGCGTCGGAGTCTTTGGCGGCGACACGGGCCAGGCCAAAGTCTGTGGCCACGGTGTAAGTGCCGCCGAGGGACTGGGTGATGATGACTTTGGTGCCGACGGGCAGGGTGACGATGTCACCACTTGGAATTTGAATGGCGTCAACGTCGCGTTTGAGTTCGAGGGAAGAGGTCATGGGGGGATTCGGTGGGCGGTGATCAGTGGTCGGTGGGAGAGTGGGGCGACCGGCTCGGTCGCCGGGGGTGTTGTTAGTTGTTCTCTATTTTGACGTTGCGTGCGTAGAACAGTTGAATGCCAGGCTCGAAGAGCGCCTTCAGAACCTCATGAATGATTGTTGAATCCTTGAGCGGAACATCTGACGTAATGAGAACACCGACTGGACTGCTAGCGACAATAGGAAATATTTCCTTTATTTTAGAAACCGGCATTTTCCCGGAGAACGGCTCGCCGTTCGGCCCATCGCCTTGCAGCGAATGCCCGTAAACTGTGATGCTGTCGTCTTTGTGGATATGTATGCAGAAACCCGCGAGAGGGTTCTTCCATGATTCCAACTTTTGGGTTGGGGCATTGGACTGTATCTCGGATTTTCGAGCTTCCGCCTGCTCAAAAGTGAAGGTTCCAGAATTCGGCTGAGGCAATTCGACAATAGTGATTGCTGGCCTCTCGTCTGCCCCGCTTGAGGCAATTGCCACCAGCATGATGATGAACAAGACTGAAATCAGTCGGGTGGTCATGAGTCGAAAACGATTTTGATTTTGCCGGCAGCGGGAAGGGGGGCAAGGCTGTCCGCCAGCGTGGGCGCGGTGCTGGAGGGAGAGGGCGTTGTGGCTGGGGCCAAGGAGGCATTTTCGCCTTCCAACGCCGCGCGCAGGGCGTCCTCCACCATTTGGCCGCAGTGGATTTTCATGGGCGGCAGGGGGCCGAGCGGTTCGGACAGCTCCTCGGCGCTCAGTTGCAGCGCTTCCTCGCGGGTCTTGCCCTGGATCAGTTGCGTGGCCATGCTGGCGACGGCGATGGCGGTCTGGCAGCCGAAGGATTGGAAGCTGGCCTTGTCGATGACCTTGCGGCCATCCTTCTCGCCGTATTTGATCCACATGCGCAGCATGTCGCCGCAGTCCGGGCTGCCGACGGTGCCGACAGCGTCGGCATCCGGCATTTCGCCGAGGTTCTGCGGATTGGCGAGGGCTTCCTGGAGGGCGGTTTCGTTCATGGGGATTCAGGCTTCCATTTCAATACGATAGCGCGGCAGCGAGGAGTCGATTTCCTGGCTGTAGGCATCGATGCCGCCAGTGAGGGCCTTGGTTTCGGCAAAGCCGTGGCCGATGAAGTACGCGACGGCGTCGAGCACGCGGCTGCCGGTGTGGTCGTAGAGCACGAGCGCGCGGTTTTTGTCCCAGGTGGAGAAAATGGACTGCACGAGCTCCTGGGTGAGGAGCTGGGAGCCGGGAATATGCACCGCTTCGTGCTCCTCGCGGGTGCGGGTGTCGAGCACGGCCAAATCCGGCTCGCGGCCGCGCAGCAGGTCGAACTCGGCGGGGGAGATTTGCAGGGCGGCGTCGTGCTGGTGGCTTTCCTGGATGTGGCGCGCGGCCTCGCCGGGATCGACGCCTTCGTTGCGGGCGCAGACCTGGGCGAGCGTTTCATCGGGCTGAAAACCGCAACTGCTGCAGCCGCCGATGTGGTAGCGCGCGAAGAGGGCGCGCTGCGCGCCAGGGTAGGCCTGGAGCACCTGGCTCATGGTCATGCCGCCGTCCAGGGGCGGCAGATCGAGGGTTGCATTCATGGCCCGAACTTGGCGCGTGGCGGCGGCCAGGTCAAATGGCTGCTTTTTTGGCGGTCAGACTTGCGGCCTTCTTCAACGCCGCTCGGCGGCATCCTTGAAGACCGGGGTCAGCAGGCCGCGCAGAGATTCACGGGTGATGAAGAAGATTTCCGGTTCCTCATCGAGGCGGCCATAGTAGAGCGCGGTGTCGCGTCCTGTCTGGGTGGGGGCAAAACGAAGGTCGTGGGTCCTGGGTTTGCTGGCGGGCTCTCCGGCTTGTTGCAGGGTGATCTGGATGCGAATCGTGGGATTTTTCAACGCCTCAACACCTTCGGCGAGGGCGGTGCTCCAATCATCGACATTGAGCCGGCCGAGAGTAGTGGCGAGCGCATCGGCTTTGACGCGATCGATCATGCTGGTGATGTCCTGCCCGCCGACACGGCCCTTCCATTGCGCGCTGGCGGGATCGTAGTCGAGCACAGCGGAAGGCGCGGCGCCGATGGCCAGGATGATGCGGTGCAGATCAAACTGGCTGAAGCGCAGCACGCCGAGACCCTTCCATTTCAAGGCATCGGCAGGCAGGCGGGTGAGCACGTCCGCGCTGATGCGGCGGATGAAGGGTTCGTTGCCAGCCTTGATGTAAAAGGCGGTTTGCTTCGGATTGTGCCCGAAGTGAAGCTCCTGGCGGGGTTGGTCTTCGCCTTCCTGCCACCAGATGGTCATGAAGGGTTTGTCGAGACCGTACGGTGTCAAGTCGGCGGCGGAATCCGAGGTGAATTCGAGAATGGGGGTCTGGTTGAGCGTCTCGAAGAAGCGTGCGGCGCGGTCGCCATTGGCCGGCACCGATTTGCCGTGGCGCTGCAGCATCCACGACTGGTTTTGCTGGCGCAAGACGACTTCAGAAAAAGCATCACTGCGAATGCCGAGCTGGGTGATTTTTCCGGGATCGATGCTGGCGATGCGGCGGTCGCGAAGATGGTTCGGACCTTGCCAGATCCAGGGCAGCAAGCTGGAGCTGACTTTGAAATGCGGGCGGCGGTGCGAGATGCGGGCCTCGGTTTCGGTGGGCGTTGCCTCCTTCGGTTTGGTCAGCGTGATCTCGTGACTGGTGGCGGCGGTTTCGATCAGCACCTTCAACTGGTCGGGCGGGGCGGTGGCCCCGGTGGGCGCGCTGCCGGGGTTGGTGGCAACGGCAGGCAGGTCGGCGCTGAGGATGTCGAGATTGAGCAGGACGGAAAGCAATTCATCCACGCTCTCCTGGCTGGCGCGGGTTTGCAGAGGCTTGACCAAACTCCAAGGCGCGTCGCGACCCTGTCCACGCGCGAGCTCGATCTGGCCCGCCTCGGCGGTGTCGAGGCGAAGATGAACCACGGCCTCCGCAGGCAGGCGAAGCAGCTTGGTGTCCCGCCACAAGGCCGGAGCTTCCTTGAGCAGACCGTGCAGGCTCGTGCGCAGCACCACCGGCTGGCGGTTTTCCCCACCGCCGGCATCGGCCAGGGAGGCATAGCTGGTGTGCTCCAGCGTGCCGGGATTGCCAAGCCAGAGATCAAGCAGTTTTTCCGAACCCGCCATGAGGCGAAGCTTGACCGCCGGCGCATCCAGCCCGGTGGCTTTCCACGCCTCGCTGGAGAACTCATCGCGCTGCAGCCGCTCGATCATTTCCAGTCCGGCAAGTTCACCGATAAGCTGCCGCACTCGCTCCGGATCGGCGACGTCGTCAAAAGGCTGGGTCAAGCGCCAGATGCCCGCCTGCTGGGCCAGCGCAAAATTGCGGTCATCCGCAAAACGCATCTCGATGTGATCAAGGCGCTTGAGATCAAAAGCGAGCGCCCTGGCATCAGCCTCGGCGCGTTCGCGGGTGGTGGGGACGCGGCGCTCCAGCAGCACAATGCCGCCACCCAGGAGCAGGACGAGCAGAAACAGCAGCAGGGTGGTCTTTGGATTCATGCGCGGGGTGAATGCTCGTTCAGGCGGAGCGGCGTGTCAGCCACACCAGCCAGCCGGCGGCGAGCGTCAAAGCGGGCAGCAGGAAGGCGGTGAGGGCAAAAAGAAGCTGGCTTTGGCGGGGATTGAGGTGAATGCGGTAAGCGTGTTTGGGTTTGGCGGGGATGTTCATCAGCCGCTCGCGATTGCTCATCCAGTTCAGCGCGCAGGTGGTGAAATCAAAGCTCTCTTCGAGCATGCTTTGCGGATTGAGCATGTCGGCATTGCCGACAACGACCATGCGGCTGCTGTCCACACGCAGGCGCTCATCGGGCGCGGAGCCGCGTTCGATCGCCGCCGCGACATCCACGGGCGCGAGGGTGTCGCCTTCGGCGGCATCGGCGACCGGCAGCGCGTCGAGGTAAGCGGTCTCCCCCCAAAAACGCTGCGCGGCGCGCATGAGCGAGGTGACGCGGATGCTTTTGTCCCGCAGGCGCTCGTTCTCGGCGCTCGCTAACGCCAGGGATTGGGTTTGGCCCGGCAACACGATGAGGGCGTCGGCCATCGGCTGCGTCACTGGCGAGGCAGCGGAGAAGGCGGCTTCAACGGCGAACTCCTTGCGCGGTCCGGAGCTGGTGCTCTGGGCCATCAAGACGCGGTCGTCGCGAGGCGTGACGCCGTTTTCGGCGAGCAAGGCACGCAGGCGCGGTGTGTCCGCCCCCGGGTCCAGCAGGACAAACAAACCCGCGCGCTCGCCTTGCCAGTAGTCGCGCAGCAAAACCAGCTCGCGTTCCGCCAGATCGTAGCGCGGGCCGATCAGCAAAACGGCGGAGGCATCCTCCGGGATGGTTTGAACGGCGGAGAGATTGATGGTGTGAAGATCGAAGCTCTGCTGCGCGGCGATCTGCTTGAGGGTTTCGACGCTGTCCCCCAAGGCATCGAGAGTGCGGGTGCCTTTGCCGACGACGAGATAAAGCCGCTTTTGGCGGCCTTCCATGAGACCGACAATGGCCGAGGTGACGGCGTCCTCGACGCGGAAACCGGCGATGGGGCGATCCGTTTCGCTGTTGTCGCGCACCACGAGTTCCTCCTCGGCGAGGTAGCGCTGGCGGTTGTTGGCGCGGATGAGAATGCCGTTCTGCGCCAGGTTGAGTTTGGTTTCGAGCTTGAGCTGCTCGGCGCGATCGATGTCGCGCACGGGATCGATCTCCTCGACCTTGACCAGGCGCTTGCCATGGCGCTGATACTCGTCGAGCAAGGCGCGGGTCGGCTCATAGAGCGGAGTGTTGCGCGGATATACCAGGGTGATGTCCACTTCCTTGCCCAGCTTGCGCAGGTAGGTCAGCGTCATGCCGCTGAGGGTGTGATTGCCGGCGGGAGTGAGGTCCCAGCGCTTGTGGTAATGGTAGGACACCCAGTTGAGTCCGGCAAACAACGCCAGCGTGAGCAGCACCTGCATCGTCACATTCAAACCAATGCCGAAACGGCCCGGCATGGCTGGGGATGAGGTGGCGGAGGGGGCTGGGTCAGACATGGAGGCGGGGGTCACGGACGCCAACGGCGGAACTCGACGACTTGGTGGGTGAGCGAGAGGAAGAGCAGGGTCAGGCTGAAATAATAGACCAGCGGCCGGGTATCGATCAGGCCCTGGGTGAAGAGGCGGATGTGCTCCACGGAGGCGACGTAGTGAATCAAATCGACGAAGGCCTCCGGCACGCGGCGGCCGGCGACGAGCGTGAAGACACCGGCGAGGAAATGCAGCACACTGAGGGTGAAGGAAATGACGGCCGCGACGATTTGGTTGGCGGTGAGCGAGGAGGCAAAGCAGCCGATCGCCAAGTTGAATGCTCCCATGGCGAACAGGATCAGGTAGCTGCCTTGCAGCGCCCCGGGCGGGATGTCCACACGACCGCCGGTGATCCAGTGCAGCAGCGCGAAATTACCCAGCGAGGGCAGCCAGATCACGGTGTACAGAAACAGCGACGCGAGGAACTTCGAGCCAACCACCTGCCAGGCGCGCACCGGCGCGGTGAACAGCGTTTCAAGCGTGCCGAGCTTTTTTTCCTCCGCGAAGAGCCGCATGGTCAGGAGCGGGAAAATGAAGAAGTAGGAGAGCCAGAACCACTGGGCGTGAAAGGTCCAGGTGACGATCGAGCCTTCGCTCGGCGCGCTTTCCAGCACGGAGAGCGCGGCTTTGAAGGAGACACCGCCGAGCACCATGACCAGCGCCAGGACGATCCAGGCGACGGGCGAAAAGAAAAACGCTCGCAGCTCTTTTTTGAACAGGGTCAGGAAAACGCGCATGGGCTTCGGTCAACTCATCGGGCGGGACTGGCGTCGGAGGCGGCCAGTTCCACAAACACATCCTCAAGGCTGGGCAACTGCCGGTGCAGCTCGCGCAAACGCCAGCCGCGCGCCGTCGCCAGATCGAGCACGGCTTCGCGCACGTCGGTTTGTGACTCGACCCGCAGCGCAAAAGCGCGCCAGCCTTCGGCGTTCTTGCCGGGAATCACTTTGCGCACGCCGGGCAGTGATTCAAACGCCTCGGCGGCTTCAGGACCACAGCGCAGCTCGACATGCACCAGCGAAGAGGCGCGCAGGCCGCGCGCCAAATTGCGCGGTGTGTCGTTGGCCTGAATGCGGCCCTGGTGGATCATGATCACCCGGTCGCAGGTCTGCTCCACCTCGTGCAAAATGTGGGTGGAGAGGAGAATGGTGTGGTGTTCGCGCAGGCCGCGCAGCAGCTCGCGCACGTGGCGAATCTGGGCGGGATCGAGGCCGTTGGTCGGCTCGTCCAGGATCAGCAGCTCAGGCCGGTGAATGAGGGCGTCGGCCAGCGCCACCCGCTGGCGGTAGCCTTTGGAAAGGTTGCCGATCACGCGGCGGCGCACGTCAGTGATGGAGCAGAGGTCCATCACCTCACCAGTGCGCACGCGCAGGTCGCGGCCGCTCAATCCTTTGAGTTCGGCGCGGAAGTGCAGGTACTCCTTGACCCTCATGTCGAGGTAAAGCGGCGCCATTTCCGGCATGTAACCCACCTTGCGGCGCACGGCTAGGGACTCGCGAAACACATCCAACCCGGCGACCAGCGCGCTGCCGGAGGTGGCGGGCATGTAGCCGCTGAGGATGCGCATGGTGGTGGATTTGCCCGCGCCATTGGGGCCGAGAAAGCCCACGATTTCGCCCGTCGCCACCTCGAAGCTCAACCGGTCCACCGCCACACGCCCGGCGTATTGCTTGGTGAGGTCACGGACTTGAATCATTGATGCTGAGGTCAGAGTGGCAGATTTGGGACGGAAAGGAAATCAAAGCCCAGCCCGCTCCGCTGCACAAGCCCGGAGTGCGGGCGAAAGCAAACGCGGCCCGCATCAAGCCGGCAGCGGCACCGCCTTGCGCGGGTGGCTGTCCACGAGTTGCGCTAGGGTTTCCTTGTCCAGATCCAGGTCCTGCAGGGCATGCGTTTGAATGCGCGGCATGGTGACGGTGGAGCCGCAGAATTGGCCATTCGGCAGGCGTGCCACCAGATCCGAACCGACGGAAACCTCGCGCCCGGCCAGATGATACTTGCCGGGTCCGAGACGCGCCGCGGAAATGGCGTCGGTGACGAAGATGGAGCGCTCGATGCCGGCGCAGCGCAGGTAGTTTTTCAGCGCAAAGAAATCGACGTGCACCCCATCCGGGATGAAGCAAAGCCAGAGGCGGTCGTGCAGGGCGAGGGCGCGCTGGATGAAATTGTTGTGGCGATGCAGTTGCAGCGGGCAGCCGTTGCCAAGATGAGTGACCATGCTCAAACCATGGCCGATGGCGGCTTCAAGCTGTGCCAGGGTGGGATCGCAGTGGCCGGCGGAGACGGTGATGCCCGCGCCGGACAGAAATTCGGTGACGTGGAAATGCTCGTCGTGCTCCGGCGCCAGCGTCACCAGGCGGGTGCGGCCCTCGGCGGCGTCCAGCAGGCGCTTCATGTCCTCCAAATTGGCCGGCTTGACCGCGTGCGGCGGATGGGCGCCGACAAAGCCAGGCTCGGCCGAAATGAATGGCCCCTCGAGGTGAAAGCCGGGGATCATCTGCCGCGCAAAACTGTCCTGTTCCAGCAGGCGCGTGATGCGCTGAAGCCGGGCCTCCATGGCCGGAATCGTGTCGGTGATGAGGGTTAGCAGGATCGCGTCCACACCGTCCTGGGCCAGGCACTGGCAGGCATGGTGCAGGCCGTCTGCGGTCAGATCGTCGGAGTTGAAGTCGGTGCCGGCGTAGCCGTTTACCTGGATGTCAAAGGGTCGCATCCCACCACTGGAGCGGATGTCACGCTTGCTGACAAGCCGGGAATGCGAGCCCGGTCATCAGGCCGGGTTTTTGCTTTTGCGCCCGTTTTTAGGCGCGGGGGCGGCGGCGGACTCGTCACCTTTGAGCAAAACCAGCTCCCGCTCGACTTCGGCAAGCCGGCGCGAGGTGAGATCGAGTTTGCGCGCGATCAGCCGCGCCACGAATTCGTACAGCGAGGCATGAAAGGCGGGATCTTCACTGCGCGGGCGGATGTCCTGGAGGAACTTTTGATCGACGGCCAGGCAGACGGCTTTCGTCGAGGAGATGACGGAGGCGAGGCGGCGATCCTGATTGACCAACGCAAGTTCACCGAAGACCTCGCCGCTGCGGGAAATGGAGGCCACGGTTTTGCGGCCGACGCGGACTTCCAACTCACCGCTCAGCAGGATGTAAAAGCGGGAGTCGATGCTGCCCTCCTTGATGATCACATCGCCAGGATCGCACTCCAGCAGGCTGGAGGAGTTGAGCACGTCGTCGAGCTGGTCTTCCGTAAAGCTGCTGAGGAAAGGCACAGCCTGCAGGGAGGCCGGCAGGTCGCCATGATCATGAATGTAGGCGAATTCTTTCATATTGTGTTCAACTTGGCAGAAACAGGGGGAAATGCACAGTCTAAAGAGACTGAGTCGCGTTTTTTCACACAGCGCTGGGAGCGGTCATTTCGCTGCCGGCGCCAGCGGCGGGCGCGGCGCGTTTTCGGCGTCGTACTTCGCCCAGAAGGCATCGGGCGGGCCGAGGTCACGCAGGCCGTCATCGAAGCGGGTGCCGATTTCGCGCAAGGGCAGGGAGCGGGCCACGTCCATGCCTTGGGTGATGTTGGCGGGCGTGAAAACGAGGCGGGTCAAAGGCATGCCCTTGAGCGGTGTGAGGTCGGTGACGGGCGTTTCGCCGATGTGCAGACGCTGCAAGCTCGTGCCGGAGAGCGGGCTGAGGTCCTTCACCTTGGTGCGGTGCAGGGTGACGCTGATGAGCGGCGGTTTGGCCAGGGCGCTGATGTTTTCCACCGGGCAATCGGTGAGCCAGAGCATTTGCAAATTCAGGCAGGTGGCCAGGGCGCTGATGTCGGCGACGTTGGAATCGACGACATTGAGCTCGACCAGCGGGGCGTTTTCGAGCGCGGACAGATCGCGCGCCGGCGTGCGGCTGAGGTAGAGTTTTTCCAAGGGCATGCCGCGCAGCGCGGAGAGGTCGGTGGCCTGGGTGTCTTCCAGGTAGAGTTCGACAATGGGTTTGCCGCGCAGCGGGCCGAGGTCGGTGAGCGGTGTCTCGCTCAGGTCGAGCATGAGCGGATCAAATTTCTCCACGAACCGCAGGCTCTCGACTTTGCAGGCGCGCAGGACCAGGGCGACGGGCCGGCCAGCACGGATGTCAAACTGGCCATCGCCGGCGTAAGCGGGGTTGTGGTATTTGATCTCGCTGTGCAGCATTTCGTCCGTCCAGTAAACGGACTTCGGCGCGGGCGCCGTGGCGGCGGGCGCCGGATCGGCGGCTTTTTTGGCGGCCGCCGGAGCAGGGGGTGAAGGCGGCGGATCAGCCGGTTTGCCGCAGGCGGCGAGGCCAAGCGCGAGCAGCGATTGCAGCAGTCGAAGAGATCGGGTTGTCATGCCTCCGCAATCAGGGAACACGCGCCGGGTTGCAAGAAAAAAACCGGCGCAGGGGATGGACGTGTTTTGACTGGCAGCGCCACCTTCTGGAAGTTTCTGCGCCCCAGCGGGTTCATCGAAAAGCTCCAGGGTCTGCCCTGCGGGAGCGGAAAGTTTGCCAAGCCGCTCTGCCCTTGCCGGCAAGCCAAGGCCAGAGAAAAACCGCCGCGAAACAAATCAGAAAGGGCATGTAAGGCATCCGGTAGCGGTTCTGGCCGACAAACAGCGTGTGAAAGCCGATCAATCCCAAAGCCGGACAGAGGAGCAGCCAGACTTCCGGCCGCCATCGCGTTCGCACGGCTTGGCGGACAGCCAGCAGGCAGGCCATCAGGACCGGCAAGTCGGACAGCAAGATCAGCAGTTTTGTCGCCAGCGAGCGGCTGGCACCAAAAGCCCAGGGTGATGTCATGTTCACAAAAGCAAACCACCGCTGCTTGAGAAAGCCTGCCGGCTCTTCCTTCAACCACGCCAGATAAGAGGCTTTTTGCTCCTGCTCCGGCACGAACGTCTCTCCTCCCAAAACGGACTGCCGGCTCGTCGCCATGCTGCCCTGCGTGGTGAGAAAGACAAAGCGCCCTTCCGAACGGCTGGCCAGCAGCGTGCCACCGGCCAGCACGAGGATCACGCCGGCAAAACCAAGCAGCCACTGCCCCGTCGGCCTTTTCGTGAAGGCCAGGACGACCAGGACAAAGGCCGCCACGCCCAGAGAAGGCGTCCGGATCAGCACGCTCAGCCCCAGCAGCACGCCGCCCCACCAGGCGCGTTCTTTTCCTGGCTGGATCAGCGCCGCGCAAGCCGCGAACAGCGTGGTCACATACCAGGGCTCGCTGAGAAATTGCCGGGAGTAGTTGAGCAATGGCGGATAACAAGCGACGCACCACCCCGCCGCCAAAGCCGCGCCAGTCGTCCCCAGGCGCCTCACGATGGCGAACGCCAACAGGACATTCATAACATGCAGCAGCGGATGCACCCACAGCACCACCGTGAAAGGCTCCAGCCCCGCCGCGCGCAAGGGGGCGATCAGCAGAGACGATCCCATGGGGTAAAACGTGTTCACGATCCTGCCGCACTGTGCAAACGACCCCGCATTGTCCCAATAAGCCGGGCTGTCCGTAGTCCAATAGTACCCGGGACGCGGCTGGAACCAGGAAACCGCGAATTGGATGGCAAAGGCGGTGAGGCAAAGCGCTGCCAGATGCTTGTATGAGATCGGTTTGGTGGTGTTCATGTGAAGTTTCCAGGGTCACTTCGGCCCCGCCAGCAGCATGGCCGCGACCGTCGCCAGGCCGAGTCCATAGCTGACCGGATCGCGCAGGGCGAAGAGCACCGGATCATGGTCCAGCTTCCTTCGCGACGCCCGAAACCACATCCGGGCCGTCCAGAGGAAGCATGCCAAAACCGCGATCCACAGAAAGTCCGGCCGCGCATACAAGCGGCTGACGTGCTCCGACTTGAGATAGATCGCCAGCACCATTACCGCGATCATGCCCGCCGACGTGCCGTAGCTTTGTACAAAGAAAACATCTCCTGCTTCATAACCGCGGGAAAACAGCGTCGCTTCACCCCACTCCCCGGCGCATTCGGCGAAACGTTTTGCCATGGCCAGGCTGAGGAAGAGAAAGAAGCCAAACACCAGCAGCCAGTCGGTCGGCAGGATGTCGTAAAACAAACCGCCGTAGAACATCCGGTAAACGTAAAGCAGCGCCAGCACGGTCACATCCAGCAGCGGCAGCCGCTTCCACCAACGGGTATAACTCAAAGAAGCGGCGAGATAGGCCAGCAAGGCCAGCGCGCAGCTCGCATCCACCAGCCAGGCCAGACCGAGCCCGGACAAAGCCGCCGCCCAGGCATGGCGCCGCGCCGCGCGTGGCGTCACTTCGCCCTTGGCCAGCACGCGTTCGCGCTTTTGCGCGTGGGCGCGGTCGGCATCCAGGTCGCGAAGGTCGTTGAGAATGTAGCCTGCCGACGCCGCCAGGGAAAGCGACAGAAACGCCAAAACCGCCTCGATCAGCAGCGGCCACTCTGCCAGGCGATGCGAAGCCAGCAGCGGAACCGCCACGAGACCGTTTTTGCTCCACTGATGGCAGCGGTAGAGCTTCGGCCATTTCAGCCATGTCAGAGAAACGGAGGGCACGGGAGGTGGTGAGCGATCAGCTCAGCGAATCACTTCTCCAGGCGCCCTCCCAGGTGGTCTGGGGGGTAGAAAAGCCGCTAACAGACGACCACGGCAGTCTTTCCCCCTCAGCCGGGCCGAGGGGTTGGACATACACTGCCGTCCCCCAGGCCATTGTTGGCTAGGGGTGTCGTTTTGCGCCCACACCGAGGCGCTGTTAGTCGGGTTTCTACACCCGGATCAGCGAATGCTGAACGATCAAGACCGTACGGGAAAATCCGCCGCCGTCAATGCCGAGTTTTCGAGACAAGCATACGCTCTGTAACGCATCTGAGCGGGCAAGACCCCCGCGGCAGAGCCTGGAGCTGGGCAGCCGGAAGCGAGTGACTTTGAACTTCCTACTGCATGGTTACGGCTCAGGCGATGTGGGCACGGTAGGCCTCCGCGTCGAGCAGGTGGTCGGCTGCGGTTTCATCGAGCGGCGCGATCTTGAACAGCCAGCCCTCCGTGTAGGGATCGGTGTTGACGAGGCCGGGATTGCTGGCCAGCGCCTCGTTGACCGCGACGATTTCGCCCGAGACCGGCGCGTAGATGTCACTGGCGGCTTTGACGGACTCCACCACCGCGACGGGATCCCCAGCGCGCACCTGTTTCCCAATGGCTGGCAGATCGACGAACACGATGTCCGTCAGCTCGGCCTGCGCATGGTCGCTGATGCCGACGGCGGCGGGGTTTTTGCCGGGCTCGATCCATTCGTGGGAGTCACGGTAACGGAGGTGATTGAGGACGGTGCTCATGCAGACGGGCGGCTTGAAGGGTTCAGGTTGAAGGGGTGGATTCAGGGCGGTAGAACGGCTTTTTGACCACCTCGGCAGGATAGTTCTTGCCGCGGATTTCGATTTGCAGCGGCGTGCCGGCGGCAGTGAGTTCGAGGGGCAGATAGGCCATGCCGATGCCGATTTGCAGGCTCGGTGACAGGGTGCCGCTGCAAATTTCACCAACGGGCTCGCCATCGGCATTGAGCACCCGGTAATGCGCGCGCGGCGGCGGGGCGGCGCCGGTCATGAGGAAGCCCGTGAGCCGGCATGGAAGGCCGGCGGCTTTTTCCCGCAACAGGGCTTCCTGGCCGGTGAAGTGTTCTTTGTCGAGCGCCACAAAAAAGCCCAGGCCAGCCTGCAAAGGCGTGTGCTCGGCTGAGAGATCGCTGCCGTTGAGCGGGTAGCCCATTTCCAGGCGCAGGGTGTCACGCGCGCCGAGACCGCAAGGAAGCCCCGCCGCTTCGTGAACGGCGGAGAGGATGCGTTGATGCCACGAGGACGCGACGCTGGCCGGCATGAAGAATTCAAAGCCGTCCTCGCCGGTGTAGCCGGTGCCGCAGAGCCACATGAAGCCCGCTGGCGTCGCGGAGACCAAAACGGTGTTTTTTTCCGGGAACGGCGCCTCGTGACCGAAGACGGTTTGGAAGACCTCGCGACAGCGCGGTCCCTGAATGGCCAGCCCGCCGCAGTTGGGGCTCAGATCGGCCAGCTCGACTTGGGGGTGCTCCTCCGGCAAGGCATCGCGCAGCGTGCTGAGCTGGCGCCAGTCCTCGGCGACGCGGGCGGCGTTGACGACAAGGAAAAATTCGCGGTCGCTGGTGCGGTAGGCGATGAGGTCGTCGATGACGCCGCCGCGCTCGTTGAGCATCAGCGTGTATTGCCCCTGGCCGGGCGCGAGACGGCTGAGATCATTGGTCAGGGCCTGGTTGAGAAAACGTTCCGCGCCCGGGCCGCTGACGAGGAGCTGGCCCATGTGCGAAATGTCAAAAACCCCGACCGCGCGCCGCACCGCATGGTGCTCGGCCAGCAGGCCGGAGAACTGCACCGGCATCTCCCAGCCGGCGAAGGCGATCATGCGGGCTCCAAGAGCGAGGTGCTCCTCATGCAGAGGCGAGCGCTGAAGCGTTTCTGACATGCTGCGATGCTGGCTGTTTTGGGCGCGCTGTCAATTCGCGAAACAATCTCCTCACACTCCAAGTTGTGCCTTCAGTTCCGTCACCTCGGCGCGCAGCGCGGCCAGCTCCGCCTCGATCTTTTCCTTCCACTCGGCATCGGCGGCCCTGGTTTCGGCGACGACAGCAGGAGGAACGATCACGGCTGTTGTGATGCTGGCGGGCTCCACCTCGCCGCAAAACAGATGCGCATAAGCGGCGACGCGGCGGCCGTGGCCGGCGGGCAGGCAGATCACCAGCGCGCCTTCGGGGTGATTTTGCAGCGCGGCCAATTCGGCTTCGATGCTGGCGATGTCCGGGAAGGCATGCTGGCGCTCGCTGCGCTGGCGCAGCTCCCCGGCCGTTTGCACACCGCGCAGCAGCAAGGTGCAGAGCAGCGCGGTGGAGGCGGCGGACAAGCCGGGAATCTTGGCGGCCAGGTTGTGCTTGTACTTGGCCACCCGCGCGCCGGCCTGGCTGAGCTGGAAGGCCCACTGGCTTTCACGCAGACCGTCGAGGGCGCGCACCACAGCGGCCTCATCAAAGCTCGTCACCGGATCACGGTTGGTGGACTGGTTGCAGGCGGTGACCAGCGTGTTCAGCGTCAGCGGGTAGGAGTCGGGCACCAGCGCTTCTTTTTCGAGCAGGCAGCCCAGGACTCGGGCTTGTTCAAAGGTGAGCGGAGCGGCGATGGCGGGATGCGGGGCAGGCATGGTGACGTGAACTGCACTTTCGACGGCTCAGCGCCGGTGGCAAGTGCGGGCCACGATTGCTGAAAGTATGTCTCGCCTTCACCGGGCGGGCGTGAGAGGCTGCCATTCTTTAATGCATACAACACTTGATGAGTTGGCGGAGCTGCTGGAAGGCGAACTGGTGGCGGGGGATCCGGCAACGGTGGTGACTGGCTTTGCCTCCCTGCTGGAGGCGCTGCCAGGGGACCTGAGTTTTTTCCATGACACGCGCTACCGCGATCAATTAAAGGCGACCAAGGCATCGGCTTTGCTGGCGCCGCAGGGATTCGATGGCCTGCCGGAGGGCGTGGCTTGCATTGAGGTGGAGCAACCGTCGGGTGCGTTTGAGAAGGTGGTGGATCGTTTTGGTTATCATTGCCAGCCCTTCACGCCGGGAGTTCACCGCACGGCCGTGATCGATGAAACCGTTGAGTTTGATCCGGCCCAGGTGAGTGTGGGGGCGAACGCCGTGATCGGCGCGCGCGCGGTGCTGGGGCAGGGGGTTGAAATCGGCCCGGGCTGCGCGGTGGGGCGCGAGGTGCGCATTGGAGACGGCTCGAAGCTGTTTGCCAATGCCACCGTGCATGATGGCTGTGTGCTTGGCGCGGGGGTCATCCTGCACAGCGGCGTGGTGATCGGCGCGGACGGCTTTGGTTATGAGTTTGAGGCAGGCAGGCACCGCAAGGTGCGCCAGGCCGGGTTTGTGCAAATCGACAACGATGTGGAGATCGGCGCTGGCACCACGGTGGACCGGGCGCGTTTCGGGAGGACGTGGATTGGCGAGGGCACCAAGATCGACAATCTGGTCCAGATCGGCCACAACGTGGTCATCGGCAGGCACTGCATCATTGTGGCCTGCTGCGCCATCGCCGGCAGCGCGCGCATTGGCGACTACGTGGTGATGGCGGCGCAGTGCGGGGTGGCGGGTCATGTTTCGGTGGGCAGCGGAGTCACGCTCGGCGGCCGTTGCGGCGTGACCAAGAACCTCCCGCCGGGGCGCGTGACCTACTTGGGTTTTCCTGCAGTCCCCGTGGGTGAGGAAAAACGCCGGCTTGGCGGCATCAACCGGCTGCCCAAGCTCAACGCGCGGGTGAGGAGCCTGGAGGCCGCGGCAAAGCAGTGCCACGCGGCTCTGGACCCGAGCCCAGCTCAATCCTGACCTGACCGGGCGTCAGCGCACGCGGGCGTGGCGCAGCAGGGCCAGGAAGACACCCTGGATGATCAGCTCCGTGGTCGGAATCAAATCCGGGTAGTCCGGATTCTCCGCCTTCAGGAAGGTGCGGCCCTCCTCGACGACATAACGCTTCAGGGTGGTCTCGCCATCGATCAGCGCGGCGACGATGTCGTTGCGGCGCGGCTCCTTGATTTCGAGAATGACGTGGTCGCCATCCAGGATGTGCGCGTTGATCATCGAGTCCCCCCGCACGCGAAGCGCGAAGGCGCGCGCGTTTTTGGGAATGCCCAGCGTGTTGATGTCCACCGAGATGCAGCCTTCCGGATGAGGGGGCGCGTCGCTCGGATGGCCGGCGGGAATGGTGCCGAAGACCGGCACATCGATGATTTGCGGACGATCCAGGTCTTCGGGGAAGACCACCGCGCGCGCCTTGTGCGCGTGGCGCTGGATCACCCCCTTGCGCTCGAGCGCGCGCAGGTGGCTCATGGCCGCCGTCTGGCTGGCAAAGCCAAAGTGGCGTTGGATTTCGCGCGTGGAGGGCATGACTCCAGTTTCACGTTGCTCTTGCCGGAGGTAGTCGAGCAACTGGCGCTGCCGCGCGGTCAGCTTGGGCGGGGTGTCGCTAGTCATGGCTGTTCCTGAGAACAGTGGAACGAATGAAACACTTGGCAAGCGGTTTTCTTTTGGCCATTTCCGTGCATCATGCGCGCCATGACAGGTCTGAGCAGCAGTTTTTGGCGGGTGATCATGGGCGCATCCATGCTGGCGAGCGCCACCGCGCGCATGCCCGCGCAGCAGGCGCAGGCAACCGGTGTGGTGGACCCGGCGAAGGCCGGCTCCCTGCCGCGTGACACCGGCGCGCTGGCCAAAAAGGCCGCCGCCGCCTTTAGCCAGCGTGACTGGAAGGCGGCGCGTGAGGCCTATGAGGAGATGCTGCGCATCGAACCCGTGAACGCCCTGGTCTGGGCAAACCTCGGCGCGGTCGAGCAGCAATCCGGAAGGCTCACCCAAGCCATCGAAGCCTACGAGCAATCCGTCCGCTTCAACCCCGCCCTCGTGCAAAGCTGGATCGCCCTCGGCCTCGCCTACTCCGAGCGCGGCGACACCTACAAGGCTCTCTCCGCCCTGGCCCGCGCCGTGCACGAAGATCCCACCGACGCCCGCGCCCACAACTACCTCGCCATCATCGCCAACCGCTTCGGCTGGGTCAGCACCGCCCAGGCCGAGTTTGAAAAAGCCATCGCCCTGAAGCCGGACTACGGCATCGCCCACTTCAACCTCGCCCTCACCTACCTGGAGCAAAAACCCCCCGCACTGGAACTGGCGCGGCGGCACTACGACGCGGCGCTCAGAAACGGCGTCGCCAAGGACGACCTCGTCGAAGCCAAGTTGAAAGGCGCCCCGTGATTCGCGCCGCCGGGCAACGCTCCTGGGACAGCTTGAGCGCCGAGCGCGCCCAGCGCGAGCAGCAGCACCTCTGGCGCGAGCTGCAAACCGTTGCCGCGCGCGACAGCGTCCGCCTGCGCACCGCCCAGGGCTGGTTCACCTCCTTCGCCAGCAACGACTACCTCGGCTTCGCCCAGGCCCCCTGGCTGCAGGACGCCTTGCGCGACGGCATTGAAAAACATGGCGCCGGCGCCGGCGCCTCCCGTCTCGTCTGCGGCGACTTCGCCGCCCATCAGGAGCTGGAGGCAGCGCTGGCGCGGGCAAAAGGAGCCGAGGCCGCATTGACCTTTGCCAGCGGTTATGCCGTCCCGCTCGGCGTCATCCCCGCCCTGCTCGGACCGGGCGACACCGTCATTCTCGACAAACTTTGCCACGCCAGCCTCGTCGACGCCGCCAGGCTCAGCGGCGCCACCCTGCGCGTCTTCCCCCACAACCACCTCGGCAAATTGGAGCGCCTCCTCGCCAGCGCCCGCGGCCGCGTCCTCGTCGTCACCGAAGCCGTTTTCAGCATGGATGGAGATCGCGCCCCCCTGGCCGAGATCGTCGAGTTGAAGGACCGCCACGGCGCCTGGCTCCTGCTCGATGAAGCCCATGCCTTTGGCGTGCTCGGCCCGCAGGGCAGAGGGCTCGCCGCCGAGCACGGACTCGAAGACCGCATCGAACTCCAGATGGGCACCCTCAGCAAAGCCGCCGGCCTCAGCGGCGGTTACCTCGCCGCCGCGCGCCCTGTCATCGATCACCTCGTCAACCGCGCCCGCAGCCTCATCTACAGCACCGCCCCGCCGCCCTTCCTCGCCCACGCCGCCGCCATCGCCGTGGAGAAAATGCAGGCCGTCGAGGGCGAAACCGCCCGCGCCCGCCTCCGCGCCCGCACCCTGAAGCTGCAACACCTGCTCGGCGCCCCCGCCAGCGCCTTCGTCAGCCCCATCCTCCCGCATCACGTCGGCGACGAGCAGCGCGCGCTCGACCTCGCCGCCCGCCTGCAAAAAGCTGGTTTCCTCGTCCCCGCCATCCGTTACCCCACCGTCGCCCGCGGCGCCGCCCGCCTCCGCATCAGCCTCTCCGCCGCCCATGAAGACACCGATTTGCAGCGCCTCGCCTCCACGTTAGAACGCGCAGCCCCAGCGCCGAAGGCAGCCCCTAGTAGCTCATGTCAGCAAATCTGAGGGGTTCAAATGACAAAATCATGATGGGGTCTGCCTGCGGCTTTGGCGGGGGCGTCAGCGGGGGATGGCTTCGGGCTCGTTGCGGAGGAGGCGGGAGCCATTGAAGCGCTCACGGGGATCAAACAGCCAGCCGGGGCTGGGATTGTGGAGCTGGGCGCGGTGAAGTTCGAACTCGGGGAGGATCAAATTGCTGTTAGGGTCGTAGATTTTGCGGCCGGTGTAGCGCCCCCAGATGCGATACTCGACGTTGTGGTCGAATCCGTGCGCGGGGCTGCTGCCGGAGGGGAGCTCCGGCAGGCGATCCGGGGTGCGGGCGTGGCTTTCGTTCATGACGACGAGCTTGGAGGTCTCCCAGGGCTGGCCGGGGCGGCGCAAGTAGCCCCAGAAGTGGGTGCGCTCGATGTAAAAACGGCGGCCGATGTAGTGATCGCCCCGGGGTTCGGCGGCGATCTCGGCGCGGCGGGCGTCCACCTGCGGGCCGCTGGGGCCGGGGGTGGCACAGGCGGCGAGGAGGAGCGCGAGCAGGGGGGCGAGGCGGAGGAGCGGGTGCATGAGGGGTGCCTGGAAGCTGGTAGGGGGCGGCTTTGACGCAACGGAAATCTGCCGGGCGGGTCAGGATTCGAAGGTGAGGCCGCTGCTGTAGGAGCCGAGGCTGCGCAGGGTGGCGCCATCGACGCTGGCGCGCTCGAGGGCGGCGGCGACGGGGGCCTGGGCGGTGCTGCCTTCGATCTCGATGTAAAACCGGTACTTGTTTGGCTGGCCGCGGAGAGGCCGGGACTCAATGCGCTTGAGGTTGATGCCGGCGAGGCTGAGGGGGGTCAAAAACAGGCAGAGGCTGCCGGGTTTGTCGGCCAGCTCGACGACGAGGGCGGTGCGGTTGTGCGCGCTCTGGGGCTGGGGGCGCTGGTGTCCGAGCCGGAAAAACTGGGTGATGTTTGGCTCTTCGCCGGCAATGGGGTAGTGGAGGATGTCGAGGCCGTGGCGGGCGGCGTTTTGGCGGGGGCCGATGGCGGCGGCGCGGGGCTCGCTGGCGGCCAGCTCGGTGGCGGCGGCGGTGCTGGCCTTGGCGACGCGGCGTGCGGCGGGGTAATTTTGCCGCAGCCAGCCATCCGCGTGGAAAAAGGGCATGGGGTGGGAGTAAATGACGTCGATGGCGGCGTCGGGGCGGCCGATGAGGGCGAGTTTGACGTCGAGGGTGAGCTCTTCTTGAATCCAGAGCTGGCAGCGGTCGTCCACGAGGCGGTCCACGGTGTCGATGATGAAGCCGCCGGAGGAGTTTTCGATGGGGACGATGCCCTCGGCGTCGGGATGGGTGGCGAGGAAGTCGAAGACGTCGCCAATGCTGGTGGCGGTCTCGATGGGGAGGCCGGGGAAGCGCTGCTGGGTGAGAAGATGGGAGAAACTGCCCTCGGGACCGAGGCAGGCGACCCGGGATGGGGCGGCATTGGTGTGACTCATGCGGTTGGCGGCCAAGCTGGCACGGGCGGTGGCGCGGTCAAGGCGATCCGCGCGGCGGGGGAGGGGGAATCAAAGCTCGACTTTGCGGGGGCGGACGGCTTTGAGGGCCTCGGCATAACGGGCGCCGCAGGCGAGACCGCGGTAACGGGCGAGGATGGTCTTGGTGTCGAGCGCGGCTTCGGCGCGGGCGGAGTCGAAGGGCTCGTCACGGACGAAGGCCATGAGGCGGCCGAGCCAGTCGGCGACGGCGGGCCAGACGGGGGTGATGTCGATGAAGGTATCCGGCTCGAAACCGAGGGTATGGCCGGGGCCGTTGTCGAACCAGAAGACGGAGCGGGGTGTTTTCACGTGGTCGAGGCCGAGCAAACGGGCGGGTTGGGCGAGGGCGGCGTGGCAAATGGCGGCGGCGGCTTCGTGATCGGGATGCCGGTCGCGCGGCCAGAGCATGAAGGCGGTGTCGGGCTTCACATCGGCGACGACTTCGGCGACGGCGCGCTTGGTTTCGAGGGTGGGTTCGAAGCCCATGCTTGCGTGTTTGAGGAATCGCATCTCGATGCCGCGCTCTTTGGCCAGCTCGATGGAGTGTTCGAGGAGCTGGGGGCCGCGACCTTTGACCGGAGGCCAGCGATCGTAGTCACCGATGAGGTTGAGGACGACGACGCGCTGGTGTTTCTGCACGGCTTGCAGGAGAATGCCGGGGATGCCGAAGGGGCAGTCGTCATAATGCGCGCCGATGGCGAGAAGGGTGCGGTCCATGGGCGGCATGGTAGAGAGGAAGATGGGAGATGGAAGATCGAAGATGGGAGATGCAAGATACAAGAGGGGAGATGCGAGGTGCGAGATGAGGGATCGGAGATTTTGCAGGGCGGGGGTTGTCTGGGAAAAGGGATGCGGCATGATGAGGCGATGCCCCTCAATGATGCGCACGCGTTCCTGCTGGCCGGATTCACCGAACCGGACGTGGAGGAGATCCTGGCTGACCTGGATTTCCTGCACGCGAACGCGAAATGGCCCTACACACTGGAGCGGACGCGGTGGATGCTGGAGGATTCGCCGGACATTTTGCTGGAGTTCCTGCGGGCGGTGGAGAGCGGGGCGCTGCGCAATGCGATGATCCCGCGCCATGTGAAGCGGCTGGCGGGCTGAGGAAGCCAGCTTCCGCTTTACAGCCGGAGGATTGCGGGCTTGGGTGCCAGCATGCCTGAATCCCCGATCAATGAGCCGGCCATGACGCGGCAAGACAATCTGGACCTGTTTTTTCGCGGTGGCCGCACGGTGATTTTACCCATCGACCACGGGGTGGCGATCCCGGTGCCGGGGCTGTCCAATCCGCCGGAATTGGTGCAGGCGGTGGCGCCTTTTGTGGACGGGTTTGTGCTCAATCTGGGGCTGGCTTTGCGCCTGGGCGACATGCTGAACAACAAGGGCCTCTGCCTGCGCACGGACGTTTACAACACCCGCGAGGAAGGGGATGGGGCGGGCAGCATCCCGATGTATGGCATCGAGGAGGCGGAGATGGTGGGGGCGAACGCGGTGATGAACATGCTTTACCCCGGCGGGGCGAACGAGCGGCTGAATTTCCAGGAGTGCGCGGACTTGATCCGCCTCAGCCTCGACTCGGATGTGCCGGTGATCCTGGAGGCGCTGCCCCGGGGTCTGGGCCTGCCGGAAAAATACACGGTGGAGAACGTGGCTTTCGCGGCGCGGCTGGCGGCGGAGCTGGGGGCGGACGTGGTGAAGGTGCCGTATCCTACGGACGGCTCGGTGGATGACTTCAAGCGCATCGTGGATTCGACTTTTATTCCCGTGATCATCCTCGGCGGCGCGGCCATGGGCGATGATGCCGGGCTGTTGAAGATGGTGGAGGATGCGATGACGGCGGGAGCGGCTGGGATCGCCATCGGCCGCAACGTCTGGCAGCACCCGAACCCGGCGGCGATCGCCCGCAGCCTGAACGCGGTGGTGCATCAGGATGCCTCGGCTTTGGAAGCGCTGGCGCTGCTGAAGGAGCCGGTGCGCTGAGGCGCGGCGGGTGAAATGGAATCGAGGACTGCCACGTTCTAAGTTTGATGACACGCATGACGCCGACCCGCTCTGTTGGATGGATTTCTCTGCTCAGTTTCTGCGCCCTGCTGGCCGCCGCGCCGGCGCAGCAGAAGGAGGCCTTCAAGCTGGAGATCCCCGCCGCGGACGGTCCGCTGCCGAAGGAGGCGCTGTTTGTCGTTGAGGGTGTCTGGGAAGCCGTGGCCCAGGAGGGAACGCGGGTGTTGCAGGTGAATCCGGAGCCGATCACCGACGCCAACGCGCAGTTCGGACCCTCGGCCAAGGGCGGAGCCAGCGTCACGGCCCGGGTTTTCGCCAGCCGGCAGGCGCGCAGCTACCCGCGCTTCGGCGTCAGCGTGCACGGCATGAGCGGCTACCGCCTGATGGTGAACGCGGCGCTGAAGCAGATCGAGCTGGTGAAGTCCGACGAGGTGGTGGCCAAGGCGCCCTTCACCTGGACCAGCGATACCTGGGTCAACCTGCGCCTGGAGGCGGCCCGAGCCGGGGAGGAAGGCCCATGGACCATCAGCGCGTCAGCTTGGGAAGGAGAAAACGCTCCGGCCGAGCCACTGCTCAAGCACAGCGACGAATCGAGAATGAAGGGCTCGGGCAAATGCGGCCTCTGGGCGACACCGTACTCGGGCAAGCCGGTCTTCTTTGCCGATGTGACCGGCGAGGTGGAGACGGGCGAGTGAGGGTGCTTTTCGTGATTGATTCGGGGCCGCAGTGGAAGGATGATGCGCGCTCGTGACGGCCGCGCCGGGTAAAAAGAATCATGATGTACAGATCGCCATCGTCGTATCGGTGGTGATTCATCTGTTGCTGCTCTCCCTGGCGGTCTGGGAGATGGGCCGTAGTCTGGCGGCCAAGCTCGCGGCTTCAACGGTGCCTGAGGACGGGGTGGAGGAGGTGACGCTGCTTTACCCGGAACAAATCCTAGTGTCGGAGGCGCCGCCGGTGCCGAAGGAAGAACCGAAGACCTACATCCGCACCACGCAAAACAGCGCGGCGGAGGAGGCGCCGATGGAAGCGGACTTTGTTTCAGATCGCAACACCGTGGCGGCCAGCGAGTTGCCCGCCGACCCCGAAGGCGACAAGGCGATGCCGACGCAGGAGGGCATCGACAAACCGATGTTGGAACTGGCGGATCGCGATTACAAGGACGGCGAGCTCAAGGAGGACGGCGCCACGCCGGTGCCGGAGCTGGCCAAACCGGCGCCGCCCGCACCCGAGCCCGCGCCGGTGGCGGCTGCCCAGCCCGCGCCGCCAACGCCACCTCCCACGCCGTCGCCAGAACCGGAACCACCGCCGCCTGCGCCAGCGGTTCCGGAGCCGCCACCACCAGCGCCTGCCATCGCGGTGGCCAAAGCCATTCCCATCACCCCTTTGGAAGCGATGCTGCGCGAGCGCGACGAGCAGGAAATGGCCGGTCTCGACCCCGGCACTCCGGCCGTGGAGGTGCGCAAGGCGGAGAAAGTCCGGGAACCTGACAAGACGATGACCGAGATCAGCGGGGCGCTGCCGCCACCGCTGGAACCGGTGCAGGAGCCGCCGCCGCTGCCGCCCGTCCCGGAAATGCGCGCGCCAGCGGCAGACAGCGTGCCGCGCGCGGTGCCGGTGCCGGATCCCGTGACCCGCACGGCTGGTCCGCAGGACGAGGACTCGTTCTCGCCGTTCACCCGCACCAGCAAGGCGCGCGGCACTTTGTCCAATCGCGGCGAGGCGGCGGTCAACGCGGCGGAAACACCGGTCGGCCGCTACATGCGGCAGGTGACCAGCGCGGTGGAAAAAAAGTGGCACTCGCTGCGCCGCACGCACGCGGATGCCGTGACCTTTGGCAGCCTCAAACTGCGCTTCAACGTGCTGCCAAACGGCGATGTGGAACCGCCGGCCATCCTCAGCAACCGCCGGGAGGCGGACTCGCGCATGGTGGATTTCACGTTGCGCGCCATCCTGGAAGCGGAGATACCTCCGATTCCGCAAGATTTGCTGCCCCTGCTGGAGGGGCGGCGTTTGGAAGTTGAATATGATGTTCTCATTTATTGAATCGTTGAGATGGACGCCGCTGGCCACGTCCGAGGGCGGGGTGATGGCATTCCTGGCAACGGGAGGTTACGTGATGCTGCTGATCGTGATTTGCTCGATCGCGACGGTGGCCGTGAGCATTCTGGCCGCGTTGCGTCTGCGCGCACACCGAGTGGTGCCGGAGGAGGTCATCCGGCAGCTTGAGCGTTTGCCGCAGTATGCGGAAAAGGGCGATATCAAACCCCTGCAATCGTTTTTGGAGAACCAGGATTCGCCATTGGCGCGCATCGGCGCGGTGGCGGTGAGCGGCAATTATTCGAACCTGGATGAATGCATGCAGGCCACCGCCACGAAGGCCAAGCAGGAGATCCACCGGCTGGAGTTTGGCATCCCGATCCTGGAGATGATGGTGACAGTGGCGCCCCTGCTCGGCCTGATGGGCACCACGGCGGCCCTGGTGGGCATGTTCACCGCCTTTGGCGGCGATGGCGACAGCGGGCCTGACACGGCGGCGGTCGCGCACGAGATCGGGGTGGCGCTGCGCTGCACCATTGCCGGCCTGTTCGTCGCGGTGCCGTCGGTGCTGGCCCACACCTTTTTCAGCCGCCGTTTAGATGCGTTTGCGGTGCGGCTTGAGGGCGTTTTGAACCACACCGTGCACGACTTTTTCTCCAACTTTGAGGTGCGGCGCACCATCGAAGCACCATGAATCTGCGTCGTCCCCGCCGACCTGTGCCCGCGATTCCGATTGTGTCGTTGATCGACATTCTCGTGATCCTGCTGATCTTTTTCATCGCCACCACCACCTTCCGGCGCAGCAAGATGCACGTCAAAATCGCGCTGCCGGAGTCGAAGGGAATGGGCGCGGCCAGCCCGTCACAGGAGACGCGCACGGCGATCACCATCACCAAGGACAAGGAAATCCTGCTGGACGGCAATCTGGTGACGGAGGATGGGCTGGCGCAGGCGCTGAAGGATTTGAAAGCCGCGAAGCCCAAAACGCGGCTGGAACTGGAGGCGGACACCGACGCCGCGCTTGGCCTGCTGGTGAAGGTTTGGGACGCCCTGCGCGAGGCGGGTTATTCGATTCATGATGTGCCGGCGCGCATTCAACGCGCTGCCGCCAGCGCCGGATGAATGCTTTCGCGGCGGCCTTGGGCAACGCATGGATTGCCCTGCTCCTGGTGGCATGTGCCAAGCCTTCGACCGGATCGGCAAAGGCGCCCGCCGCGCAGTCCGTGACGCCGCCGGTGCTGGCGACGCAGACGGGGATTGCCTCGTTTTACAGCGGCAGCCGCACCGCCAGCGGGGAGCGCCTCAACCCGCGCGCCTTGACCGCCGCGCATCGCACCTGGCCGTTTGGCAGCCAGGTGCGGGTGACGCATCTCGCCACGGGTCGCCAGGTCGTGGTGCGCATCAACGACCGCGGACCGTTCACTCGTGGCCGGGTTATCGATCTCACGCCAGCAGCGGCGGAGGTCATCGGTCTGGCCCGGCGCCATGGCATTGCGCGGGTGCGGATCGAGCGGCTGCGTTGAGGGAGCTGGTTGGAAAGACGCGATTTCCCAATCGCGTAGTCCACAGGTTCATGCCTTCAAAGCGTCTCTTTTGGCTCCTGGTTGCCGCCGGCACGGGTTCAGGCTCGATGATGGCCGCGCTTCCGGCCGTTCAAATGGAATTTTTTGAGAAGCAGGTGCGGCCGGTGCTGGCGGAGCGCTGCTACGAGTGCCATTCGGTGGAGACGGGCAAGAGCAAGGGCGGGTTGCTGCTGGACACACGTGCGGGCTGGCAGAAAGGCGGTGATTTGGGTGCGGCAATCAAGCCCGGCGCGCCGGATGAGAGCCTTTTCATCGAGGCGGTGCGCTATCACAATCAAGACATGCAGATGCCACCGAAGGGCGCGCTGCCGAAGAGCGAGATCGTCATGCTGGAGAAGTGGGTGGCCATGGGCGCGCCGGATCCGCGTGATGGAACGGTCAAATCGGCGGCAGCAAAACCGAATCCAGCGGGAACCAAACACTGGGCGTTTCAGCCGCTGGCCAACCCCGCGCCGCCATTCACCAACACGGATCATCCCATCGATGCTTTTGTTAACGCCGCGCTTGCCACCAAAAAACTCCAGGCTGCGCCGCCTGCGAGCCGTCGTGCCTTGCTGCGGCGCGTCACCTACGACCTGACCGGCCTGCCGCCGGCGCCGGAGGAGGTGGATGCTTTTGTTCAAGACTCGCGTCCTGACGCCTACGAGCGCGTGATCGAGCGCCTGCTGGCCTCGCCACGATACGGGGAGCGCTGGGGCCGGCACTGGCTGGACGTGGCGCGTTATGCCGACTCCAACGGACTCGATGAGAATGTCGCCTTCGGCACTGCCTGGCGTTACCGCGATTACGTGGTGCGCGCTTTCAACAGCGACAAACCGTTCGATCAATTTCTCAGCGAGCAAATTGCCGGTGACTTGATGCCCTCGCCCAATTTGGCCACGCGGCTGGAGCGTGTCACTGCCACCGCTTTCCTCAACCTTGGCGCCAAGGTGCTGGCGGAACCGGACAAGGAAAAGCTGGCCATGGACATCGTCGATGAGCAGATCGACACCCTCGGCAAGGCCTTCCTCGGCATGACGCTCGGCTGCGTGCGCTGCCATGACCACAAGTTCGATCCGCTGCCACAGACGGACTACTACGCGCTGGCCGCCATTTTCAAAAGCACCCAATCGCTGTCTGGGGCTCGCACGGGAGCCATTTCGCAGTGGAACGAGTCGCCACTGGCGGGGCTCGATGCTTTCGCTGAGGCGCACGCTGCTGAGCGCGTCCTGGCAGCGGCGAAAAAGCAGCTCGCGAGCGCCGAAGCCGCGGCGAAGAAGGCCTTGGAAGAGCAGGCGCGGGAGCAGGCGTTGGATTACCTCGAAACGGCGCTGGAACTGCCACCGTCCGCCACTTTGACACAGGCGCGGGAGGTTGCCGCCAAACGTGATTTGCATGGCGCCATCCTGCTCAATTGCCGGGTTTACCTGCACACCAAAACCGATGACGCTTTTTTCGATGCCTGGCGTGCCGCGGCGGCTGCGGACGATAAGGATGGCCTGCGCGCCCATTACGCGCCCTTGTTTGACGCGGCACGCGCCGCCGCGGTGAAGGGGGAGCGGAAGGAGATTGCGGAGGCGCGGCAGCGTTTGAGTCAAAAGACCGGCTTCCTCGCCCTGCCGGCGGTGGCGGACCCGCTTTACCCCAAGGCGACCCTGGCTGAGATCCATCGGCTGCGCGACGAGGTGGAGCGCGTGGAAAAATCCCTGCCCGATCTGCCGACGACGATGTCGGTGGCGGATGCGGACACTATATTGCAGGACCTGCGTTTGCACATTCGGGGCAGTCATTTGTCACTGGGCGATCCGGTGCCGCGCGCGGTGCCGGGTGTCATGCAGGCGGCGCTGCGCAAGGCACCGCCGCAGTTTCCCAAAGAGCAAAGCGGCCGTCTGGAACTGGCGCGCTGGCTCACCGATCCCGAGCATCCGTTGACCGCGCGGGTCATGGTCAATCGCCTGTGGACCTGGCATTTCGGCCGCGGCTTGGTGGCGACGCCGGACAACTTTGGCGTGCTTGGCGCGGTGCCGAGTCATCCCGAACTGCTCGACTGGCTGGCACGGCGTTTTGTCCGTGAAGGCTGGAGTGTGAAGGCCATGCACCGGCTGATTCTGACCTCGGCGACATACCGGCGCGCCGCGGCCGCAGCCGGTCCGGCGGGCGATCTGGAGAACACCCTGCTCTCTGTGTTTCCGGTGCGCCGGTTGGAGGCGGAGGAAATCCGCGACACCGTGCTCGCGGTGGCGGGTTTGCTGGATTTGACCGAAGGCGGCAAGACGGTGCCGCTGCGCAACCGCCAGTTTGTGTTCAATCACACGTCGAAGGACGCCACCGGCTACGACAGCCCGCGCCGGGCGCTCTACCTGCCGGTGATTCGCAACCACCTCTACGAGCTGTTTCAGCAGTTCGACTATCCCGATCCGTCGATGCCAACCGGCTTGCGCAACAGCTCGGTGGTCGCGCCGCAGGCCTTGCTCATGCTCAATAGCGAGTTGCTGGGTGACGCGGCGGAGGCGCTGGCGGCGCGTTACCACACTGACGAGGCCGGGTTGACAGCGTTGTATGCGGCTCTTTATGGGCGGTCGCCGCAGCCGGCCGAGGTGGCGCGCTGCCAGGACTTTTTGCGGGTTTACGACGCCGCGCTGGCGTCCCGTGTCGAGAATGCGACCGAACGCGCGCGCCAGGCGCGCGCCGCGTTTTGCCACACGCTGCTGATGGCCAACGAATTGATTTACCTGCGATGAACGCCACGCGCCAGCCGTCTTCCTTCGAGCCCAACCGCCGCGTGCTTCTGCAACGCAGTGCCGCTGGTTTCGGCTGGCTGGCGGCCAGCAGTTTGCTGGGCGATTCAGCCAGCGCTGCGGCCAATCCGTTGCAGGCTCGTTCCGCGCATTTTCCGGCGCGTGCCAAGCGTGTCATTTTCCTTTTCATGAAGGGCGGTCCATCGCATGTGGACACCTTCGATCCCAAGCCGTTGCTGGATCGCGATCACGGCAAGCCGCCGCCTTTTGAGCTGCCGCGCGTGAAGTTCGCGCAGACCAAGGAGCTGCTGAAAAGCCCTTGGAAATTCAAACGCTACGGTGAAAGCGGCCTGCCGGTGAGCGAACTGTTCCCGCATGTGGCGCGCTGCGTGGACGAACTTTGTGTGATCCGCTCCATGCACGGCACCAATCCCGCCCACGGCGGCGCCTTGCTCAAGCTGCACACCGGCAGCGACACCTTTGTCCGTCCCAGCCTGGGCGCCTGGGTGAGCTACGGTCTCGGTTCTGAAAACTCTGACCTGCCTGCCTTCCTCACCATCTGCCCGACCTTGGCGCATGGCGGCGTCACCAACTGGGGCAACGCTTTTTTGCCTGCCTGGACCCAGGGCACGCCGCTCGGCAACGCCTCCATCCCGTCCTCGCAGGCGGTGGTGAAGCATATCCAGCCGTCGCATGCTGCGGATCTGCAGCGCTTGCAGTTGGATTTTCTCGGTGAGGTCAACGCGGGTCATCTCGCCATGGCTGGAGCGCACGAGGCCATGGAGGCCCGCATGAGTTCCTTCGAGCTGGCCTTCCGCATGCAGAGCGCGCTGCCCGAGCTGCAGGGCATCAAGGGCGAAACCGAAGCGACACGCAAACTTTACGGGCTCGACGATCCCGTCACCGCCGACTTCGGTTTGCAATGCTTGATGGCGCGGCGTTTTGCCGAGCGCGGCGTGCGCTTCATTCAGGTCACCCACAGCGACACCCATGTGCAGTGGGATCAGCATGGCGACCTCATCAAGGGCCACACCAAGAACGCGGCGGAGGTGGACAAACCCATCGCCGGGTTGCTCAAGGATTTGAAGGCGCGCGGCCTGCTGGATGACACGCTGGTGCTCTGGGGCGGCGAGTTCGGCCGCACGCCGACCGCTCAGGGTGGTGACGGGCGCGACCACAATCCGCACGGTTTCACCATGTGGATGGCTGGCGGTGGTGTAAAACGCGGCCATGCCCATGGCGCCACCGACGACTACGGTTATTACGCGGCAGTGGACAAGGTGCACATCCATGACCTGCACGCGACACTGCTGCATCTGCTGGGGCTGGATCACGAGCGCCTGACCTACCGCTATGGCGGCCGGGATTTCCGCCTGACTGACGTGCACGGGCATGTGGTGAAGGAAATTCTCGCTTGAGCCGGTTTGACAGCGCGGCACAGCCGGGCACTAAACAAGCATGTCCCTGGCTGCCGCGCTCTATCCCGCTCTCAAACCGCTCCTGTTTCAACTGGAGCCGGAGCGGGCGCATGAGTGGACCACCAAGTTCATGCGGCTGGCGCATCGCTGCGGATTGCTGGGGCGGGAGGCGCCGCCCGATGGCGCGCCCGTCAGGGTGATGGGGTTGGATTTTCCGAATCGTCTGGGGCTGGCTGCCGGCATGGACAAGTCGGCGAGCGCGGTGGAGGCCTGGGCGGCGCTTGGCTTTGGCGCGGTCGAGGTCGGCACGCTGACGCCGCGGCCGCAGCCGGGCAATCCGCGCCCGCGCCTGTTCCGCCTGCCGGCGCAGCGGGCGTTGATCAACCGCATGGGCTTCAACAATCCCGGCATCGAGGCCGCCGTGGCGCGTCTGCGCCAGCGGCGGACACGGGCGATCGTGGGCGTCAACATCGGCAAGAACTTTGACACGCCGAACGAGCGGGCGGTGGACGATTACTTGATCGGTCTGCGCGCTGCCTGGGAGGTGGCGGATTACATTGCGGTGAATATTTCCTCGCCGAACACCAAAGGCCTGCGTGATCTGCAATCGGGCGATGCGATCCGCGTGCTGTTGGAAGCGCTGCAAAACGAGCAATCCATGCTGGCGCAGCAACGAGGCCGGCGGGTGCCCTTTGTGGTCAAGATCGCCCCCGATTTGGAGGAGCCGCAAATCGAGGCGCTGGCGCGCGCCTTCAACGAACGGGGCGTGGACGGGGTGATCACGACCAACACCACGATTGGCCGTGGCGGCGTGGAAAACGAGCCGCTGGCGGCCGAGCCGGGCGGACTCAGCGGCGCGCCCGTCAGGGCGCCGTCCAACCGGGTGCTGGCGGCGATGCGCGGCTTGCTGCGAGCGGAGATACCGCTCATCGGAGTGGGAGGCATTCTTGCCGGCAGCGACGCGGCTGAGAAGCGTCGTCTGGGCGCGGAGTTGGTGCAAATTTACAGCGGCTTGGTGTATCGTGGTCCGGTTTTGCTGCGCGAGGCGGCGCAGGCGGTTGCGTCCTGATGAGCCGCCACTAAGCAGCATGAAGAAAAAATGCCTCTCCAGGCTGGCGTGTGCCGCGGCCTTGTGGTAGGGCTGGAAGTTCGCCCCCGTGTGTCGCGGGGCCTCTTCTGAATCATGCCGGACTTTGCCACCGCCATCCCTGGATTGATGCAAATGTTTGCGCCGGAAATCCGGCGGGAAGCGGAACGCTTGGTGGACGACGATGCGGTCCTTTCGTTGGACATTGACGCCAAGGAAGCGGTGGCGGAAGTGGCGCTGGATGACCGCACGGTGGGCGCGCGCTGGCTGCTGACCGAGCAGGGCTGGCGCGGCCAAACGGACGCGGGCGGGGAACTGCAGCCGCTGGTGTTGTGCGCCCTGCTGGTGGCGGCGGGCCGGCGGAACGAAGCGCCGACAGATGCGGACCTGGAAGCGGAGGAGGAGGACCTCCAGGTTTGGCTGGAGCAGCAGCTTGGCCGCCGCTTGCTCGAGGGGGAACTGGGTTATCTTGAAAAGCTCGAGAAACGCTTCCGCCGCGTGCGCCAAACGGGGCAGATTTACGATCATGACATGGCGCGCCTGCATCCGCGCTGGAGCATCGAGTCGATGGAGCCGCTGAAGCTCTGGCCGGTGAGTCCGCGCACGCTGCGGTCGTTTTGGGGTTATGTGGCGCTGGCGCTTGACGAGAAGGGGCTGACGATTCCGCGTTTTTTGCTGAAGGCGGCAAATCTTGAGGGTGGGCGGCGGCGGCTGGCGGATTGGAAACGCGCTTTGGAACTGCCGCGCTGGCGGGAACGCATCCGTGCGGTGGCGCGTGGTGTCGAGGAAACTGCATCGCCGCAATCGGAGGGGGACCAGGAAACACGTGTGGTGGTGACGCCCGGTGAGCTGCGTTTGCAGTTGGGTCGTGAAGGCGGGGAGTTTCAAACGCAGGCCGCTGCGGAGCTGGAAGGGCTGGCGCGGCAGATCGACACCGGTTTGCTGAGGTTGGGTGTGGAGTCGGCGCTGTTGCTGCGGGTGTGCGCGGATCACTTCAAGGAATCGGGTCCGCCAGCCTTCCGCCTGGAGCACGAGGCGGCGGGGCGCCTGTTGAATGCGTTGCTGGCGCAGCCGGGACTGGCCACGCGTCTGGTGACCCTGGATGGCGTGCCGTTGCGGCGCGAACCCTTGCCTCTGCGCTGGGAGGGCCAGACGGGGCCAGGCGGAGAAAATCTGGAGCTGCGTCTGGTGACGGCCGCTGGCGCGCCCGCGCCCATGCCCTTGCGCGTTCTGCCTGGCTGCCCGGCGCGCTACCTGGGGGATGAGGTGCTTTTTGAGCAGGGGCCGCTTTGGTTTGGCGAAGACAGCCGGGTGGACGGGCCCATCGCCGTGCCCATGCGGGTGCTGGCATCTGAGGATGGTGTGTTGTTCCTGGACAAACTCGGGCTGGCGCTGCCGCCGGAACTGGCGGCGAAAGTCGAGCACGAGCCGCTGCAGGTGCGGCTGCGCGCAGGATGTCTTGCCAAGTCGCCTGCCTCGGGTGCGGAGTATGTCTTGTTTCAGGCCGAGGCGGTGGATGAGTCCGGCCGCGTGGTGGAGCGTCTGCGTGGTGACGACTGGCAGGAGACGGATGAGGCGCCGGTGGATGATGGCCGCATCGTGATGCGCGACCGCGCGTTGCTGGGCCGGGCCGGGGAGGCGCTGCGGGTGTTTCGCAGCACCTTCGATCCTGAGCTGCAGGGCTTCCGCGTGCGTTTGACACGGCAGTTTCCTGAGCAGTTTGAGTCCTGGGCGCGGGCTCTGCCGGAGGGCATGCGTTTGGAGGCGGATGACCGTTTGCAAACCATCCTGGCGGATCCGCTGATTGCGCGAGTGCGGCTGGAGGCGCGGCAGACGGAGTCGATCGACTGGTTTGACCTGCGGCTGATGTTTGAGATCGAAGGCGCGGAGTTGAATGCCTCTGAAATTCGCCGGCTGGTGGCCGCACGCGGTGGTTTTGTGCGTTTGGCGGATGGAACCTGGAAGCGTGTTGAGCTGCAGTTGAGCGAGGAGCAGCAGGCGATGATCGGCCAGCTTGGCATCGAGCTGGAGGAACTCGGAGATGAGGCGCACCGGCTGCACTGGCGGCAGCTCGCCGGTGAAAAAGCAGCGGAGCTGATCGACCCGCGCGCCTGGGTGCAGGTGTCGCGGCGTTTGCAGGCGGCGGAACTGGACGAAAGGCCGCCGGTGCCCGAGGAACTGCGCGTGACCTTGCGACCTTACCAAGTGGAGGGTTTTCATTTTCTGGCCTACCTGACATTGAACCGCTTTGGCGGCATCCTGGCCGATGACATGGGCCTGGGCAAAACGGTGCAAAGCATCGCCTGGATGCTCTGGCTGCGCGGCCGGCAGCCGGCGGACAGCCCGTCCTCACCCTGCCTGGTGGTTTGCCCGAAAAGCGTGCTCGATGTCTGGGGGGCGGAGTTTCAAAAGACCGCGCCGCATCTGCTGGTGCAAGTGCTGCGGGAAAAGGACGAGCTCGACCTGGAATGGCTTACTGGCCGCCTCGATGTGCTGGTGATCAACTACGCGCAACTGCGCGGCCTCATCGAATGGCTGAAGATGGTGCCTTTTCTCGCGGTGGTGCTCGATGAGGGGCAGCAAATCAAAAATCCCGACTCGCAGGCGGCACGCGCGGCGCGGCAGTTGCGGGCGCAAAACCGGCTGGTGCTCACCGGCACGCCGCTGGAAAACCGCCTGCTCGACCTCTGGAGCTTGATGACCTTTGCCACGCCGGGCGCGCTGGGAGATCGCTCCTATTTTCAGAAGCATTTCGACCGCCGCAAAGATGGTCGCGCCGCGGCGCGGTTGTCGGCGCGTCTGCGGCCGTTCTTGTTGCGGCGCACCAAGAGCCAGGTGGCGGGTGATCTGCCGCCACGCAGCGAGGAAGCGCTGCTGTGCGAGATGAATCCCGGGCAGGCGCAGCTTTATCAAGCCGAGCTGTCACGCGCCCAGCAGATGGTCATCGGCTCGGCGACCGTCGATCAGTTGAACCGCAACCGTTTTGCCATCCTGCAGGCGCTGACCCGGTTGCGGCAAATCTGCTGCCAGCCGGCGCTGGTGAATCCCGACGCGGGAGTGGACAGCGCCAAGCTGGAGTCGGTGCTGGAGCTGATCGAGGAACTGCACGCGGAAGGGCACAAGGTGCTGCTGTTCAGCCAGTTCGTGCGCATGCTCAGCATCCTGCGCGAGCGCCTGGAGGGTTTGAGCATTCCCTGCCACTGGCTGACCGGGGCGACCACCAATCGCGCCGACGTGGTGCGGGGCTTCCAGGAGGACGAACAGGCTTCGGTCTTCCTGCTTTCACTGAAGGCGGGCGGCTCCGGGCTCAATCTCACGGCCGCAAGTTATGTCGTGCTGTATGATCCGTGGTGGAACCCGGCGGTTGAGGCGCAGGCCATCGACCGCGCGCACCGCATCGGCCAGACGCAGCCGGTGATGGCCTACCGCATGATCACCAAAAACACGATTGAGGAGAAGATACTGACCCTGCAGCAGAAGAAGCAGATGATGTCCGCCAACGTGCTCGGCGAAGCTGGATTCTCGCGCACGCTGGATCACAATGACTTCGCTTATCTGTTCGATCTCGAGCGTGAGGAGGAAGCCTGGCAGCGGGAGTTGAGGGGGGAATAAAATCCGAAACATTTTTTGCCGCTGCATGTCCGACGCTCCCCTTCGCACGCCTGTGGTTGCCGCCACCAGCACGGTGAGTGTCATCATGCCTGCTTACAACGAGGCGGCGCACATCGCTGAGTGCATGCGCCGGGTGCTGCAGCGCGGCGAAGTCGCGGAGTTGCTTGTGATCGACGACGGTTCGACGGACGGCACTGCCGCGGAGGTGGGGGAGGTTGCGAACCAGGACAACCGCGTGCGACTGCTGCGGCATCCGCGCAACTTGGGCAAAGGCGCGGCGTTGCGCAACGGGTTCTCCCAGGCAAGCGGCGACATCCTGATCGTGCAGGACGCCGACCTCGAATACGACCCTGATGATTACCCGGCGGCGCTGCACCCGATTTTGAGCGGCCGGGCCGATGTTGTTTTCGGCACGCGCTTTCTCGGTGGCGAGCACCGGGTGTTGTACTTTTGGCACCGTGTGGGAAACGCCTTCATCACGCTGCTGTCCAACTGCTTCACCAACCTGAATTTGAGCGATGTCGAAACTGGAATGAAGGTCTTCCGGCGCGAGGTGGTGGAGCGGCTGGACATTGAGGAGAAGCGCTTCGGCGTGGAGCCGGAGATGGCGGCCAAGGTGGCCGCTCTGGGGGTCCGGATTTACGAGGTGCCGGTCTCCTACCACGGACGCACCTATGCGGAAGGCAAAAAGATCGGCTGGAGAGACGGCGTTGCCGCGGTCTGGTGCATCATCAAGTTCGGCCTCCGGCGCTGACGGGCTTGCCGCCGCTGGTGGAAACCGGATAGACCCAGGTGGGGTTTTGCTTGCAAGGCGGGGCGAGACCGTGGCGTGATGGGGGCATGTCTTCGACGCGTTTTTTTCCGGTGCTGCTGCTTGTGGCAGGCGCGGCGTTTGCGGCGGCTGCTGACAAACCGAACGTCATCATGGTGTTCATCGATGACATGGGCTGGGGCGACTTGTCCTGCTTCGGGAACAAAGATGCCAGCACACCCAACATCGACCGGCTCGCTGCTGAGGGCATGGTGTTCGAGCAGTTTTACGTCAACGCGCCGATTTGCTCGCCCTCGCGCTGCGCGCTGATCACGGGCCAGTACCCGCAACGCTGGCGCATCACGTCGTATTTGAACAACCGCGAGGACAACGAGCGGCGCGGAGTGGCGCAGTGGCTCGATCCGCGTGCGGTCACCCTGCCGCGCCTGCTCCAGCAGAACGGTTACGCCACCGGACACTTTGGCAAATGGCACCTGGGCGGCCAGCGCGATGTCGATGACGCTCCACCCATCAGCGCCTACGGCTTTGACGAGACGCTGACCAACTTCGAGGGCATGGGAGCCAAGCTGCTGCCGATGACCTTGAAGCCAGGCGACCAGCAGCCGGGCCGCATCTGGGAGGACGCGGAGCGCCTGGGTGGACCGGTGGTGTGGATGCAGCGCTCACAGCTCACCAGCGGCTTTGTCGATGCCGCCATTCCCTTCATCAATCGCGCGCGGGCGGGCGGCAAGCCGTTCTACGTTAACCTCTGGCCGGACGACGTGCATGGCCCTTGGTGGCCGCCGGTGGACCAGTGGCGCGATGGGTCGCGGCGCGGGCTCTACCTCTCCGTGCTGGAGGAGATGGACCGCCAGTTTGGCCGCTTGTTTGATCACATTCGCGACACGGCGGAGCTGCGCGACAACACCCTCATTCTGCTCTGCTCGGACAACGGTCCCGATGTCGGAGCGGGCAGCGCGGGACCCTTTCGTGGCAGCAAGGCCACGCTGTTTGAGGGCGGCATTCGCTCGCCGCTGGTGGTGTGGGGGCCGGGTTTGATGGCCAAAGAGAACGCCGGCAGCCGCAACACGGGCGCCGTGTTTGTAGCGTTAGATCTCGCGCCCTCGCTGCTGGAGATCACCGGCGTGAAGGCGCCGGCTGACGCGGCCTTTGACGGGGAAAACTTGGCGCCGTTGCTGCTGGGGAAAAGCGAGGCGGGACGCGTGCAGCCGATCTTCTGGCGGCGGCCGCCGGACCGCAAACATGCCTATGGCGCCGGACCGCTGCCCGACCTCGCCGTGCGCGAGGGCAGGTGGAAACTGCTCTGTGAGTATGATGGCTCCAAGCCACAGCTCTATGACTTGGAGGCGGACGCTGGTGAGTCCAACAACCTTGCCAAGGAGCAGCCGGAGGTGGTGGTGCGGCTGACTGCTTTGGTCACCGCCTGGCATCAATCTCTGCCACCGGACAACGGCCCCTCCCTCACCGAGCCGCCGCCCCCGGCTGGCAAAGGCAAAGCCAAAAAAGCCAAAACGAAGAAATGAAAAACCTGCGTGCCGTTTGGCTCTCCTTCTTGTGCGCCGTTCCCGTGCTGGGCGAGCGGCCCAACGTCTTGCTTATCCTGGTCGATGACCTCAAACCCGCGCTGGGCTGCTACGGCGACAAGGCGGCGAAGACCCCGAACCTGGACCGGTTGGCGGCGCGTGGCATGCGCTTTGACCTGGCCTACTGCAACCAGGCCGTGTGCGCGCCTTCCCGCTTTAACCTGATGCTAGGGTCGCGCTCGACCTCGACCGCCTTGTATGGTCTTGGCAGTCGTCTGCGGGAGGCGCTGCCGGACGCGGTCACCCTGCCGCAGTTCTTTGCCAAAGAGGGCGGCTACCGCACCGAGTCGGTGGGCAAGGTCTTCCACGTTGGCCACGGCAACGAGGGCGATCCGGACTCGTTCAGTGTGCCGCCGTTCAAGGACAAGGTGATCGAGTACCTCGACCCCGCCAGCACCCAGGGCGGCAAGCTGACGCGTGAGGAGGCCTTGTTCACCAATCAGGAATTGAACCGCATCCGCGAGCTGCCGCGCGGCGCGGCTTTTGAGGCGCCGGAGGCGGCGGATGAGGATTACGCCGATGGCCGGGTCGCTGCGGAGACGGTGCGGCGTCTGGAAGCCGCCCAAACGCGGCGCGCGCAGGAGGGCGCGTCATTTTTCATCGCCGCCGGTTTTGTGCGCCCGCACCTGCCGTTCTGCGCGCCGAAAAAATACTGGGACCTGCATGATCCCGCCACGCTGCCGATGCCGGCTTTTGAGGAGCTTCCGCAAGCAGCGCCCACCGTAGCAGGCAAGCGCGGTGGCGAGATCGCGGCCTACGATCCGGTGCCGGAGCAGGGTGGCGCGGTTTATCCCGATGAACTGAAGCGCAAGCTGATCCACGGCTACTATGCCAGCGCCAGTTATGTGGACGCACAGATTGGCAAAGTGCTCGACGCGCTCGACCGCCTCGGGCTGGCGGAGAACACCCTGGTCGTGCTCTGGGGCGACCACGGTTATCACCTCGGCGATCTCGGCATCTGGACCAAGCACACCAATTACGAGCAGGCCACGCGCATCCCGCTCCTGTTCGCAGGCCCTGGCGTGAGCAGTGGGGCGACGCGGCAACTGGCGGAGACGGTGGACATTTATCCGACGCTGGCGGAGCTGGTCGGGCTGCCGAAACCAGCCGGACCGCAGCCGATGGATGGCGTCAGCCTGGTGCCGGTGTTGCAGGATCCCGCCGCGCGGGTGCGGGATCACGCCGCGCATTGCTGGCCGGGCGGTCGCATGGGCCGCGCCATTCGCACTGAGCGTCACCGGCTGGTCGAGTGGCGCAATCCGGGCGAGTCTGCGGAAAGCGCCGAATGGGAACTTTACGATTACCAAAGCGATCCGATCGAGACCCGCAACCTCGCCGCTGAGCAACCGGCGGTGTTGTCCGAATTGAAAACCATCCTCGCCCGCCATCCCGAGGCACTGCCGCGCGCGCAGACTGCCGCCAAAGCGCGCCCCAAAGCCAAGAAGAAAGCCGCCAAATCATGAAACACCTGCTTCTCGCCGCCCTGCTTGCCAGCGTCAGCGTTCACGCCGCCGACAAACCGAACATCGTCGTCATCCTCGTCGATGACATGGGCTTCTCCGATCTCGGCTGCTACGGCTCGGAAATCCCCACGCCGAATCTTGATGCCCTGGCGGCGGATGGCGTGCGGTTCACCCAATTTTACAACACCGCTCGCTGCTGCCCCACGCGCGCCAGCCTGCTCACCGGGTTGTATCCGCATCAGACCGGCGTTGGCCACATGACCGATGACAAGGGCGTGCCAGGTTATCAAGGCAGATTGAACGACTCCTGCGTGACCATCGCCGAGGTGCTCAAGCCGGCGGGTTACTTCACCATCATGAGCGGCAAATGGCACGTCGGCCAAAATCTTGGCGTCACTCCCTGGGGACGTGGTTTCGACCGCAGTCTGAATCCGGCGGCCGGCGGCTTTTACTACGGCGAGTCGCCGCGCTACGACCTTTGGTTGAACGGCGAACAAATCGCCGCGGACGATCCGCGTCTGCCGGAAAAGTGGTACACCACGGATTTGTGGACGACGTTCGGATTGAAGTTCATCGACGAAGCGCTGGCGGAGAAGAAGCCGTTTTACCTGCATCTTTGCCACAACGCCCCGCACTTTCCGTTGCAAGCTCCGGCGGAGGCCATCGCCAAGTTCCGCGGCAAGTATCTCGACGGCTGGGGCATCACACGCGACCGCCGCCTCGCGCGCCAGCATGAGATGGGCCTCATTGATCCCGCCTGGAGCAAGGCCCCGCGTCCGGAAGCGGTGCAGCCGTGGAAAGACGTGCCACAGGAGGAGCGCGAGCGTTTCGACCACCTCATGGCCGTCTATGCCGCCTGCGTGCACTTGATGGACCAGTCGGTCGGAGATCTCGTGGCCGGATTGAAGGAGCGCGGTGTTTATGAGAACACGCTCATTTTGTTCATGAGCGACAACGGTGGCAACGCTGAGGCCGGGCCCAAGGGCCGCACCGAGGGCGACCCCACCAAGGCGGACTCGAACTGGTTCTGCGGCGAGAGCTGGGCCTTTCCGCAAAACACGCCCTTCCGGCTCTACAAACACTACAACCACGAAGGCGGCATTGCGACGCCGCTCATCGCGCATTGGCCGGCGGGAATTGGGAATGAGGGACAGAGGGAAGGGGGAAAGGGGCGAATCGCGCGTGATCCCGCCCACCTCATCGACATCATGGCGACTTGTGTGGATGCCGGGGCTGCGGCTTATCCGGCGGAGTTCAATGGCAAAGCCATCCTGCCGATGGAGGGAGTCAGTCTTTTGCCCGCTTTGCAGGGTGAAAGCCTGGGGATACGCACCCTCTATTGGGAGCACGAGGGCAATGCCGCTGTGCGTGCGGGCGACTGGAAACTCGTTCGCAAAGGCCGCGAGGGCGCCTGGGAACTCCACGACATGAAGAACGGCCGCGCCGAGTTGAACGACCTCGCCGCTGCGCAGCCGGAGAAAGCGCGCGAACTGGAGGCGAAATGGCAGGCCTGGGCGCAGCGAGCCAACGTGCTGCCTTACCCCGACAACTACCAGCTCGGCGTCGGCGCCAAAAAAGGCAAGGGGAAGGGCAAAAAGGCCAAGGCTGGCAAGTAGCCCCTATGGCGAGGCCGGAGCGCTGATGAATTTGGCGGAAGTTGGGAACCGATCTGGATCATCCCAACGATCAAAGCCGCATGAAAACATTCAAATTGCTTGCCTTTGGCCTGCTGCCATTGCTGGGGTCTCGTAGTGGTTCTATCAATGCGCGATCATTGCACCGAAAAACCCCGGGATAATGTTACGTCTGGCCAACAAACAGCAACTCAGGAAACAAGCCGTTTGCCAGAACCAGGCATTCCAAAACCCAGCCAAAAAACCGCAACCACTCCTTCAATTGATTATCAGAAAAGGCGAGAACAACGGGATGAAGAAAAGCGCGAGCTAATAGTCAGCATGGTGCGAGGGTTCAATGAGCGTTCGTCAGAAGATCGTCAGCAAATACTCAATGGCATCATAAGACACCGTGAAGAGCGGCTGCGGCCCTTGTTCGATTCCTGGCGGCTAAATGAACAGAAGCGAGCGGCTGTCATGGCAATCATCTCCGAGTGGGAAGATTATAACATGGACAAGGAGCGAAACGCGATTCGAAGCATGAACACACGTGAATACCGGGCAAGCACCCAGAATGCGCAGAAAATTCGCAATCGTCATAAGGCGGAAGACTTGACGGAGCTAGCCCGACTTCGCGGATTCGACCTGATTTTTGACAATTTTCGGCCATTTATGAC
>CAZKMS010000012.1:0-60079 GCA_964553805.1 uncultured Verrucomicrobiaceae bacterium
ACAAAACACGCCGCCAACTAACATTGCACCCTGTCCGAAAAAGGGGGGCGGATCAAGGTCATCTTGCAGAGTGTAAAAAGGTGACGTGGTTTGGTCATTAAGGTGTATTTGTTCTGGCGGTCTTCCTCATTCAACTTTCCGCTTTTCCCCATGTTCGACCCCACCTACCCACCAACGCTGAGATCGACTCCGCGCCGCTGCGGTCGCAGTTCAACGGTCTCAAGGATCTGATCGATGCCATTCCCGATCCGCCGGCCTCACAGAGGCCAGCTACAGCATCCCGAGCACCTTCAACTTCACCGGGTGGCGGGGAGATTTTCGGGGAGGGCCTGGGGTGGGGCGCGGTGGGTGGGGCGGTCGGGGATGCGCCGCATGAAGGGGATGCCGAGCTGCTTTTCGAGGCGGATGAGGTCGTCCACGAGCTGGGGATACTTGGCGCCGCCTTTGTCGTATTGGGCGCGGAGGATGGTGTGGGCTTTCCGCCAGAGGGCGCGGTCAGTGGTCTTGGCATACTCATAAGCGGCGAGGCGCTGGATGCGGTCGCCTGCTCCATGGGCGGCGGCTTGCTCGTAGAGCTGGCCGGCACGGGCGGGCTCGAGTTTGCGGCGGGCGTAGATGTCGCCCAGGCGGATGAGGAGACGGGGGTCGTTGGGGTTGTAGCGGAGGCCTTTTTCGAGGATGTCGATGCCGCGGTCGATGTGGCTGTGATACAATTTGCCGCGCATGATGGGCTCGACCTGGTCGCTGTAAAGGTAATGCGAGGCGGCGTTGTAGGCCATGTGCCAGGAGGCTTCGTCCCAATAGGAGAGGTCGCGCGGCTGAAGGCGGGAGGTGAGCTGGAAGAGGCTGTCCACGCGGGCCCACTCGACATCCTCAAAGGCGACGTAGGCGCGCATGTAGGTGACGGCGGCGACGAGGGCGCGCAGGCCGCCGAGGGAGGCGGCGAAGCCCATCTGGCCAAGGTTTTCCCAAAGGCCGAGGTCGGTGGGGCCATCCCGGAGATGGGCCTGACGGAGGTGGGCGGAGACGGTCTGCTCGACGGGAAGCTTCACCGCGCCCAGCAGCAGCAGCGCCAACAGAGCCTGGAGGAGGCGGCCTTTCTTCATAACTCCTTTTCGACAAAGAGGAGGTGGGCGACGACGAGGTAACCGATGACATACAAGGCGGCGGCGCCAGTGATGAACCAGACGGCGCTGACTTGGATGGCGGCACCGGCGACGACTTGATCGATGACATCAAAGAGGCCGAGGTCGGGCACGAGGACGGCGAAGAGGCCGGAGACGGTTTTTTCCAAGGCGGCGTCAAAGCTGCGGTGGAAGAAGAACTCGCGGATGAGCTCCTGCCCCTGGCCGATGATGCAGACGCAGAAGGAGGTGATGACGGTGAAGAGGGTGCTGCTGGCAAAGCAGGAGATCATGAGGGTGAGAGCAGTGACGACGGCGGCCTTCAGGAAGACGGCGAGCACGCCTATTTGAAGGTGCCAGCCGATGCCCTGGGCGAGGATGCGCTGGGTCTCCTCGGCCAGTTCCTCCTCGGTGGCGTTGCCGCTGGCGAGGAAGGCGAGCTCGGTCTCGAGCACGGTGGTCTGCCGCCAGTACAAGACGGCGCAGAGCAGGCCGTCCATGATGAGCAGGCCGCCGCCGATGAGGAGGAGGACGCCGATGAGCTTGCCGGCGAGGTAGTCAATGCGCGGGACGGGCTTTGAGAGGATGGTGTAGAGGGTGCGGTCCTCGACGTCTTTTGGCAGCAGCAAAGCGGTGGCGACGACGGCGAGCACGAGGCTGAAGAACTGCAAGGCGCCGAAGGAGACGTACTTCATCATCTTGAGCTGCTGCTCCGCGCTGAACACGGGGAAAACAAAACCGGCGGCGACGACGATGATGCTGAGCAGGACGAGGAAGACGAGGATGCGCATGCGCACGAGTTGGGTGACCGTGGCGGTGGCGATGGTCCAGATGCGGCCGGCTTTGCTGCCGGTGGCGGGTTTCCTGTCGCGGTCAGTCATGAGCTTTGTCTTTGGCGGCGGGGGCGGCGGTGGACTCCAGGAACAAGCGCTCCAGGGTGGTGCGCGGATGGCCGGACTTCACGAGGCTGGCGCCGCTGGCCTGGGCGAGGTCGCGCACCTGGGCGATGAGGTCGGGTGAGGCGTTTTCGAGCACGAGTTCGGTCTGGTTTTCCACGGCGATAAGGTCCTCCAGCTTCCCTTCCCTGACCATGCGGCCATGCGACATGATGCCGACGCGGTCGCACACTTCCTGCATCTGCTCGAGGAGGTGGGAAGTGACGAGGACGGTGAGGCCGCGCTGGCGGAAGCCGAGGATGAGGTCGCGGATCTTGCGGGAGCCGGCGGGATCGACCCCGGCGGTGGGTTCATCCAGCACGACGAGGCGGGGCTCATGGATGAGGGCCTGGGCGAGGCCGAGGCGCTGCAGCATGCCTTTGGAGAAACCGGCGACACGGCGGTGGGCGGCGTCCTGCAGGTCGGTGAGTTCGAGCATTTCCGCGGCGCGGTCGCGCAGGTGGCTGCCGCTCATGCCGCAGAGACGGCCGTAGAAGTGCAGGGTCTCGAGGCCGGTGAGGTGCTTGTAGAAGTAGGCGTTCTCCGGCAGGAAGCCGACCTCGCGGCGGCTGTCCACGAGGCGGCTGTCGCGACCGAAGACGGTGGTGCGGCCGGCCGTGGGGGCGAGCAGGCCGAGGATGACTTTCATGGTGGTGCTTTTGCCCGAGCCATTGGGGCCGATGAGGCCATAGACCTCGCCGGTGCGCACGGTGAGGGAGAGGTCGCGCACGGCGACGAAGGGGCGCTTCAGGAAGCCGCTCTTGAAGACCTTGGTGAGGCCGGAAACGGTGACCGCGTCGGGGGCCTTGTCGCTCGGGTTGGGGGCGTCCATTAGCGCACAATGCTGAAGCCGCTGACGCCGGTCAAGGGGGGGATGGCGCGGGTGTCGGCGTCTTTGATGAGGGAGCCGAGGTTGCTGTCGAGGATGTCCTGCAAAAAAGCGTCCAGCTCGCCGGCATCGGCGGCCATGGCCTGCAGCTCGACACGGCCGTCCGGCAGGTTTTTGATCCAGCCGGTGACATCATAACCGGAGGCGATCTGCTTGGTGGTGAAGCGAAAGCCGACACCCTGGACGCGGCCGCTGTAGAAGACTTGTTGGGCGGTCATGGTGGTGTTTGCCTGGCGTCAAAGCTCGCTCTTGATGGCGTCCAACAGGGTGTCGTAGCGGTCGAAGGCGCGGAACTGGGGGAACTGCGCGGCGATGGCGGGCGGGGCGTGCAGGAAGAAGCCGGTGTCCGCCTCGCCGAGCATGGTGGTGTCGTTGAAGGAATCCCCGGCGGCGATGACTTTGTAGTTGAGGCTTTTGAAGGCGGCGACGGCGTGCTGCTTCTGATTGGGCTGGCGGAGCTGGTAGTTCACGATGCGGCCGGAGCTGTCCACATCGAGGTGATGGCAGAGGATGGTGGGCCAGCCGAGCTGGCGCATGAGGGGCTGGGCGAACTCCTCGAAGGTGTCGGAGAGAATGACGACCTGGGTGAGGGTGCGCAGCTCATCGAGGAAGGCTTTGGCGCCCGCCAAAGGTGACAGGGTGCCGATGACGTCCTGGATGTCGGGGAGGGTCAGCTTGTTGGCGTCGAGCAACTCGAGGCGGCCGCGCATGAGCACGTCGTAATCCGGCTCGTCCCGAGTGGTGCGGCGCAGGCCCTCGATGCCGGTTTTCTCGGCGAAGGCGATCCAAATCTCGGGCACCAGCACGCCCTCCATGTCCAGGGTGACAATTGTCTGCTTTCTCATCCGCGCTCCTTTGGCACGGGCAAAGCAGCCTGTCCAGACCGTGATTGCGCCAGCTCAGTTGCTGGTGAAGCTGGGCAGGGCGCCGTTTTCGCCGGCGAGGATCCGGGTCTGCGCCCGGCCTTCGGTCTCCAGCTTTGCCGGTTTGGTGAACAGGGTCATCTTCGTTGTCGCGGAGGCGGCGCGGTGCTCACGGCCATGGCCAATGATGCGCGGCCAGCCGCGCATGACGATCTTGCGCGCTGCGGGGTCAAAGTCCGCCTCCTCGCCACTGCCGTGGTAACGCTCGCTGGCGGCGCCTTGCAGGAGTTTCACATCGACGTCGCCATTGGCCAGCATGCGTTTCATGGCACTGCCTTCGGACTCCATGTAAACCACGAGCCGGTCCGAGGTCAGCACGAAGTCCGCGCAGTGCAGCGAGACATTGCCGGCAAAAACGACGGTCTTGGTGGTGAGGTCGAAGTTGGTCGCCGAGTCGGCGGTGATGCTGTAACCCTGGCCATCGGGCACGGGGTCGAATTTGATTTCCTCCGGCGCGATGGCGGAGAGCTGGGCGCCTGCGGGCAGATGACCCGCTTCCAGAGGAAGCGCCTTGGGAGCCGGGGTGACTGGCTCCGCTTCTGGCTGGCCGTCCGTCTCAACCGGCAGGCGCGGGCGGCTGACCGAGCCGGGGCGGAAACCCATGGCGCGGGCTTGCGGTTCGGTAGGAGCCGCCTCGGCCAGCGCCCTCAGCGGGGCTGAAACCATCACCAAGCCTGATTCATCGTCGACCGATTCGTCTTCGACATAGGCCGGGTGCAGGCCAACAGGCCGGGCGTTTCGAACCGGGTCCAAAACCAAACCCGGTGTGCTTCGATCCGACTTCAGATAAGCCGCCGAAGCTGCCACCAACGCGATCTGCAAAGATACGATGTAGTGAGCTGCTGGCATGGTTTCTTGTGAAAGTTAACAAATGTTAAACAAATCCACAAGATAAATTTCATAAATCCAAGCATTTTTTCGATATTCTCCACTGGGCAGTATGGGTTTGGACAGTTCTGATGTGCAGTTGACCCCGTCCGGGAATTCGGGACCATACCGGCCCACCTCTCAACAACCATGATCTCTTACCGTCTCAACCGCCTCTTCAACGCCAAGTCCGGACGCTGCTTCGATGTGGCTGTGGACCACGGTTTTTTCAATCAACCCGGCTTTTTGCAGGGGATCGAGGACATGCGCAAGGTGATCGCCACCCTGGTGGAGGCGGCGCCGGACGCCATCCAGCTCACCGTGGGCATGGCCCGCCACCTGCAGGCCCTGCCCGGCCGCGAAAAGCCCTCGCTCGTGCTACGCACCGATGTGGCAAACATCTACGGCAAGGAACTGCCCGAGTCCCGCTTCAGCTTGATGCTGGAGGAGACCATGCTGCAGGCTGTGCGCCTCGACGCCGCCTGCGTGTGCGTGAATCTTTTCCAAATCCCCGGCGCTCCGGAGGTGCATGAGCAGTGCGTGGAGAACATCCTGCGCCTCAAACCGCAGGCCGACTACTACGGCATGCCGATGATGGTGGAGCCGCTGGTGTTCCAGCCGAATGCCGTGGCGGGTGGTTACATGGTGGATGGCGATTGGGTCAAAATCCAGCACCTGGTGCGGCAGGCGGTTGAGCTCGGCGCGGACATCATCAAAGCCGACCCGACCGCTGACGTCGGCGTTTATCATCAAGTGGTGGAGGCCGCATCAGGCGTGCCGGTGCTGGTGCGCGGCGGCGGCCGGGTCAGTGATCGCGAGATTCTGGTCCGCACCCAGGGCCTGCTGGAGCAAGGCGCGGCCGGCATCGTTTACGGCCGCAATGTCATCCAGCATCCGAACCCGAAGGGCATCACCCAGGCGCTCATGGCCATGGTGCATGACGGCGCGGAGGTGGAGGCGGCGCTGGCCTTGATCTGATCACGCCGACAAAACGCTTGCCCGCTCCGCCGCTGGCGCGAAAGGTCCGGTTCGCGCTTTCCGCCGAACTCTCCAACTGACCCCGGTCTGAATTCATGTTTGTCGATCACATCAAAGTCCACGCCCGCGCCGGCAAAGGCGGTGATGGCTCCGTCCATTTTTACCGTGGCAAGTTCCAGCCCAAAGGCGGCCCCGATGGCGGCGACGGCGGCCGCGGCGGCAGCGTCATTCTCCTGGTGGACAACAGCACCGACAGCCTGCGCGCCTTTTTCTTCAATGCCAAACTTGCGGCCGAGGACGGCAAACCCGGCGAAGGCAACCAGCGTTTTGGCAAGTCCGGCAAGGACAGCATCTACAAGGTGCCCAGCGGCACGGTGGTGAGCCGCTGGATCGAAGTCGAATACGATCCCGAGACCGGCGAGGGCGAGGCGGAGCTGCAGCCGATCGCGGATTTGACCGAGGTCGGCCAGGAATTTGTGCTGTGCCAGGGCGGCAAAGGCGGCAAAGGCAACGTGCACTTCAAATCCGCCACCCATCAGGCCCCGCGCGAGTTCACGCCCGGCACCGCCGGTGAGGAGGGCGCTTTTTACTTCGAACTGCGCTCGATCGCCGACGGCGGTTTCGTCGGCTTCCCCAATGCGGGCAAGTCCACCCTGCTCTCCAAGCTCAGCGCCGCGCGGCCGAAGATCGCCAACTACCCGTTCACCACCTTGCAGCCGATGGTGGGCGTGATGGAGTTCAGCCCGACCCGGCGCGGCACCATCGCGGACATCCCCGGCTTGATCGAGGGCGCGCACGCCAACGTCGGCCTCGGCCATCAGTTTCTGCGCCACATCATGCGCTGCCGCTTGCTGATGTTTGTGGTGGACACCGCCGGCAGCGAGGGACGCGATCCCATCACCGATCTGGAAACCCTGCGCACCGAGATTTCCCTCTACTCCGACGAGCTGGCCAAGCGCCCCTGGTGCATCATCGCCAACAAGATGGACCTCGAAGGCGCCGCGGAGAATCTGGCTTTGATCAAGGACCGCTTCAAACGCGTGAAAACCCTGCCCATCTCCGCCGAGTCGGGCCTGGGCATGGACAAGCTGCGCAAGTATCTCGACGAGAAAATCGGCCACGACATCGGCTGAACCGCGCCATGCTGAACGACACCATCACCGCCGTCTCCACCGCCGCCGGTGAGGCTGCCATCAGCGTCATCCGGCTGTCCGGACCACAGGCGCTGGCGATGGCGGAAAAGGTGCTGCGCACCCGCCTGCCGCTGGCGGAACTGGCGCCGCGTTGCGCGCACCTGGCCGAGGTGGTGGACGGCGCCGGGCAACCGCTCGATCGCGGTGTGCTGCTGCGGTTTTCTGCGCCCGCCAGCTACACCGGCGAGGATGTGGTCGAGTTTCACGGCCACGGCGGCGTGCTGGTGACCCAGCGGGTGCTGGAGGCCTTTCTGCAAGCCGGCGCCCGCCACGCCGAACCGGGCGAGTTCACCCAACGCGCCTTCCTCAACGGCAAGATGGACCTCACCCAGGCCGAGGCGGTGATGGACCTCATCCACGCCCAGAGCACCCTGGCCATGCGCGCCGCCAACGAGCAGCTCGCCGGCGCCATCGGCCGCGAAGCTGAAGCCATGCGCGCGCCGCTCATCGAGATTCTGGCGCACATCGAGGCCTGCATTGATTTTCCCGACGAGGACATCAGCCCGGACACCGGAGCGGCCTTGAGCGCTCGTTTGGACGTCCTTCTCTCAAGCGCCCGGCAATTGCTCGCCACCGCTGAGCAAGGCCGCATCCTGCGCCACGGCGCCCGCACCGTCATCACCGGCGCGCCCAACGTCGGCAAAAGCAGTTTGCTGAATTGCCTGCTTGGTTTTGAGCGCGCCATCGTCAGTCCATCCGCCGGCACCACGCGCGACACCATCGAGGAAATCATCCAGGTGCATGGCATCCCGTTGCGCTTGGTGGACACCGCCGGGTTGCGCGAGGGCGGCGACGACATCGAGCGCATCGGCATGGCGCGCACCCATGCCGAACTGGAACGGGCCGACCTGATTTTGGAGGTTTTGGACGCCAGCCAGTCGCCGGAAACGCAGAGCCGGGCGCCTGTCCCGGAAAGCGCCCGCGACCGCCGCCTCGTGCTCTTGAACAAAGCGGACTTGGGCCTGCATGCCGCCTGGAGCGATGGCGATGCCCACCTGCCGATCTCTAGTCTCAATGGCAGCGGCATTCCTGAATTGCGCGATGCGATTCGCCGCGTCTTCCAGCAGGCGGGATCGCTTTCCTCTGAGCACCCGGTGGCCATCAACACCCGCCACAAGCACTGCTTCACCCGCGTTGAGACGCACTTGCTGGCGGCTCAAGCGGCACTGCAAGACGGTGCCGCGCCGGAGTTTGTCGCGCTCGAACTGCGGGAGGCCCTGCAAGCTCTCGGCGAGGTGATTGGTCACACCGACATCGAGCGCATCCTCGACGTCATCTTTTCATCGTTCTGCATCGGCAAGTGAGCCGTTACGGACCGGGGACACAAGGCTCATGCCTCTATTTGTTTCCGCATGATTCTTTCGATCAACTGTCCAATCGGCCCAAAAAACTTTGCGCCTTGGCGTCTTTGCGTGATACCGTAGCCTGACAGGGCACTAGATATTGAAGCCAACGTCAGACTCACTTTGCAGGTGTTGGATCAGGCGGCAGCATCTTGAAGATCGCATCGCGTTTGGCGGCAATGGCGGGGACCTTGCCGGCATTCTGGATCTGATCCAGGCAGCGCCGGGCTTCCGCATGATCCTTCAAGCGGATGAGGATCGCGGCACGATCCGCGAGGCAGCGGTCCCCATTGTAGATTGACGCGCCCTGTCTTTCGGCTTCCCAGCGCTCGGCCGCTGACGCCAGCAGTGCGGAAGCCGTCTTCAGATCTCCCTGCCGGAGCAGGACGGCGGCAAGCTCCTCGATGAGAAGGGCAGGAAAAGCCGGAGCTTGCCGAACGAGCGCGCCGGAGTTGCGCACCAACTCTTCAACGGTGAAAAAGCCATGGTGGATCAGTCCGGAGCAGATTTTCGGGCTGTGGATCGTCACCAGGTTTTGCCGGGAAACATTCGCGAATAGGTGAAGCCGCTGCTGGAAGGTCAGGCGTCTTTTGCCGTCACCCGCGATGGCGGCGAGGCACTTGACGAGGCGCGCGCGTTGCTGAGCTTCGAGAAACGTGTAGATCTCACCTTTCAGGGCCGGGATCGGGGCCTGATCGAGCGCCAAAGACCAGGCGGCCAGACAGGACTGGAACATGCGCGGGGACAGAAACCTGGAGCCGGATGAATAATGGCCCCTGTCCTTTAAGGCGGAGAATTCGCCCAGCTTGCCGGGCTCACGGGCCATGCCATGGGACCAGAGCCTCAGCAGGCATTCTTCCAGCGTTTCACGGTAACGGTCCTCCTCTGGAGTGTAGCTGTCATGGCGACTAACGATCGTGGGATCCGTCTTCAAACGTTTGAAGCAAGCCTCCGCCCCGGCAAGGTCATTCCGCGCCAGCTTGAGAGCAGTGTGAACCGCCAGAAAATCCGCCCAGTGGCGGGAGTTGGAGTCCTCCTCGCCGGGTGAATCGGAAAGGAAAACCTTGTCGATGGTCTCGAACTGAGGCAGCAGCGGCAAGGCGGCGGCAGGGTGGGCTTTGCCCAGGACGGCGAGTGTTTGCGCGCGTTGGAGCACCTGTTCGGGCAGAGGAGTGGCGGCGAGTTTCTTCGCGAAGGCAGCAAGACGCTCATCATACCGTGGTTGACCGGACTTTTCAGGAAACAGCACCCATGTGGCGTCATCGTCCGCGCAGAGAGCCGTGACCTCGGCGAGCAGCGCATCCTCGTTTGAAACAGCGCGGATGGCTTGCAGGGTGGTCTCGTCCGGCGGCAGCCACGCATCCCAGAAATGACCATGCGAATAAGCTACATCAGGCGTGGCACGCAAACTCAGCCGCGGCGCCTCCTCCCCGCCACATTCCATGAGAATGCTGTGGACACGTCGAAGGTCATACCTCGCATACGCGGGATAAAATGCCGTCAGCACGCCCTCGTCACCGGAGCGGCAGGCAAAACGCAGAACAAAAGGAAAATAGGAGCGGCTGATGTTGCGCCGTTTGGTCTGCCGGAACATTTCCTCACGCTGCTTCCAGCGGTCGAGAACGAGGGTGGCGGTGCGTTTCCACGTCTCGTTGGCCGAGGAGACAGCCGCGGCGTTCAGCAGAGCCTCCATCTCAAACGGGGTGACCGGCTGGTCGTCGTGCCAGGCCTGCGCGGCAGCGAGGGCCCAGGTTTGCAGCGTTGCCTCGTCCAGCAGGCCGGGGTGAACGCCGCAGAGATACCCGGCGAGGGAAAGACGGATGTGCGCAGCGATGGTTTTGTCCCGCAGCATCTCATGAGCCTCTTTGGCGGCGGCGGTGAAGGCTTTGGCCTTGGCCGGCGAGGCGGAAACAAGACGCCGCGCGCCGAGCAGATCGTCAAACACCGGCCCGGTCGCCTCCACCAGCGCCGCAGCCAGGCGCATCTCGTGGCCCACAATTTTCAAAGCGGCCTGTGTCTGCTCCTCCGCCCACGCGGCGAGTTCCAACCGCTCCTCCCGGCCCAGATTCGCCAGCATGTCGTGGAGGATCGGCAGCCAGAGGCCGCGGGTTCCCTCGATGCCGTGTTGCGAAACCTCGCGCATGAAATCCGCAAACACGGCCTTCGGCGCCGCCATGCCTCCACGCTGGTCCCAAAGAGGAAAAATCGTGCTGCTGTCGGAGTTGCTGCCTTGAGGGTGCCTCTCGCCGGAAATGACACGGACACCCGGCATCCGCGCGGCAGCCAGCATCTGGCAGGCAAACAACGCGGCACTGTCCGCATCATTGAAGCGCAGGATGATGCGAAAGAAATCGCTGAGGTAGCGCTCATGACGGGGCGCCAAATCTCCCATGCTGCGATATTCGATCATTTGCCGCGCGTCGTAGCTAGGCTGCAGCAACGCCAGGCGGTGAACATCTCCCGTGCCGCGATATTCGATCACTTGCCGCAGGCAGTTCAGCAGTTTCGGAACCTCGTCCTGCCTCCCGGCTTTCATCAGCCCGGCCAGCTCGTTTTTCACAACCAGCGTCCGGCCCCGGAAGGGTTGTTGGACATCCGTTCGGCCTGCGAGCAAGGCGTCAAGGTATTGACGTTCCTCTTGAGCACGCTGTTCCAGCAACGGTGCGAAACGTTGGACGCTTCCTTCCTCCCCCGCCATGCCAAGCTCTGGAAACTGCTTCTCAAAAATGCCGATCAGCGCGCCCGCGGCGCCTGGCGTCACACGTTTGAAATCCGCCGCGCAAAGATCAAGGCGGGAGCTTTTTTCCGGCGCATGCCGCGCGGTGAGCAAGGCCGCGATCAAACGGTGGCCGAACTTCGCGTCCTTGTCCGCCAGCAGGCGCTGCGCGGTTTTCTCCGCCATCTCGGGCGCCAGATTGCTCAACCGCCCCAAAACCAGGCCAAGCAGGCTGTCTGAGGAGTAGTTTGGCAGAACAAGCGGATCGTAACCATCCGCATCAGCCAGCAAACCCAGGTCGGCGAGCTTTGCAGTAATCTTCTCAACGCTGGTGAGTGTGGAGGGCAGGAAAATCTTGATGATGAGCGCGTTTTCGGTCACCGACACCCGCTGCCCTGGAGAACCAACAGAATTCCAGTTTTGCGCGGCGAATTTGAGCACCTCCAGCGAGAGGCGGGGAAATTCGCACAGCTTAAGCAAAAGAGGATCCAGCAAACGTCGGTGCTCAATGTTGCCGGAGCGCCCAAACTCCGCCTGATGCATCTTCACCACATGGCGGAATCCCTCCAGGGCCTTGCCGGCATCAGAGGCCGCCACCAGAGCCAACTGCTCCGTCAGATGATCGATGGAAGGATAGCCCCGCCACGGCTGGTAAGGCTGCTGTCCGATGTCCACGCGCCTGCGGGAATCAAAACCCTGCCGTTGGTTTGGCGGCAGGGTTTGGGCGTAAAGGTCTTCGATCTGCCGCCACGTCGTCGCTTTCAGCAGAGAGTCGAGCCATGCCTGGCTTCTGCCGGCTTTCTCTTCGAGAACTGGCGCGAACTCATCCTGCAAGGCCGGTACGTGAGGAGCGAAACCCTCCGTCCACTTCAGGCGCTCAATAAACTCCGCCAGCAAGCGCTGCTGCTCCGGCGGACAGGCCGCGATCTCGGCGGCATGAGCTTGCGCAAAGGTGGCGAGCGCTTCCACGGTGCTGCTGTTGAGCAGCAAGAGCAGGCCCACGCCAAACGTCTCCGGTTCCCGCTGCTGCAAGGCCTCGGCCAGCCCGGGATGAGAGCGGAAGTCCGTCATCATGAGCTCAAGCTGGCTGCGCGGCTGCTCTCCCTGCGCGGCGGGCAGGAGTCCGGGATCAAAGGTGGCCGCCGGGTTCAGCATGCCTGACACATCCAGCAGGGTGATCATCCGCAACGGCTGGCTGCGAAGTCTGGAAATTTGCGCGGCATTGCGCAGCATCTCGGTAAACCATTGCGCATCCTTGGCCGCGCCGCTTTCCCCGGCACGTTGTCTGACTTCAGCGAACAACTCGGGCACGCTGATGGCACGCTGGAGCCATTGGGCCACGCTGGTCTGGTGCGGCGGCTGAGGGCGCCCGCCGTTGTTTCGGGTGTCTTCCTGCGCCAGCAGCTTGCTGAGATGGTCCAGCAGGGCCACGGCGCGCGGCTTGTCCGCAGGCGCGAGGCGGTCAAGCAACCGCACGCCGTCCTGGATGGCCTCGGACCGGCCCTCTCCTGAGTCGCGCAGGTCGCTGGTCTGCATCCAGCGGGTGATTTTGGCCTCAAACTGCGTTTGATCCGCCTTGATGAGCGGTTGCAGCGCTTTTTGCAGCATTTCGTCTTCAGCAGCCTGTGTTTTCAGGTTTACAAGACGTGCGTTGAGCAGGGTAAACAGGCTCGCAGCCGTCTCAGGCTGAAGTCTTTCAAATTCCGGGCCGCGTTGATGGATGAAGGCCAGCAGCGCGGCGTCATCCGAACGTTTGGAGTTGTAGAAGCTTCGCGCATAACGGTCGTCGCCGGGTTCGCGATGGAAAAAGGCCAGCAGCAACTCCGTGCCAAAGGTGGCGGGCTGTTTGGCAAGATGCTCACGCACCTCAGCCGCGCTCTTTTCGTTGTTTTCAATCGCGTTGATGAGGTGAGCGAGAATGGTCGGCTCGTTTTCGTCCGTGTCCGCCAGGTCGCGGAACTCCGGTGCTTCGGCTACGAAGGGCGTGTGGGTGAAAAGCGCCGTGGCCTGATCCTGATGATGCGCGATCTGCTCCAGGCGACTGCGCAGATTCAAGCGCCAGTTCGTCGAGCGCGTGAGGCCTTCTGCCTCCGCCAGTTCAAAGATGGCTGACAGCAGTTGCGGCACCTGCGCGAGCGTGTGCAGGAAAGTGTTCACCGGAGGGGTGTTGTTCCTCCGGGCCATTGTCTGCTTTTGCTCGGGGCTTGAGCGCAGGAGTTCGACCGCATGACGGGCGGCGGCCTCCGCTTTGGCGAGGTCCAGCCGCGCGACCTCTTTGAGGAGAACGGCGAATTGTTCCGTGAACGGGTATTCCTGCTGGCCGAGGTCATTCCAAGTCTTCGCCGCGAGCACCTGATCGACTTTGCGAAGCATATTGGCGTTCTCCCTCTCCAACAGCGGGGCGAGAACGAGTGTGAGGGCCTCGCCCAGCCTGTCAGGCTGAGGATAACCGCTCAATTCCCCGCGCAGCACCAAGGCAAGCTCGTTTTGGGCAACCTCTGGCATGGTGGAGAAGTCCCTGGCGTGCCGCACCAGCACGGTTTCGAGCGCCGCGCTGCGATGTGCGCGGCCTTCGTCACCATCGGATGGAAAGCGCGCGACCTGCCCCGCATCAAAGGACACCGGCCCGCCATCAAGCCACAAAGGCGTGCGGCTGTTCTTCACCAGCAGGGCCTGCATGAGATGCGCTCCGAGCGTCGGAGGCCGTTTGTCGAGCTGTTGAAGCGTGGCGTTGATCTGCGCCTCATCGCTGCGATCGCGGAACTGCCGCGCCAGATTCCCCAGCCAGGTGACAGGCCGTTCGCCGCCTTCGCCAATGTCGTAGGCACGAAAATGCGGCGTTTCCCTGAGAAACCCCACATCCTCGGCGGTTTGCAAAAAGGCGTCGGGCGTGGTGATCCGGTCGCTGTCGGAATGCTGGTAGGCGATCTGGCGCAACCAGCCTGGCGCGGCATCCAGGCCATCCTCCAGCGCGATTTCGAGCAGCGGCAGCCCGCTTCGCTGCTGGAGCAGTTGCTGCAGCCATTGGGTGTAGCCATTCACGGATTGTTCCTTGGTGCCGGGCTGACGGTAGTAGCTGTTGCGGCGGCGCTGGTCATTTTGAGCGGTGATCCACCCGCCGACGGCCTTGCGGCGTGCCTCGGCGTCGGTGCCGAGCCATTGATCCCGCAGCTTGCGCGCGAACTGGCGCATGGTCTCGGGATTGCGTTGTCCCAGGGCGATCACGTAGGCGGTGACGGCGTGTAGGATGTTGTAGCCATAGGCTGCGGCGGCTTTGGGCGCGTAAAGCGCATCGAGCGGCGCGGCGATTTTGCGTTCCAGCCACAGGCGCAGAACTTCATCCTGCGCTCCGCCTTGGTTGTTGATGACGTGGGCTGGTTGCTGCTTCAGCCAGCTTTCGGCGGCGGTGACGAAGCCCTCTTCCTCGACCATCAGCAGCTCGGCGTAGCCTTTGAGATAAGCCACACGCTGCTTGTCCTGCAAACGGGTGATGAGCGGGTAGAGCTGGTCATTGAGCGCCTGGACGTCGCCACGCAAGGCAGCGGCGCGCACGAGAAACAGGCCGGCGTCCGGCATGAAAAGACGGCCCTGGCTCTGGAAGTTCATGCCGTTGTTGAGATGGTTGTTGTTCCCCAGGACGACGAGGCGGCGCTTCATCTTGGGCATGGTCAGACGCGTGAGCAGGTCGAGCGCGGTGGCTTCGAGCTCCGCGAGGGCTTTGGCATCCCCGTCTGCGAGCGTGAGGCCAGCGAGCGGTGGAAAAGCACTCTGGGCGAGTTCCGGCACCGCCAGCATGGCGCGGCAGAGGTCATCATGGGCCTGGCGGCGTACGGCACGGCTTTTGGCGTTGGCGTCGTCGAGATCGAGCGTGCCATCCGCCTTCAGGTTCCAGCGCTGCTGGTTGCCGGACAGTGGATCAGGCCGCCAGGATTGGTAAAGGGGAGGATAGGAGCCGTCCGGCTGCTCCAGGCTCTGCAAAGCCTGGACGAACTGCTGCACGAGCTGCCTGGACAGCGCGCGGTTTGGCTCCATGCCTTTCAACCACGCGCAAAGCAGTCCGGAGAGCGCCTGCGGCTGCGGCACCGCGTATTGATGCCGTTGGGTAAATTCCTGAATGATGCCTTGCAGTTGCTGCTCCTGGAGCAAAACGGGCACGGCACGCCAGTGCAGCACAGCTTCCTCATATTTCCCCTCATAAGACAGCAGGACGGCCAGCCGCACCTGGGAGTCATACGCGCGCGCGTTCGCGGCGAGGACGGCGCGGTGCTCCGCCCGCGCGGGTTCGCTGCTGTTGCCTATGTGTTCGAGCATCACGGCATATTCGAGCCGCGGCCGCCAGCCGCCGGAGGCGGTATCACGCAGCGTTTTGGCCACCTCGTCCCACAGCTTGAGTTTGACGGCCTGATCCATGACCTGATGCAGTTGCTGGTGGCCGCTGGTGCCGTTTTGCGGCTGCAAGGACTGCTGGATCGCAGCCCGGAGCCGGCGCACGCTTTCCTTCACGGCCAGATCGGTCTTGCCTTCCTGGACGAGCTGCTCGGGCGTCTTCTGCGCCTGATTCTGCCGCATCTGATAGGCGCGGTTTTGGGAGTAAGGATTGGCCGCCAGGCTGTTGCTCCGCTGTGAGGTGGCCCCCATGCGATTCTGAGCTGCCCGGACCGCTTCTTCGACGGCTTGCGCTTCCTCCATGAGTCCGACGCTGTTCATCAACTGGCCGATCAGAGATTTTTCGTCCACGCTGGCCGCCGTCTGCAGCCGCGCTTCGAGCAGGGACTTCATCTGCGCACGCACGGGGGCGCTCTCCGTGTCGTCCTGCTCCCCCTGGATGAAGCGCTGCGCGTGGTGGAGCATCGCGTTTTCGATCATCATCCGCGTGTTTGTGTCCGGGGTGAGGTTTAGCGCCTGCTGGCAGTGCGCGACGACCTCGGCGGATTTGTTTGCACGCTGGGCGAGCCAGGCTGCTGTGAGGAACTCCTCCACCCTCACGTCCTTGGCCTGCAAACGGGCGGCCAGATCTGTCTCGATGGCCGTATCCTCTCCGCACAGGAGTCGGAGGATGAATTTCAGCCGCGGTTCGTCAGCTTGGTCCATGAACGGCCGCAAGCCCTCCTGCATCTCCTTCTCAAGCTCTTTGACAGCCTCTTCAGGCTCCACGCGAAAGGGGTCGGCGGGTGCGTTTCGAACTTGCCCCGCCAGATTCGAGAGCTCGGGCGGAAAGCCCGGAAGCAGGTAAAGCGGCTGCGGCTGCGGCATCTGCCCGCCACTCCAGCCACCACGGTTATGCCTTCCTGTCTGGATGCTCGGCACGAGGGATACGGGGGCTTTGGGCTGCGGTTTGTTCAGCGTGATTTTCAGTGCTTCGGCCAGACTCCCCCAGTCCTTCGCCGCCGCCAGTGCGCCGACGAGCGGTGCGGCGGAATAATCCCCCGGTTTGGCCCGGTACCAGATCATCAGCCGGTCGGAAAGCCGCCGGATCTCTGCGGGCGTGAGGCGGGGCGCGGCCTGTGACTCCTCAGTCGCCGTGGCGTTTTGCATTTGCAGCAGACTGGCAATGCCATGGAATGAACTCCCGTCAGCCCGCGGCTGCCGTTCCACGGCCTCCAGCACGCGGCCGAACCACATCCCCGCTTTCTCGCCCGCGATGAGCCAAGCCCGTTGCGCGACGCTCTGGGCACGGGCCGGATCGCTGGCCTGAAACAGCTTCCAGGCGTTTTCGTAAACCGGCAGCAGCTCCTCCGGGTCTCCCTGCTGATGCTGCATGAGCCAGACGGCATGCAGCGTGAGGTTCTGCGGATGCGCCAGCAGCATCTCCGGCGTGATGAGGAGCTGCGGCGAGCCTTCCGCCGCCTCCAGCAGCAGAGCGGGATCACCGACTCCGGCCTGCTTCAACTGCGGCACGAGCGCGACCCGATCCTGCGCGTCCCAGCCGCCGGCAATCTGTAGCAGATGCGCCAGCGCGAGCACCGGTGAGTCAGTGACACCGGGCGCGTGCACAATGAATCCTTGCGGCATGCCGTTGCCGGCCTGCTGAGCGAAAAAACCACCATGGTAACTGCCGTGCCGCACGCCCTGCGCCGCCTTCTGCCGGTGCGCGTAGGCGAACTGCATCATGCCAGGCAGCGCAAGCCAGTCCTCCGCGCCTGGCGGGAGGTTTCTGTTCTTGAAATTATCCCGCAGATTGATGATGCGGCCGGTGCTCGTCACCCCTGGAAGCTCCTCATGCATTCCCAGCAGCGCCAGGAAGGCGCGTGCCGCATCTTTTTCGCGCCCGTCCTCCTCCAGGGCGATGGCGTTGAGGTAATGCAGCCGGTAGTCCTTCGCATGCTTCGGCAGCAGCGGTTCCAAAAAGGTGAGAACACGCTCCCATTCGCCCTTTCCTGCGATGGTGTCGGCCATCTGCTCGATCGCACGCGCGTCCATCTGTTCGCCGCCAGCCAGCTCAAAGAGCAGACGATAGCCGATGTCGGCGTCACCATCTTCGATTTGCAGACGCGCGATGCGCTCTCGCGTCTTCATCGTCTTGTCCAGCTTCGCCGCAGCGTCGAGGGTACGCAGCGCCTCGGCGACGAGTCCTACCTCCTCCTCGCTGCGGGCGATCTCATGCAGCAGTTCCAGATCCTGTGGACGCAAACGGGAGGCCTCATACAGGCAGCGGCGGCGCTCCTCGTCATTGCCGGTGGTGCGGTGAATCTCCGCCAGCGCCAGCCAGGGCTGCGCGGAGGCACGGTTCTGCTTCTGCCTCTGCTGGAAGTTCTCGATCAGACGCGGAAGTCCGTTGCCCATCTGTGCAGCCAGCGCCAACGGGCCGATCAGGCGCAGGCGTGCGGCCGCGTCCGTGGTCCGTTCATACAAGCCCAGGTAGATGCGCTCGGCCTCGTCCGGCTGGCCGTTGCTCTGGCAGAGCGTCGCATAACTGGATGCCACATCGATGACGTCCGGAAACTTGCGCATGGCGTCCCTCAGCAATGCCAGCGCATCCTTGCTTCGGTCCAGCTCCAGCAGCAGGCGCGATTCATCCAGCCACGGCTGCACAGCGCTCGGCGAGATTTTTTTCCACTCCGCGATCCATTTCAGCGCCTCCTCGGCCTTCCCCATCCTGCGATGGAAGTCCACCAGTCGCTGCACGCGTGCTGATGTGCGCGCACCTGGCAGCCCGATCACCTCCTGCAGTGCTTGCGCGGCCTTCTGCCAGTCCTGCCGCGTCTGAAACAACTGCGTGAGCTGGCTCAGCGCGACGAGTTTGTCCTCCGGCGGCGAATCTCTGAGGATCTTCTCGGCCTCCTCGCTCTTGCCGGCATCTTCGAGCAGCGCGGCGAGCAGGCAGCGGTTGTGAATGGCCGGCGCGGCAGCGCCTTGCAATTCCAGCAACAATGCCGCGCCCGTTTTTCCATCCTCATCACCATGCAAGATGATGCGGAGGTCCTTGATCGCGCTTTCGATCGCCTCCGCGTCCTTCGCCAGACCCAGCCGCGACCGGGCCCACGGCAGGGCGAGCGCCAACTCCTTGTTCGCGATGCCGAGCTGCACCATCAGCGCATAAAACCGTGCCTCCTTCGTGAAATCGCGTTCACGCGGCATCAGCACATCCAGCGCAGCCCGCGTCTCCAGCCGCGCCTGCAAGGCCTGCGCGATGCGCAGCAAGTCCTCAAACGACGCGGATTTGGCCAGTCGTTGCCAGATCGCCAGCGCCGCCTCACGCCGGCCGGAACGGTGCAGGTAATGCGCCTGCGCCTCCTGGGCGCCGATGCTGTCTGGAAACTTTTCCACCAGACGCGCATAGGCTCCAGCGGCAGGTGTCGGCGGCCCATCCGTTTTCGTCTTTTCCGACGGCCCCTCCCAATTTTCCAGCAGCCGGGCCACGCGCAAATAATCCGTCTCACCCGCGCCCGGCGCCACCAGAAAGCGTTCCAACGCAGCCTGCGCGCCCGCGTCGTCCTTCGCACGATGCTGAAGCGTGGCTAGGCGGACGAGCATCTCCTTGTCGGCGGCGTTTTGCCGCACGAGCGCCTGCGCCTGATCGACGGCGTCCTGGATCTGCTCCAGCGACTCCAGCAGATCGAGGAAACCCTCCTGCAAATCCCGCTGTCCGGGATTGGATTGCAACAGCGCACGCGCCGCCTTGAGCGCCTCCTCCTTCTGTCCCGTCTCCGCTAGCAGTTGCGTGTGCTGCCAGACAAGCGCGACGCGCCGGGGATGTTCCTTTTCGAGCGCGGCCAGGTACTTTTCCAGCCCGCTCACATCGTCGTTCATGCGAAACACGCGGCTCATGCGGCTGAGCACATCCCCTTCGATCCAGCTCCCCTCGCCTGTCGCGCTCAGGGCCTCCTGCAAGGCTTTGAGCGCATCATCACGCCGCTCCGCCAGCAAAAGCACATCTGTGAAACGGAGCTGACGCAGTGTTTTCGCCACCGGATCGCGTGACTTCTTCACCAAAGCCTGTGCCTCCTCGATCGCGACCTCGTACTGCCCTTCATCCGCGAACAGATCGATCAATTCCTCAGCCAGTTCCTCGTCCTCCGCGTGAGCAGCAGCCAGTTCCTTCCAAACCTTCAACGCCTCCTCGTTTTTGCCGAGCCGCAGCAACGCACGCCCCCGCAGCTTGCCGATTTCAATCGCGCTGGCCGCGTCAGGCCCCGCTTTGGCAGCTTCATCGAGCGACCTCAAAGCTGCGCTGAAATCCAGTGCCCGCGACTCCAGCCGCGAACGTTCGATCCACGCTGGCGCGTTGCCTGGATCAAGCTTCAACGCCGCGTCATACGCCGCCAACGCCGCCACATCGTCCCCGCGATGGATGGAATACACCGCGAGGAGCAGATGATCCGCCACAGTCGCCGTTTTGTCCCTTGTTTTATCCGTGAGGTAAGCACCCAACTCCGCCGCGGTGCCTTCCTCCAGCCACGCGGCGTAAAAGCGTTCGAAGATCGTCCCCGGCTGCGGACGTTTGCTCAAAATGTCGAGATACTTCCGCGCCGTCTCCGGCACGATGACTGCCGGCGCGTCCTGCGCCGGTGCTTGAACCGCAACCGCCAAAAGAAAAAAAACGATGCGCCACTGCATGCCAGAGTTTTAGCGGGGAAACAGCGGGATTGGCAAGAGCGCAGGTTACTTAGAACCTGTCTGTTAAAAGGTGCAAAACACCATCAAATTGGGACCATGACTGGCCGAGAGGCACGATACAAGACATCAGATCGCCAGACACCAGAGGTCTGTGGGCGGCTTTCCGTTGGCAGTTGGCAGCCGTCAGAGGCCGGAAATCAAACCAGGAACAAAGAACCAAGAACTTCTCGACAAATCCTCACTTTCCAAGAATTCCCATCCGCAACAAACACGCTCTCACAGCGCGCTGACTTCCGGGTAGCGGACGCAGAGGGCGTGGACTTCGTCGTCGGTCATGACCATGAAGGCGGTGGAGAGGGCGTCGGCGAGGGCGGCGGTGGGGGCGAGGGCGTAGCGGCGGTTTTGCACGGGCACGGGTTGCAGGGTGCGCGGGTCCATGATGTGCTGGCCTTGTTCGGCGAAACCGGTGCCGCTCAAGGCGCGATCGCTCAAGGCAAACATGTCCTCGCCCGCCTGCACTTGCCATGCGTCCTCGCCCGGCGGCGCGCCAAGGGTCAGCACGGTGCTGTCGCCGGCGTTGAGCAGGGCGTTGTGAAGGCCCCATTCGTTCAGCACCTGGACGGCCTGGTCGAGCGCGTAACCCTTGCCAATGCCGCCGAGGTCAAACACCATCGGATGGGCTCGCACGGTGACGCTCAGGTCTTCCTCATCCAACTCAAAGAGATGGCTGCCGGTGATTTGGCGCGCCTGCTCGACCTCGTCCGCATGCGGCTGGCGCAGGCTGCCGTCGTCCTGCCGCCACAAACGCATCAGCGGGCCGACGGTGATGTCGAAAGCGCCGCCGGTCTCTTGATGAAGGCTTTTGGCCAGGGCAAGGCAGTCCCAGGCCGCCAGGCCGACACGCGCGCTTTGTCCGGATTGAAGCAAGCTCAGCCGCCAGATTTCGCTGCCAGGTTTGAAGCGGCTCAACTCCTCCTCAAGGCGTTCGACCTCCATGCGCACCGCGTTGGCCGCCTGCCCGGCATAGGCCGCGTCCGCATCCGCGGGACTGATGACCACCGTGAAGCGCGTGGCCATGGCGTCGAAGTGAAACGCGTGGTTTTCAGCCTGCTCGCTCATGGTGCGGCTCCCACCGGCGGCGGGCCTTCAATCGCCGGGAAAGGCGGTCCGGGGAGATTCTCCACTGGCTCTGGAGTCTCCGCATCGACTGGCTCGGGCGGCAGGGGTTTGCGCACTTCTTCTTTTGACGGCTCGCCACCGCGCCGCTCCATGTGCTGCCGCCAGAGTTCCTTGCGCACCAGCATGATGAGCGGCACGCCGGGACGAAGACCATGCAAGCCGGTGTCTTGATAGTCGTCTTTGTTGATGCGCAGCAGCACTTCCTTTTGCTGGCCGGCCTCGGCAATGATGATGTCGGCATCCAGTCGCGGCGGCGGCTCGCTGCGGTAGCCCGTTTTCGGCAGATCACGGAAATACCACGGCAGCGGCCAGCCTTGGTCGCGATTGATCACCTGGATCGATGGCGGATCGTCGGGGCGAAGCGTGTGCAAGGTGCGCACCGTCTCCACGAGCTGCAGCAGGTTGGTCGAGGTGTGCGCGTAAACGTAGGGGTTGCGCGGATCAGCCTTGTAGGGGCCGATGGCGGTCATCGACTCATCACACAGATGGTAAATGCCCAGCCCGATGACGATTTGATACATCAAACTCGACACACCGCTGCTGAACAAACTCCACAAGGCCCCTGCCCCCACCCCTGCCAGCAGCGTGAGTGCGTGCTGGGCAGACAGGATCGACCACGGTGTCTTGTAGGAGATGAACGAGTAACCCGCGAAAAGGAAAAGCGTGTAGAAGCTGAGGAAGACCAGAAAACGCTGCTTTTTGCCCTCGCGATGATTGCCAAAGAAGGCATAGAGCATGCCAACCAAACCCAGGCCTCCGATCAGCGCCTCCGTCCAAATGAGGCCGTCCCGGCGCCAGAAAATCAGGGTCAGGTAGTAATGCCAGGGCTTCTCATGACCAACGCCTTCGGCGCGCTGCCAGTAGTTGCCGTACGTTGTGACGCTGTCTTTGACCGCGTTCCAATCGTGATACAGGGCCGAGTAGCAGGTCACGGAAACCAGCACAGCGGTGATCAGGATGATTTGCCAGGATTTGAGCGTGCTCTGCCGGTTGCGTCCCGGCATGGACAGGCGCAGACCGCCCCGCCTATCCTGGTCGGAGATCAGTGCCGCCGCCACGACCCAGGCCACGAACGCCGCGCCCAGGTTCAGCACAAAGGTTTCCTTGGTCGCATGTTGAAAACCGATGGCCGCGCCGCAAACCACCAGCCAGAACCGGTTGCGGCTCACATTCCACCGCCACCAAGCCGCCAACGCCACCGCCACCAGCAAGGTCAGCAGCATCTCCATGATGAAGTAGCGGCTGTAATAAACCATCATCGGAGAAACCGCGGTGAAGACCATGGCAATCAACCCCGCGCGCAACCCTAGTATCGACCCAAACAACGCGGCGCTGAGGACGACGAGAAGGCCGCACGCTGCGGTCACCTGGCGCAAATCGGACTCCGTCCACGTCTCCACACCACCCCACCCGGCGAGCTTGCCATAGACCCAGGCGGCATAGTGCAGACCTGGCCCGTGGAAATCTGCCGGATCGTAGTGAAAGCCCTTCCCTTGCCACAATTCGCCGGTTTTGACCGCCAGGATAGCCTCGTCCGCGTGCATTGGACGCTGCTCCAAAGCGATGAAGCGGTAGTACGTGCCCAGTCCCAGCGCAGCCGCCAGCAGCAAGAGCAAAGCAGGCAGGGAGACCTTGTCGGTTTTTTTCGGCATGAGCTAGGCAGTGGAAAGGAGGGCGTGCGGGCTGTCAAGCAGGGAGGCGCTCATCCCGCCACCGAGCGCATCGTATGACCAGGCTCTAGTGAATGATCAGCGGACCCGCTTGACGGCTTGACGCCCGTTGATGCATCCTCTAGTTTGCGGCTCAATGAGCGTCCCTGCCTCCACCCGATTTCTTGCTTTGACCACTGCGGCAGGCGTCCTGCTGGTTGGCCAGCCATCTGCCCACGCGATTTTCGATTTTTTCAAGAAGCCGGACAAAAAGGTCCCCAGCGCTGGCGAACGCCAAGTCCAGGAGGGTGAGGCCGCCGCCATGCTCGCTGAAGCGCGCCAGGCGCAAAGTGCTGGTGATGGCTCGCGTGCCTCCGGCCTTTACGAAACCATCGTCAAACGCTACCCCTTCACGCAGTCGGCCTCGGAGGCGGCCTACGCGCGCGCTCTGATCGCCCGCGAAACCAGCAGCCTGCAAAGCTCGTTCGACGCTTTCCAGAGCTTCATCAGCGACTACCGCTCCAGCCCGCGTTTCTCCGATGCCATCGAGCAGCAGTTCGAGATCGCCGAAGAAGCCAAGAGCGGCAAGAAGCAGCGCAGCAAGATCCTCATCCCCATGAAAATGGGTTCCGATGATGTGATCGAGATGTATCGCACCATCATCAACAATGCCCCCTTCGGCAAATTCGCGCCGCTGGCGCAGTTCAGCATCGGCGAGGTCTATCAAGACCGCGGCGACAAAAGTCTCGCAGTCACCGCCTACCAGGGTGTGGTTGACAACTACCCCAATTCCAAGCAGGCGGGTGAAGCCCAGTTCCGCATCGGCGCCATCTCCAACATCGCCGCCCAGCGCAGCGAGGACCGCTCCAATCTCACCACCACCCGCGATGCTTTGACCAGCTACGTCGCTGCCAATCCTGCGGGTGAGCGCGCCAGTGAGGCGGAGCAACTGCTCTCCCAAGTCAACGTCGCCGAAGCGACGCAGTCGCTGGAGGTCGGCAAGTTTTACGAGCGCATGAACAAGCCCAAGGCGGCTGCGATTTACTACAACGAGGCGCTCAAATACGGCTCAGCCGAAGCCTCCGCCGAAGCGCGCGAGCTGCTGGCCCGTCTCTCGCAAACCAATCCCGACGCCATGGCGGCGACCTCCGGCCAACCCAACCAAGACTTCACCGTGCCGGCCGCTGTCGATCTGCGTGGCCGCGAGGACTATGTCGGCCCGCCGTCGCCCGAGCTCAACAAGCTGAGCGAAAAACCCAAGATGCGCACCGAGCAGGACGACTTCATGCCCATTCCGCTGCAGGAACCCACGCTGCCCACCCGCCCCGGAGCCTCCCCCTCCCCCACCCCTGGCTCGTTGCTGCCGCCAGTGGACAGCCCCGCGCCGCTGCTTCCCGTGCCGCCGACACCTCCCGCTCCCGCCGATCCCGACAAACCTGGCATCCCACCCCAGCCGACCAGCGGCTTTGTGCCTCCGCCGCCCGTGCCACCCGCGCCTGCCAGCCCGGAAAAACCCGCTCCCAACTGAGTTGAAACCGGCACCCGCTCTCTTTTCCCGTCACCCGCTCCCGTCCCCATGAAATTTCTCTCCCGCAGCCTCCTTCCCGTCCTGCTACTCACCTTGACCGGATGCGCCGGCTATCAGCTCGGCAGCGTCAAACCCGCGCACTTGGCGGGAGTCACCAAGATCGCCGTGCCGGCCTTTGAAAACCTGACCCTCGAACCGCGTTTGGGCGCGCTGGTCACCAATGCCGTCATCAAGCAGATCCAAGCAGACGGCTCCTACCAAATCGTTTCCCGCGACCAAGCGGAGGCGATTCTCGAAGGCAAGGTCGCTGACGTGGACCGCAGCCAGTTCCGCGCGGTCCGCAACAACGTGCTGCGCACCTCCCAGCTTCTCGTCCGCCTTCGCTCGGACTACAAACTGGTCAACCCGGCAGACGGCACCACCTTGCACAAGGGACGCGCCTGGGGCGAGTCCTACATCGTGCTCGATCCGAACTTCCAGCTCTCCGAGACACAAGCCTTTGAGGACGCCTCCCAGCGCCTCGCTGTGACCCTGACCAGTGAACTCGCTGAAGGCTGGTAATCCCGCCGCCGGAGACACGCCGCCGCCTGTCACCGGCGGCAGCCTGAGCATCGTTGCCACGCCGATTGGCAATCTCGATGATCTTTCCGCGCGCGCGGTTGAAACGCTGCGCACCGCCAGCCAGGTCGCGTGCGAGGACACCCGCCACAGCCAGCGCCTGCTTGCGCACTACGGTCTGCGCGTGCCCCTCGTCAGTCTCAACGAGCACAACGAAGCGCGCCGCATCCCGGAGTTGATCAGCGCCGTGCGGCAAGGCGCGCGCGTCGTGATGATTTCGGACGCCGGCATGCCCACGCTTTCGGATCCCGGCCAGCGGCTCGTTCAAGCGGTCATCGCCGCCAGCCTGCCCCTCACTGTCGTCCCCGGACCCTGCGCCGTTCCCACCGCTCTGGCCGGCTCCGGACTGCCCGTGGTGCCTTTTTATTTCGGCGGCTTCCTCCCTCACAAGAAGGGCCAGCGTGAAAAGGAATTGTTGCTTGCCCTGCAGCGCGACTGCACCTCCTCTTACTTCGAATCCCCTTACCGGTTGGTGGACACCCTCGAAATGATTGCACGCCACGCGCCTGGGCACCGCGTCGTGGTCGCGCGCGAACTGACCAAGCGCTTTGAGGAATTTCAACGCGGCCCGGCGCGATTCGTGCTGAATCACTACCAAGGCAGGCCGCCCAAAGGAGAGATCACCCTCATGATCGCTCCCCAGGAACTGCCGAAATGGGTCTGCTGGTGACGGTGGCCCGGCGCACTCTCCAACTCTCGAAAACCAATCTTCCCCATGTCTCCCAGCGAACTCGGCAGCAATCCGGAAAGTCTCAAGGACTCCATCACCAACCACCTGCGTTTCACCCTTGGCGCCTACGCCGCTTCCGCGAGTGACAACGACTGGTGGGTGGCCACCTGCCTGGCGGTGAGGGACCGTGTGATGGAGCGCTCCAGCCAGACCCGCACACTGCACCGTGCCTGCGGCGCTCGGCGGGTGCATTACCTTTCCCTGGAATACTTGATGGGCCGCCTGCTGGAAAACAACCTGCGCAACTCCGGCCTCTACGACGCGGCCAAACAGGCGCTGGGGGGAATGGGCAAGGATCTCGATGAGCTGCTCAACAGCGAGCCTGACATGGGCCTCGGCAACGGCGGTCTCGGCCGCCTCGCCGCCTGCTTCATGGACAGCCTCAGCACCCTGAACCTGCCCGCCATCGGCTACGGCATCGACTATGAGTTCGGCCTGTTCCGCCAGGAGTTTGTCAATGGCCGCCAGGTTGAGCACCCCGACGCCTGGCAGCGCGACGGCAGCCCGTGGAAAATCGCCCGCACCAGCTACCGCCAGACCATTCATCTCTACGGGCGCGTTGAACAAAAGTTCGATGACCGCGGCCACCCGCATCAGGAGTGGGTGGACACCAAATGCCTGCTCGGCCTGCCCTTCGACATTCCCATCGTCGGTTACGACTCCAACACGGTGAACGTCCTCCGCCTCTGGCGCGCCCAGGCGGACGAGGACTTCAATTTCCAGATCTTCAACGAAGGCAGTTACGTCGAGGCTCTGCGCGAAAAAGCCCTCGCCGAAACCGTCTCCAAAGTCCTCTACCCCAACGACGCCACCGAGAGCGGCAAGGAACTGCGGCTCGTCCAGCAGTACTTCTTCGTCGCCTGCTCGCTCGCCGACATCGTGCGCCGCTTCAAAAACGGCTACGACCTGCCCTGGAGCGAGTTCCCTACCAAGGTCGCGATCCAGCTCAATGACACGCACCCTGCGGTGAGCGTGCCGGAGTTGATGCGCATCCTGGTGGATTTGGAAGGCCTGCCCTGGGACGAGGCTTGGCGCATTACTCAGGCCACGCTTTCCTACACCAATCACACGCTGCTGCCAGAAGCGCTGGAGACCTGGAGCGTCGGACTCTTCGAGAAGGTCCTGCCGCGCCACCTCCAGATCATTTACGAGATCAATCAGCGCTTCCTCAGCGAGGTTGTGGAGCAGCGCTGGCCGGGCGATGACGCGAAAAAGACCGCGCTCTCCATCATTGAGGAGCGCGGCGGCAAGTTTGTCCGCATGGCTCATCTTTCCGTGCTCGGCGGACACGCCACCAACGGTGTCGCCGCCCTGCACACGCGCCTGCTCTGCGAGCGGCTTTTCCCCGAGTTCTACGAGCTTTTTCCCGAGCGTTTCCTCAATCTCACCAATGGCGTCACCTTCCGTCGCTGGCTGGATGTCTGCAATCCCCAGCTCTCAGCCCTCATCAAGGAATGCATCGGCGACTCGTGGCTGAAGGACTCCTCGCTGCTGCGCAATCTCGACGCCTACGCTGACGACCCCGCTTTCCGCACGCGTTTCCATGGCATCAAGCGCGGCCACAAGGTGGTGCTCTCGAACCTGATCCAGAACCAGCTCGGCATCGACGTCAACCCTGACGCGCTGTTCGATGTGCAGATCAAACGCTTGCACGAATACAAGCGCCAGCATCTGAACCTCCTGAACATCCTCACGCTCTACAAGCAGATCCTGGACAATCCGGCGGCCGACTTTCATCCCCGCGTCTTCATCTTTGGCGCCAAGGCGGCCCCGGGTTATTACCTCGCCAAAAACATCATCCACTGCATCAACGCCGTCGCGGCGAAGATCAACCACGACCCGCGCGTCGATGGCCGTCTGCGCGTCGTTTTCATCCCCAATTACGGTGTCAGCATCGCCGAGCGCATCATTCCCGCCGCCGATCTTTCCGAGCAAATCTCCACCGCCGGCAAGGAAGCCTCCGGCACCGGCAACATGAAGCTCGCCCTCAACGGCGCCCTCACCATCGGCACCCTCGACGGCGCCAACGTGGAAATCGCGGAAGAGGTCGGAGACGACAACATCTTCATTTTCGGCCTCACCGTCGAGGAGGTCACCGCCCTCCGCGCCAAAGGCTACAATCCGTGGGACTTCTACTGGCAAAACCAGTGCCTGCGCGAGGTCATCGACTGGGTCGGCAGCGATTTCTTCACCGGTGTCACCGGCGAGTTCAAGCCCTTGCGCGACAGTTGGCTCGAGCACGGCGATCCTTACCTCTGCCTCGCGGATTACGAGCCCTATGTCGCCGCGCAAGCCAGAGTGGACGCGGCCTACAAAAACCAGGATCAGTGGGTCAAGATGGCCGTCCACAACACCGCCCGTGTTAGCAAGTTCAGCAGCGATCGCACCATCCTCGAATACGCGGGCAAAGTCTGGAACCTGGGCACCCTGATCCCCCAGACTTGATGGCAGTGTTTTCCAAGTTGGTTGCTATTTTGCGCTCCAGTCAACTCCTTGTCCGCTCCCAGTCAAAAACGCGCCAGATTGGATGCCAAGCGTCCTCGCCCACCACCTGCGCGGCTCGTCCACCCGCGCGCCCGTCCCTGCGGGTTTCAGGGAGAATTGGAACGGCTCGCTCCGCCACAAAGGGAGCCCGATTGTGCTGGTAGCAGGGAAAACCCAAAACCAGCTTGATCCCGAAGGAAGTTCGTAAAGTGTGTGTGTGCCGAACGGTCACACCACCGCGCTGCTCGTCTTGAAAGGCGGCCTCCTCGTCAATGGCGGTCACCGCGACGAGGAGGGCGCGCTGGCCGTTTTCGAGCGCGCGGGCAAAGACCTCGTGTTTCAAGCCGCCGCCGACACGCGCCTGCTTCTCTTGAGCGGCCAACCCATCGGCGAACCCATCGTGGGCCAAGGACCGTTCGTCATGAACAGCGAGGCGGAAATCCATCAGGCTTCCCGTGACTTTCAGGCCGGGAAAATGGGAGCTTTGTGAGGAATAACCGCGTGATGCAACAACTGAAACAAATCGCGCAGGCAGAAGGTGACCGGGGAACTACGAGACGTGGAGCCGGTGCCTCGGCGCCGTTTAGGAGTCTCGTTTTTCATGCTTCGAGCTCACCTGTTGCCCTGCGGACGAGGAGGGGGGCGGCGGAGGGACCGGCTTCACGACGGCGGCTTTCAAGGCTTCGCAAAACGCCGCATGGGGCTGGCGGCGGGCGGGGCTTTGGGTGAACATCAGGGCAAACAGGCGGGTTGCGGGGTCGGCCCAGACCTGGGTACCGTCGGAGCCGCCGTGGGAGAAACTGCCGTCGGCATGGATGCGCCAGCCATAGCCGTAGCTGCAGGGCGGGTCAGTCGTGACGGTGACGCGGGGCGTGAGGATCGCCTGGACGCCCGCCTCGGAAAGCAGGCGGGTTTCCCCGCTGCGGCCGCGGTCCAGAAACATCTGCACCCAGGCCAGTTGGTCGCGGGCGGAGGAGATCAGGCCGCCGGAGGCGCGGACGATGGCGTAGCGGGGCTGGTTGCTGTCCTCGCGCCGCCAACCGTCGCCGTTCCGCCGGTAGATGGGGCCGAGCCGTCCCGGCGCCACCTCAGGTTCGTGGCAGTAGGTGTTTTTCATGCCCAGCGGTTCGAAAATGCGGGCGCGCAGGAAGGCGGCCAGGCTGTGGCCGGCCGCCGCCTCCACCACCGCCCCCAGCACGTTGTAGCCGGCATTGCTGTAAAGGTAGGTTTCGCCGGGCTTGCTGACCAATTTTAATTCTTTGGCAAAGCGGGCCGCCTCGGCGCGCAGGGTCGAATCCTCCCGCGTGCCGGGCAGCAGGATGGGGCTGCCGGGCAGGCCGCTGGTGTGGGTGACGAGGTGCTCCACCGTCATGCCGGCGAATTCCTTGCCTGCGAAGGCGGGCAGCCAGCGCGCCACCGGATCATCCAGGCGCAGGCGGCCTTCCTCCGCCAGCATCTGAACGGCGGCGCCGATGTAGGCCTTGGTGTTCGAGGCCAGGTGAAACAAGGTGTCCGAGGTGAAAGGCAGGTGCGCTTCCACGTCGTGCCAGCCGATGCCCTCCTCCAGGACCACCCGGCCGTCTTTCACCACCACCAGCAGGGCGCCGCGCATCACGGTGTCCTCAGCGGCCGCTTTGCGGTAAATTTCCACGGCGGCATCGAGCTTGGCCGGATCAAGCCCGGCTTCGACAGGAGTGGCTGCGGGAAAATGAGCGGCAGCGGATGCGGCAGGCAGGGCGAGCCATGCCAGGGCGAGGCACAGGGGGCGCATGGAAGAGGTGATGGCGGCGGTCATGGCAGGCAAGGTGGGGGGAGAAGGGGGCGGCCCCGGGGGTTATTTGTCATTCAGCGCTTTGTAAATGGCGGTGGTGATGGCCCCGGGGTCGCCAAAGCCGCAGTTGGTCATGACCACGATGCCATGCCTCTGCTTGGGATAGACCACCAGCCGGGTCGTCGTCTCATCCTGCTTGCCGCCATGGGAGACGCGCAGGCCGCTTTGCCCGTCGATGACGAAGCCCAGCCCGCGGTCGGTGGGTTCTCCGTCGTTGGTTTTCTGCAGGGTCCACATCGTTGCTTCCGTGGCGGAGTCGATCAGGCGATGATTGAGCACGGCCTGCGCCCAGCGGGCGAAATCCTTGACGTTGGATTTGTGCCCGCCGGCGCCATGTTTCCAGTAGTGCGCCGTCTCCTCGGCGCGCACCACCTGCCCGGCGTTGTCCTTGATGTAGCCCGCCGCCCAATGCGGCTGGTTGTCATGCTCCATGTCGAGCTGGAGGCTGGCCATGCCCAGCGGCCCGGCGATGCGTTTTTCAATCTGCTGGAGATAGGGCTCCTGGCCGGCGCGCTGGACCACGGCGCTGGCGAGGATGTAGGCATAAGAGGAGTAAAGGACTTTTTCACCAGGCTTGAAGACCAGGGGCGTGCGGTTGAATTTGTCCAGGGCCAGCACGGGATCGAGAAAGGGCGTTTGCGTCTCGTAGTCGCGGCGGGTGGGAATGACATCGCCGTAATGCTGGATGCCGCTTTGATGGCTGAGCAGATGCCGCATGGTGATGACGCCTTCTTTTTGTTCGGGGAACTCCGGCACGTACTGGCGCACGTCCGCGTCCAGGTCGAGCATGCCTTTTTCCACCAACTGCATGGCGGCCATGGCGCAGAGCGGCTTGGAGTTCGACGCCCAGTTGAAAACGGTTTCGACGGTGACGGACTCCTTTTTCTCGCGGTCCGCCAGTCCGTATCCCTGGAGATAAACAATGCCGCCTTTCCGCAACAAGCCCACGGAGACGCCGACCAGGCCCTGCCGCTCCATTTCCCCGCGCACCACCGCATCCACCCGGGCCGCCGTTTCCTCGGCCAGCCGCCCGGGCTTGGAGGCGGGCTCCTGCGCTGGCACGAGCAGCGGCAGCCACGGCAACACCGCAGCGGCAAGCAGCAGCAGCCGGCGCGAGACCGCACGCCTGGAACTTGCTGCCGGGGGGCGCCGGCCATAACAAGCTTGGGAGCCGTTCCGGGGATGAGGAATGAGGGGGACGATGGGTGTTGCTTTCATGGGGCCAGATAGATTCATTTTTCAAAAGCGGCCGCCCGGCCGCCTTTGCTGCCTTTTTCTTTGTGTTTTGTACTTCTTCCGGTTTGCCGCAGCAACGGAATTTGTTCCTCCCCCTTGATGAGGACGCGTCTGGAAACCTGCCACTCCGTGCAGGCCCGGCTTCGCCACCGATCTCTCCACCTGACCACCGAGCAGCAAATTCTTCGGTCGCACCCGCATCGCTGGCTCCTAGCCACCTACGCTGGTGGGCAAACTCATAAGTCCGCGCCGGTTTCACGCAGCGGCGCGGGCACGCCCTCCACAAAAGCAGATGTGCCAGCCGCCAGTCACGGCTCCTTTGGCAGCGAGGGCAGCCCCACATGCGGCAGCCAGCGCACCTCCACCAGCGTGTCCATGTAAGCCGCCGTGTCCTTCACTCCGAACAACGCCTCGCCCTTGGCAACCCATTGCTCCGCCGCTTGCTTGTCCTGACGTTGAAACGCCTCCGCTGCTTTGGCAAAGTAGTAAGCCGGCGTGTCATCCATGAAGGTGAAATGCTCTTTCAGCGTCTTCTCCGCCGCCTTGAGCTCGCCCAGTTGAAGCTGGCAAACGAAGATTTTGTAGACCACCAGATGGCGGATCTGCATCGGCGCTTTGGGATAGGTCGCGAGCAAGGCTTCGAAGCGCTGGCCGGCGTCGTTCCAATGGTGTCTGACAAAAGCCACCTCGGCCAGATTGAATGCTGCGGTTGGACTGCCTTTGTCCATCTCCGCCGCTTTTTGAAAGGCCGCCGCGGCGGCGTCGAAGTTGCGCAAACCTGGCGTGAGCAGGATCGCGCCGCGGAGGTATTGAATCTCCGGCTGCTTGGGGAAGGATTTCTCCAACTCATCCAGCTTGATCAGCGCATCGGCGTAATGCTGACCTGCCTGCAACATCCGGATCTCATTCAAACGCGCGTCCAGTGTTTGATCCGCTCCGCCCTGCCCCAGCTCAACCGCAGCAACAGCAAAGCAAGCCCACAACCAGCAGCATCCGGCGCTGCTTGACACTACCGATCGCCTGAGATTCATCGCAAAAAACGATAAGCGGAGGCCAAGCCTGTTCAATCGAAATCACGTCAATGCCTCGACAGGCATTGACATTCCCTTTGTCGTCCGCATTTTCGCCGCCCTCGACGCGTCTCGAGCACTCAAAAACCCTTAGCCCACGATGACGAAACGCTCTCTGCTGCCCATTGCCCTCCTCGCCTTAAGCCTGCCCGTCTCCGCCTCAGCGCAAAACCTGCTGGACGCCTACAGACCCATGTTCGCGCCGCTGCCTGCTGAAGTGCCCTCCAAAGACAACGACCTGACCGAGGCCCGCATCGACCTTGGTCGCATGCTGTATTACGAGAACCGCATCTCGAAGGGGCAGCAGCTTTCCTGCAATTCCTGTCACCGGCTCGATGCCTACGGCCAGGATAACCTGCCGTTCTCGCCGGGCCATGACGGCACCCTGGGCGGACGCAGTTCCCCGACCACCTACAACGCCGCGCTGCACATCGCCCAGTTTTGGGATGGCCGCGCGCCGTCCGTCGAGGAACAGGCCAAAGGTCCCGTGCTCAATCCGGTGGAAATGGGCATGCCGGATGCCGGCTTCGTGGTCCAGGTGCTCAAGTCGATGCCCGGTTATGTCGATGCTTTTGCCGCGGCTTTTCCAGGCGAAGCCGACCCGGTCAACTACGACAATTTCGGCAAGGCCATCGGCGCCTTTGAACGCAAGCTGCTCACCCCCTCGCGCTGGGACGATTTCCTGCGCGGCCAGGAGGATGCCTTGACGGACGAAGAGAAAGGCGGTTTCGAAGCCTTCGCCAAGGCTGGCTGCGTCACCTGCCACAACGGCGCTGGTGTGGGCGGCCACATGTATCAAAAACTCGGCCTGGTGAAAGCCTGGCCTGATCTCAAGGACGAGGGACGCGCTGCCGAGACCAAGGAAGCCTCGGACAAGTTCATGTTCAAGGTGCCCAGCCTGCGCAACAGCACCGAGACCGGCCCCTACCTGCACGACGGCTCGGTGAAAGACCTTGCCACCATTGTCAAAATGATGGCGGAGTATCAGCTCGGCAAAACGCTCTCCGATGCCGAGACCGAATCCATCGTGGCGTTTTTGCAAGCCTTGAAAGGCGACATCCCGCAGGATTACATCACCAAGCCCGAGCTGCCGGCCTCCACCCCGGACACACCGAAAGCGTAATCTCTCTGCACCCGCGTGCTGCAAACCTGCCAAGGCGGTCTCCGTGGAGACCGCCTTGTTTTTTTGCTTTGCAACGCCGCTCGTACATTCCAACGGGGCTGAATCCAGCTAAAAAGGACTGAAATCTTTGCATGAAACACCGCGCTGATTGGTTCGCCTGGGTTCTCCAGTTTGTGGTCGGCCTGGCTGTCGGGGCGAGCGTCGGCAAGGCGATCATCTCTGAGGGGCGCGATCTCGGCCAGTGGCTGGCACTGGACAGTCTCTCCACCTTCATCTGGGGTGCGGCGTTGATCGGCGCAGGTGTGGCCTCGTTTTACGGGGACCGGCTTTGGCTGCATGAGGCTCATCAGCACGTCGTTGGCCCGGACGGGGGTGCGGCACAGCCGCAACAGCCACCGCGCGTCCATCGTCATCGGTGTCGTGGGCGCGGTGCTGGCTCTCAAGACGATTGTTGGTACGGTCATCCAATGAAGTTCGTCATCAAGCCATGAGGTTCCCCATTCTCGGCGGCATCCCAAGTTCGAAGCAACTCGTGCGCACGGTGTTCTGGACGCTGTGGCTCATCACCATCGCTTTGACTTCGTATGCTTTTTGCGTCGAGACATTCGGCAACGGTCTGTTTCTGCGGGACGACCCTGGCCCGAAATTGCACATGAGAGGCGAGGTACATTTGGCTTTCGTTGTCAATACATCTGCACTCGTCGGACTCACGATCGTCACCCTCATAAGCTGGAGCATCCCACTTGTCCGCCTTTGCCTCGCCGCGATACTCTACTTTGGGTGCTATCTCGCGATCCCGCGCTTTTAGCCTCACTTGAAGAAGCGCTTCAGGGTCTCGCGCTCGGCGGGGAGGAGGGTGCTTTGCCAGACGGCGTTGCCGCCATCGCCGGGGGAGGCGGTGGCGCCGCCTTGCTGGGGACCCTGGTAGGCGTTGGGATCAACCTTGGCGGCGCCGTCGGTGACGGAGAGGGCGTCGCCGGTGGCGAGGCGATCGCGGTCGAGGTTGGCGCTGAGAGCCTCGATCTTGTCAGTGCCGAGCTGGGTGTCCTGGGGGTCGAGCGTGAGGGGGGCGGTGCCGGGACCGCGGGTGATGCCGCCGCGGCCGGGGCCCCCGTGGCCTTCGCACTGGCACTGGCCGGAGCCTTGGCCGCAGTTTTTGCAGACGCCGGTGGGGAGGTGGGAGAGGTCGAGGGTGGGCGCGTTTTTCAACGCTTCCTGCAGGGCCTGCTGGTTCCGGGCGAGCTGGCTGGCGAGGTCCTTCATCTGCTCGGGGCTGAGGCCGGCAAGCTGGGAGGGGTCCAGGTTTTTGAGCGCTTCCATCAGGTCGGAGGCGGGCTGCATGCCGGCGGTGCGCATGGATTGGGCGGCGTTTTGCAGGAGGTCGGAAAGGGCGTCCCGGGCGGCCTGCGGCAGGCCGACGCCGGATTCGGTGGCGGCGAGGGCGGCGGCGGCGAGGGCGGCATCGCCGAGGTTTTGCGCAAGCTGGCGGAGGTCCTGGGCGGTGACGTCGCGCAGGTGCTCGGCGGCCTCCAGGCTGGCGTGTTCATACCAGTTCTGCGCGGGGCGCTGCAGCAGCTCGGCCATCTTTTCCTCGACCTCGCTGACGGAGTCCTCGCTGACAGCGTCCTTTTTCTTCACCTGGTCGATCCAGTCCTGCACCTCGCGCAGGGCGCTGGGCGGCTCGATGACGCGCGGGGCCTCGGCGACGCGGCGGCTGACGGGCACCCACAGGGCGGCGGTGAGCAAGGCGGCGCAGATGGCGGCCATGGCCAGCGGGCGGCCGGCGCGCCAGGACACCGGCAGGCGCAGCCCGGCGGGCGGCCGCGGCCAGGGACCGATGCCTGCGGCGGCGGCGGTGAGACGGGTCTTCAAACCGAGCGCGTCCTCCAGCCGCACCTGGGTGGCGGTGCGGGCCTCGCGCCGACGGCGCATCAAAAGCCAAGCCGCGATGACCAGCAGCAAACCGCCCGCCGCCAGGGCGATGCCCAGCAGGCGCGGCTCCGGCGCCCAGCGCCAGCGCGCGAACAGAATCGCCGCCGCGGCCACCAGTGCCACCGGGATGAGCAGACGCAAAAAGGCATCCAGCCACCAGCCGGTGTGAATGCGCCGCGACAGCCGCGCCACCTGCTGACGCCAGTAGCGCTCATGAGACTCCACGCTTGCAGACATGATGTTATCTTAACGGCAGCGGAGGCGGGCGGGAAGCGCGAATTTTCACTCGCGGCGGATGGCGTCGAGCAGCCGGCCGCGCACGGCGAGCACCACGGCCAGCGCACAGACCAGCAAACCGAACACCAGCACGGCGGCCCACAAACCGCCGAGGAAACCCCAGGGCAATTGCTGCGCGCTTTGGCTCGCGCCCGGCCACACGGCGACCAGCGCGCAAACGACGCCGAGCACCAGGCCTGCCACCAGCAGCAGGGCGTGCTCGCCCAGCACGAGGCCGCGCAGCGCGCCACGCCGGAAGCCGAGCGCCTGCATCAGCCCCAGCTCGCCGCGCCGTTCCAGCACATGCCGAGCGACGAGCACGCCGAGGCCGGCGGTGCCGAGCAGCACGCCCAGCCCGCCAAGCACGGTGAAGATGCCGATGTAGGTGTTTTGGACGGTGAGGAAGGCGAGCAGGCGAGCCCGCGCCGTCTCCAGGGCGAGGCCGCGCTTTTCCAACTGCCGGGTCAGGTGCGCGCTCACTGCCTCGACCCGGTCAGCGGGGGCGTCGATCAGGAAGAAGCGGTAGCCCGGGGCGTTTGGATACTTTTCCAAAAAGGCCTGCTCGGCGATGATGACCTTGCCCTGCAAGACGGAGCCCGCCAGCAGTCCGGCCAGCACGACGCGGAACTTCCGGCCTTGCGCGTCCTCGTAGTCGAGGGTGTCGCCGACGCCGAGGCCAAGACCCCACATCGCGGTGGCTTGGTCGGCGATGGCGGGGATGGGAGTGTCAGGTGGCGTGGGTTCGCTCAGCGCCTTCCAGCCCTTGTCGCCGCCGCTGGCAAAAGCGAAGGCGCCACGATCCGCCAGCATCGCCGCGTTCACACCGGTGAGCACCGGTTTCTGCGCGCGATTCAGGTTCAGGCAGCTCGCGTCGTCGCCCTCCAGCACGCGGAAGGGCGCCACGCTGACGCCGGCCATGAGCTCCTCGTCGAGACCAAAGGCGTCGATGCCAGCCTTCTCGGTGAGCGATTCATAGACCGGCAGCGAGGACTCGCCGATCAACGCGAAACCGCCGGTGCCGGTGTCGCGCCGGGTGTCGTCGCTGTCGGCGCTGAGCCGGAAGGCATTCACCGCCGTCACCAAAAAGATGCCCGCGGCCATCATGCCCGCCACCGCCAAGCTGCGCGAAGGCCGCCGCGACACGCCGCGCAGGCCGATGCCTGTCAGCGACATCGCTCCCTTCCCGGCCTTGCCCGCGCCGCGCCGCATCCAGCCGCGAAGCAGCAGCAGTCCCGCCGCCAGCAGCAGCGTGCCGCCGCCAAAAAACAAGCCCGCCACCGCCTCCGCACTGCCCGCCTTCGATCCCGCCCCCAGCAACGCAATCGCTGCCACCAAGCAGGCGAGCGCGCTCCACCACGCTTTGCCGCCACCGCCAGTCGCGGGAGCGATGTCGTCACCCCCGCCCGCCAGCAGCACGCGCGGCGGCGTTTTGAAGATCTTGCGGCTGGCCCACCACAACACGAGCAGCACCACCAGCAAGGCCGAGACGCCCGCGATGACCATCGTCGCAGCCCCCGGCGCATAGACCAGTTCCAAACCCGGCGCCGCGCCCGACCACACACCGGACAAACCGCGCAGCGCCAGTTTGGTGTAAAGTCCACCCGCCAGCACGCCCAACACCACCCCGGCCACCGCAATCCAGCCCGCCTCCAGCAGCAGGGCACGGCGAACCTTGGCCGGAGTCCAGCCCAGGGCCATCAACAAGCCCATCTGACCGGCGCGCTTCTCCAGCGTGAACAGGAAGAGCAGCACCGCGAAAACCAGCGCCCCCGCAATGAGAAACAGGCTCAGCCCCACGAACAAGCCGCCAAAGTCCACACTGCCCTTCGCCGCTGCCGCCGCATCACCGCCGAGGTCACGCGGCGTCAGTCCGATGTGCTCCAGGCGCAGGCTGGCGACGAGTTCTTTGCGCAACGCCGCTTCATCCTCGCCCGCGTCGGCGAAGCGCACCGTGGTCAGATTGCCAAAGCGGTTTTGCCAGAGTTTCTGCCCCGCTTTCAAACCGATGAAGACCTTCGGCGTCGGCCCGTAATCGTCCCAATACTTCTCGTCCTGATCGCGGATCGCCTCGGTGTCCATCGGGATGCCCGGGTCCCAGTCGCGGCAGTTGTCCGCGTCCGACACGCCGGGGAACTTCGGGGTCCAGTCGCGCTTCAGCACCGGGCGGTCCATCGGCAGCACCGCGCCCACTTTGAAGCTCGCGTCTGCCTCCTGCAAAGCACGGCCAGTGCCGACCACAAAGTAACGCAGGGTCAGTTCGTCGCCGGGTTTCAATTTTTGATCCTCCGCCAGCCATTGCGAGATGACCGCGCCGTCCGCATTCGCCGCCTCGCCAAAGCGTGCTTTGAGCTGCCCTTCCTCCACCGCCGCCACCATCGAGTAGGGTGTGCCGCCTTGCGCGGAAGTGATGCCATTGACCAGATACGTCAACACCCCGTAAGCGCCTCCGCGCCGCAGCAGGTCCGCCGCCAGCACGGTGTCGAGGAACACACGATCGGTGCCGATCTGCCACTCCTTGTCGTCGCTTTCCACCCGTTGCAAAGTGAGCGCGAAATCATCCAAGCTCTTGTTCGCCTCCAGCCGCTCCTGCAACCCGTCCGCGGCAGCAGCGTCCGCCAGCAGCAGGTTCGCCCGGCCGTCCATTTCCAACTGGAGTTGCAGGTCCTCGAGATTAAAAAACACCGAGTCCGGCACGCGTTGCGAGGCGGCGAGCTGGAAAGCGCCGAACTGCTCCGCCGTCAGCACCTGGCCCACCTTGCGGCGCAGCGACACCTCCTGGTTCGTGCTGCCGGACAGCGGCGCGTCGCGCGAGATCGCGCTCGGCTGCTCCATGCGCACCAGGATGGTGTCGCCCGCCTTCACCTGAAGACGCGCCGCCAGCGTGGCATTGATCGCCACCTCGCCGCGCGCAATCGTCACCGACCCGCCCTGCGGACTCAGCTTCCAAAAGCCCGCCTCCACACCCAGCACCTGCACCGCGTTCACCCGCACCCCGCCGGTTGCCACACTGACCGCGCCGTTGGCCATGATCACCGACACGGCGCCGGCCTGCCGCGCCAGCGACTCGGTGAACCAGCGATCTCCACCAATGACACCCGCCTTCACCGACCCCAGTCGCGCCTCTGCCGCGCGCCGCAAGCTGGCCCGCACCGAGTCGCCCACCAACAGCGAGCCGCTCAGCACCGCCGCCGCCAAAAACGCGCCAAACGCCAGTCCCGCGTGACTCCTCCCATAGTGGCGCAAACTCCGAAAAACATACTGCGACAAGGTCATGCGACAACAAAGGCGGCACACCGCGGAAATCAAACGAGGCTTGCACCGCCGCAAAGTGCTGACAAACAGAGACCATTGACGCCGTTTTGCTGAGGCGTCGCATCCCTCGATCTGCATGTTCCTGTCTCGAACAATTTTCCTCCTTCCCCTGCTCAGTCTGCTGTTGACTTCCTGCGCCGGTCCCGCCTTCCATCGCGCCTGGAGGGAAGCCGGCAAACAACCCGCGGAGTGTGTGCTCGGTCGCTGGGAGGGCACCTGGGTCAGCGAGGCCAACAACCACCACGGCAAGCTGCGCTGTATCGTCAGCCCGCCGGAGCAGCCCGGTGAACCGCATCAGTTTTATTACCGCGCCACGTGGATGGCTGTGCTCAGCGGCGCCTACCGCGCCCCGCATCAGGTCAAACCGGCGGGCAAGGACCGCTGGACCTTTTCCGGCGAGCACAAAATGCCTGACTGGGCCGGCGGCTTGTATCGCTACGAAGGCTCCGTGCGCGGCGACCAGTTCCAGGCCGGCTACCGCTGCAAGCTCGATCATGGCAGCTACCAGCTCACGCGCGTGCCGCCGAAAAAATAAACACCCAAGACATGGCCCTTGCCAATCGTCCCTGTTTCTCTTAAACCGCTCCCTACGCCCATGAACCCCGCCCGCACCCTTGCCCTCCTGCTGGCTAGCGCCGCCCCGCTCGCCGCCGTCGATTACCGCAGCCAGATCCTGCCCATCCTCAACAACAAGTGCGCCGAATGCCACAGCGTGGCAAAGGACAAAATCAAAGGCAAATTCGCCATCGATCGCGACGAGGACATCGGCAAGCACGTCAAAGCGGGCGAGCCCAACAAGAGCAATCTCGTTTACCTCGTCAAACTGCCCAACGACGACGAGGACGTCATGCCGCCGAAGGGCGACAAACGGCTCACGCCCGCCGAGGTGACCCTGTTGACGACCTGGATTCAGGAAGGCGCCAGCCTGGACGCCGGCGCTGCCCCCGCCGCCGCGCCAGGCGCCCCGACGGCAGCCGCCGAGGTGCTGACCTGGACCAACGCCGAGGGCAAACCACTGCAGGCTTCTTTTGGCGGCCTGCAAGGCGACAACGTGCTGCTGAAAACCGCAGACGGCACCGTGCATCCCTACCCGCTCTCCAAACTCTCCGCCGAAAGCCAGGCCCAGGCTCGCAAACTGGCCGGCCAGTAAACCTCCCCTTCCCGACCCAACCTCCACCAACCATGATCCACCGCGCTCTCTGCCTCCTCCTCGCTGTCGCCGCTCCCGCGCATGCCGAACTCAAGCTGCCCGCTGTCTTCACCGATCACATGGTGCTGCAGCAGCAACTGGCCAATCCGGTCTGGGGCTGGGACGCACCCGGCACCGAGGTGACGGTGCGCTTTGCCGGTCAAAGCAAAACCGCGAAGGCTGGCGAGGACGGCAAGTGGACCGTCAAGCTCGACCCGGTGCCCGCCAATGCCCAACCCGCGACCCTTGAGCTTTCCGGCAGCAGCCAGCGCACCATCAACGATGTGCTCGTCGGCGAAGTCTGGATCTGCTCGGGCCAGTCAAACATGCGCTGGAGTGTCGCCAGCTCCTGGGATTCCGACCTCGAAATCGCCAGCGCCAAACACCCCCACATCCGCCTGCTGCAGGTGCCCAATGTCGGCACGCAGGAGCCGCAGACCGATTTCACCGCCGCCTGGCAGGTGTGCTCGCCGGAAACCGTCGGTCCCTTCAGCGCGGTCGGCTTCTTCTACGGCCGTGTGCTGCATCAAATCCTCGATGTGCCCGTGGGCCTGATCAACAACGCCTGGGGTGGCAGCGCCGCCGAGGCCTGGGTGCGGCGCGATTTGCTGGAAAAAGACGAGCGTTTCCAAAGCATCATCGCTTCCTGGAAACAGCAGGAGGCGCATCTCGCCTCGGATGCGGCGAAGCAGAGCTATGAGCAGGCGCTCGCCAAATGGAAGGAACAGGCCGCCGCCGCCAAGGAAGCCGGCAAACCCTTCACCGCCCGCGCGCCGCAAAGCCCGCAGAGCGTGCTCGCCGGCAACCATCGCCCGGGCAACATCTACAACGGTTCCCTGCTGCCCAGCATCGGCTACGGCATCAAGGGCGTCATTTGGTATCAGGGCGAGTCCAACGCCGCCCGCGCTTATGAGTACGGCCAGCTTTTCCCCTTCATGATCGAGCATTGGCGCAAGCAATGGAAACAGGGCGACTTCCCCTTTTATTGGGTGCAACTCGCTGACTTCCGCGCTGAGGTCGCCGAGCCGGGCGACAGCGACTGGGCCGAGCTGCGTGAAAGCCAGACCAAAACCCAGAACGCCATCAAGAACGGCGGCCAGGCCGTCATCATCGATCTCGGTGAGGACGCCGACATCCACCCGAAAAACAAACGCGACGTCGCCGAGCGCCTCGCCCGCATCGCCCTGGCGCGCGATTACGGCATGAAGCTCCCCTGGCGCAGCCCGGAATTCAAGGAAGCCTCCTTCAAGGATGGCAAAGCCATCGTCACCATCGATCCCTTCGGCTCCAGCCTGCGCACCGTCGATTCCAGAACTGTCAAGGGTTTCGCCATCTGCGGCGAGGACCGCAAGTGGGTGTGGGCCGACGCCAGGATCATCGGTCGTGACAAGGTCGAGGTCAGCTCAGCCGCCGTGCCGCAACCGGTCGCCGTGCGTTACGCCTGGGCCGACAACCCCGTGTGCAACCTCTACAGCACCGACGGCCTGCCCGTCACACCGTTCCGTAGCGACGATTTCCCGATGATCACCGCGCCGAAAGCAGCGGCGGAGTAAGCCTCAAACACCAGCCTGCACCACCTCCACCCAGGAGGTCTCACCCGCGTAGGCGCGCGCCTTTTCGGCCAGGCGTACAGCCTCCGCGCCGGCGCGGGTGACCGCGAACATCGTTGAGCCGGAGCCCGACATCAGCGCCGCCTGGCACTCCGGCTGCTCAAGCAGCCAGGACTTCAGCGAGGGCAGCAGCAGGTATTTTTCAAAAACCGGCCGCTCCAAATCATTGACCAACGCGCCCCAGCGCGTGATCTGCGGCGCGTAGAGCACCTCCGGCAGCTCGTGACTGCCTTTCCACTGCTTGTAGGCCCATGGCGTCGAAACGGGAAACGGCGGTTTAATCAGCACCAGTGTCAGCGGCTCGCCTGCCTCCACCCGCGTCACCTGCTCGCCCCTGCCCTTGCCATCCGCTGCCGCGGCATCGAGCACAAAAAACGCCACATCAGCGCCGATGCCCGCCGCCAATTCCAGCAGCACCTCCTCGCTCAAAGGCGCGCCGCACAACTGATTCGCCAAACGCAGCACCGTCGCCGCGTTGCCGCTGCCGCCACCCAGGCCAGCGCCCGTCGGAATGCGCTTCTTCAAATGCAGGCGCCAGGAGCCGCCCACACCGGCGCGCTCCTGAAACAGGTGCAAAGCCCGCACCGCCAAATTGTTGTCATCGACCGGCAGGCTCGGATCTGAGCAGTTCACTTTCAAGGCGCGCCCGGTGCCGTGATGCCCCAGCCGCACCTCATCCGCCAGCGACAACCGCAGCAGGCGCGTCGCCACCTCGTGAAAACCGTCGTCACGGCGGCCCAGCACGCGCAGCCAGAGATTGATCTTGGCGGGCGAGGCGGCGGTGTGTTCTTTCATTGCCGCAATCAGCAGCGAAACGTCCGTTCTTGCAAGCCGCAGCCTTCAGCGCCGCCCAAACAAGGCCAGCATGCGTCCGGTTTTGCCTTTCTCCACCCGGTAGGAGTAAAAGCGGATCAGATCCGAAGAAGTGCAGCAGCCTTCATCGATCACCTGCTCCACCGGCACGCCCGCTTTAACCGCATCCGCCCGGATCAGCGCGGCAAAATCCACTTCATAAGCCGGCGGACGGATGCAGGGACTGAGTTGCACGATCATCCGCCGCGGCTGCGCGCCATGTTCGGCTCGCATCAACTCGATGGCGCGCGCCACAATGCCTGACTCACTGCCGCGCCGGCCGGAATGCACCAGGCCAACACTGCCCGCTTCCGGATCAGCGAGGAACACCGCGCAACAATCAGCCACGTAAATGCCAAGCATCCGGCCCGGCACATGACTGACCAATCCATCCGCTTCGGCAAACACATGCCCTGGCGGCGTGTCCGCGCGCACCACCGCCACACGATCGCCATGCACCTGCTGCGCTGTCACCAGGTCACCCTCGCCAAAGCCCATCGCAGCCGCCTGGCGCAGATGTTCCGCGCGCAAGCGTTCGATCACCTCGTCGCGCTCCCCCCGCACGTCCACACCCGGCTGCCGCAGCACAAATCGATGCGCGTAACCCGCCGGCAGACGCCGCAGCGCCTCAAACTCCATCCAGTGCCCTGTTTCACTCATGTGCTCGATGGTGCCTCCTTTTTCAGCTTGCCAGCGCATTCGCCCATGCGCGCATAGACCTCCACTCCCTCCGCGCTGTGCTGCCGCAAATCCTCCGCCCACTCGACGCGGCCCGATTCAGTGATCGTGATCACACTTGATCCGCCAAAACGGAAGTAGCCTTTTTCATCACCCTTGGCCACACGCGCACCCGGCGCACTGGTGTGCACCACAGTGCCCACACAGGTGGCGCCGATCTCCAAAAACAACACTCGCCCAAACTGCTCCGCCTCCAGTTGAGTCACGCAGCGCTTGTTCTCCCACAAGATCGATGGCCTGCGCCGCAGGGCCAGCGGACTCACCGAATACAGCGGTCCATTGATCAGCTTGGGCTCCCCCGCCACTCCACCCGCGGGAAAATGAAATCGATGGTAATCCACCGGGCACAAGCGCGAAATCAACAGGCTGCCATGGCGAAACCTTTCCGCCAGCGCGGCGTCACCTAACAGCGCCGTCAAATCGAACCGAACGCCTTTCACCAGGAAGTCCGTGGACGCCGCGTCCTCGACCAGCAAATGACGACCGTCGGCGGGAAACACCAGGGTGTCCGCAGACGCATCCACGGGCCGCGCACCGGGTTTGAGCCGGCGGGAAAAGAAGGCGTTGAAGTTTTCAAAGCTCTCCAGCGGCTCCAGGATTTCATTTTTATCCACGCCATAGGTTTCAACAAAAGGGCCAATGCGGCGGCGGCTGTCCGGGGCGTCCATGCGCCAGCCATACCAGCGTGAAAAAAAACCGCGCTTGGCCAGCGAGTGCAGTGCCAACCGTCCCGGCGCGGTCTCGTAGGTCCAGCGCAGAAACGACTCGCCATACACATGCTCTGTCTCCATCCGCCCGCTGTGGCGGTTGAAAAACCGGATTTCGCTCATCGTCCCATCACACACCGGCGAGCGTCCTTGCGCAAACAAGAATCCATCGCCGCACCCTGCAAGAGAGCACTGGCGCATGCGATGAAGCTGCTTCATAATGCGTCAGCACCAATCATGAGCGATTCCGACGCCACGACTCCCGAACCCAAGGCTTCCGTTTCCGGCAGCACCGAAGACACTGCCCCGGCTCCGCCGCCAGCCAAGCCTGCTCCGTCGCGCGGCCTCGATCTGTCGGACCTCAAGATCATGCCCGATTGGGTGGCCAGTTTCGGCGGCACCTCCAGCAGCCATCATCACACCGAAGAAAACGAACGCCCCGCCCGCAGTGGCGATCGCCCGCGCCGGTTTGATCGCAATGATCGGAGCGACCGCAACCGGGGCCCGCGTCCCAGTGGCGGCGGTGGAGACCGGCCTCCACGTGGTGATCGTCCTGCGTTCCGCCGCGACGCCGCGCGCGGTGGTGGCGACCGCGGCCCGCGCCGCCACGAGCAAGGTGGCGACAAGCGCCATGATCGCCGCGACCGCCGGGATGAGCCGCGGCGCGACTGGGTGGAGCTGCCGCAGGACGTGCAGACAACCGTGCATCCCGAGGACAAAAGCCTCGACGCCCTCGCCGCTCACATCCGCTCCTCCGGCCACGCTTTCAGCCTGTTTGACATCGCCCGTCTCGTGCTCGCTGGTGGCGAGCGCTTCGGCGTGCGCTTCCTTTGCGATGAGAAGCGCCCGCAACCCCTGTTTCGCGTGCCTGCCGACGGTTCGCTTTTTCTCACTCGCGACGAAGCCACGCGCCACGTGCTCGCCGGACCGGCCTTGGACACGTGGTATCGCACCGAGGAAGTCGAGCTTGAGGAACCCAAAGGCAACTTCCCCAGCGTGGCCGTCTGCGGCTTCAGCGGCGAGTTGCTCGGCCCTGCCAGCCATCACAGTTTTCAAACAGCCGTGATTCGCCTGCACCGCGAACGCTTCGCGAACTTGCCGCTGGAGGAATACAAGCGGCGCATCCGCACCGACAGCAATCCCGAGCTGGTTCAAAAGTGGAAGGATGCGCAACGCAAATCGCAGCGCTGGGTTCCGCTCTCCGCGCCGGAGGAAGAGGCTGAGGCCGCCGCGCTCAACAGCCGCCACGAAATGGAAGCGCATTTCCGCGCGCACCACGCCGAGCAGGCCGTGGTCGAAATTCGCGATGCCACCGTGCATGGCGACATCGATAAAAAGCTGCTCTCGCCTGCCCTCTTCAGCCTGTTGCGGCGCGCGGTGGACGGCGCCCGCAAGCACCTCTTCGAGATGTCGCAAAAACTCTCCGCCGGCTTCGAGCGGCGCGGTTTGAAATGCTTCAAGCGCCGCGCAGGCAAGATGTTCGTCTGCCGTGTGCGCCCGCGCGCCATTGATCCGTCCACGGTCTTCGCCGGCCGGGTCACCGCCATTGTTGAGCAGCTCAAAAACGCGCCGGGAGGCTTGCAAATCACTCAATTGGTCAGCGCCCTGACCACCGCCCCGGCCCCGGCCCCGGCCCCGGCACCGGCACCGGAAGCAGAGGCGGACGCCGGACCCGCTGCCACCACCGAGTCACCCGCACTCAGTGACGAGCAGATGGCCTTGCTCAAGGACATCCGCTGGCTGGTCAACGAGGGCTACATCATCGAATACTCCGACGGCTTGGTTTGCCTCGGCGTGCAGGGCGATCACCCATCCGCCTCAACCAAGACCGGGACAACGCCTCCAACCGATGCGACACCCGCCGAAACAGCCGCCGTCGAGCCGGAAGCCGCACCCGCGGAGGATGGCGACGAGATCGTAGAAGAAGAAGAAAAAGAAGAGGAGGAGACCGCCAAACCCCCGGCCGATCCCGAATCCAACCCTCCTGAACCTGGTGATCCCACCGATGCCAGCGAGGCGCCCACCGAAATCTTGCAGGACGAGACCAAAGAAGGCTTGCCAGACACCCCCGATCCGGCGCAGGAATGATCTGTCATGGAATCGCACGAAGTCGTCCGTCAAGCTCTCGACAAAGGCAATCCCAAAGAAGTGGCCTCCGGCCTCGGGGTCTCCCTTTCCCTCGTTTACAAGTGGGCCCAACCGGATCAAGGCGGCGGCAGCGGCACGACCAATCCCCTCGACCGCATCCTCCAGCTCTACGAACTCACCCGCGACGACCACCTGCTGCAGTGGCTCTGCCTCAAAGGCGGCGGCGTTTTTGTCAAAAACCCGCCCAGCCACTGCCGCAAGGGCTACGAGGTGATGCCTGCCACCCAGGAGATCGTGCAGCAGTTCGCCAACTTGCTCGCTTCGATCAGCCACGCCGCGCTCGATAATTCCATCACCGAAGCGGAAGCCGCCGGCATCCGCCACGTCTGGGATGAATTGAAGCGCTTCACCGAAAGTTTTGTGCGCTGCTGCGAGGAGGGCGACTTCGTTCATCTGAATGAAGATCTGCAAAAAGTCGGCCTGCGCTGAGCGACCGGCGACCCGGCCAAAACGGTCGTTTTTGCTGGTTAAAATTTCACTTTTCCGGAATATTAGCCTTGTAAATCTACTTATAAGTTTTAGATTCATTGTAATTACACATGAGTCTAACCCCTTCTGTGCCGAGATTTCTCCAGGCGTTCCGGCTCTGTTTGCTCGCCATTCCCGCGTATCTGCCTGATTCCGCACAAGCCCAGGCGCGGCCTCTGACTCCGCCCGCGGGCATGGCCGGCAGCGCTCCTCTGCCCGCCCAAAGCACGCCAGCAACAGCACTTGGCGCTCCGGCGACAGCGCCCGCCTTTTCCCAAATCGGCTCGGAAGCCAGCATCAAGGTCAATTTCCCCAACACGCCGATCACCGCGATCATCCCCTTTTACATTCAACTCACCGGGAAAAAAATCATTCTCGACTCCTCGCTGCAAGGCGAGGCGTTAAAAATGATCGCCCCGGAGCCGCTGACCCGGCAGGAAGCCATCAACTTCATTCACGCCACCCTGCTGCTCAACGGCTACGCCATCATCCTGGTCGATGACAGCACGGTGAAGTTGATTCATCACAGTGGCGGCAAAAGCCCGCAATCCGAGCGGCTGCCCGTTTACACTTCGGTGCGTGATCTGCCGCCGGACGAGCAGATCATCCACTTCGTGCTCTCCTTGCAGCACATCTCGGCCGATGAAGCCTCCAAAGCCTTTCAGCAAGTGGTCAAGCTGCACAGCTACGGCGCCATCACGCCGGTGACCAATTCCTCCGCCATCATCATCACCGAAAACAGCGCCACCGTGCGCAGTCTCTACGAGATCGCCCAAGTGATTGACGTGCCGCCCGCGGAAGTGTCCAACGAACTCATCCCGCTGGAGCGCTCCGACGCCGAGCGCGTGGCCGAGGTCATCAATGAGATCTATCAGCAGCAGGAGGAAAGCTCCGTAGCCGCCGCGCCCGTCCAGCAACCCGCCGCGCCCGCCAATCCGCTCAATCCGGCCGCCGCCCTGGCAGCACCGGCCGCCGTTGGATCCAACTCCGCCAACACCAATCCCACCGCCGCCAAAGTCCGCGTCATCCCCGATCGCCGCACCAACAGCCTGCTGGTGATTGCCCGTCCGGTTGACATCGCTTACATCCGCGGACTGGTCGAAAAACTCGATCAACAAACCGGCGGCATCAATTTCATGAAGCGCAAACTCAGCTTCATGAACGTGGCTGACTTCCTTCCGGTGGCCTACAACGCCCTGGCGCGCGACACCGACATTCAAACCGAAGGCGGCATGTCCATCGTCGGTGGCGGTGGTGGCGGCTCCGCCAAACCAGGCAACAACATCAACACGCCCTCCACCCGCGCCAACCGGGGCGGCGACTTCGACGCGGGTCTGGCCGGCGGCGGTTTCGCCGGCGGCCTCGGCGGCGGCACCGGCTTCGGTCAGAGCTCCAACCGCAGCCTTCTCGACGACCCCGAGCAGATCGCCGCGCCGCAATCCGTTGTCGTCGGCCGCACCCTGCTCATTGCCGACGCCCAGTCCAACAGCCTCATCGTCTCCGGTTCGCCCGAGCACATCGACATCATCGACCGCCTGTTGCAGGAGATCGATGTGCGGCCGCAACAAATCTACATCTCCACCATCATCGGCCAGCTCTCCCTCGGTGACGACCTGCGCTACGGCTTCGATTTTCTCAACATGCTGGATGATTTCAGTGTGCAGCAAAATCTGACCATCAACACCGCCAGCGGTTCCAAGACCCGCACCAACAGCTTCAACACCGACATCGACGCCCTCGGTTTGGCCACCACCACCGGCAGCCGCACCGGCGAAAGCACCCTCACCTTCAACTCCGAAACCGCCCCCGGCGAGCCAGGCAACGTGGTCATGCCCTTCGACATTTCCAACTTCAATTGGAACAATCTCAACCTCTACGGCCAGCTCGGCTCGCTCAGCCGCTACATCCACCTGCTCGACTCCCAGCGTGCTTTCAAAGTGCTCTCCCGTCCCAGTGTTTACACCACCAACAACGGCAAGGCCGTCATCTCCTCCGGCCAGCGCATCGCCGTGCCCACCCAGATCCTCTCCAACGGCGCCGGCCTGGGCGGCATCGCCTCCACCAGCTCCAGCGTCGATTACCGCGACGTGGTCTTGAAGCTGGAAGTCGTGCCGCTCATCAACAGCGACGACGAGGTGACCCTGCGCATCGCCCAGATCAACGACAACATCATCGGCCAGCAGGAAATCTCCGGCAACAGCGTGCCGATCATCAGCACCCAGGAGCTGGTGACCACCGTCACCGTCAAAAACGGCTCCACCGTGGTCCTCGGCGGCCTCATCACCGAGCGCGATGGCGAAGCCGGCCGCGGCGTCATCTTCCTGCGCCGCATCCCGGTCATCAAACACCTCTTTGGCACCACCACCATCGACCGCAAACGCGAGGAGCTGCTCATCTTCATCCAGCCCAACATCATCAATCGCAGCTCGCCGCCGGATGCGCCCAACCACATCGAGCGCGGCCGCTCCCGGCTCATGGACGACACCATCCAATTCGGTGTGCCCCGCGGCATGCCGTACGAGGGGCCATGAGTGGGAAAAGGACCAGCGGGCACGAGTGAAAGCGCAAGAAGAGTCTGGCGCTCGCTTCCTCTGCGTCCCGCAGCTCAATCGCGATTGAACAGACGCCGGAAGAAACCGCGCACGGTCTTCTTTTCCTCCACCGGCACGGCAGGCATCACCTCCTCGCTGCGCGGCCGGGCGCTGGGCTGCGGCGTCTCGCCTTCATAACCGCCGCTCTCCCGGCCACCCTCGTCGAACTCCATGGTCGCCGGTGTGTCCTTCATCGCCAACACCAGCGGATCGTCAGGGCTGGCTTTCTCGAAGACGTTGGTAAACACCTCCCGCACCATCGGCGCCGCCTTGCCACCGCCGCTCACCGACTCGCCGGGCCTGCCCTCGTAGAGCACGGCAAAGGCATAAATCGGATTGTTCGCCGGCAGGAAGCCAGTGAACCAGGCCAGGTTCTGCTTCTGGTTGATCTTCCACTGACCAGTGCCGGTCTTGCCGGCGATCTGCGCCTGCTTGATGCCAGCTGCCTTGCCGGTGCCGCCACTGGCGGACACCACCGCCACCATGCCTTTGACGATCGCCTCCCGGTGCTCGGGGTTGAGACTGATCTTGCGCCGCACCTCCACCTCGGTCGCCATCACGACGCGGTCCTCCACGTCTTGAATCTGCCGCACCAGCCGCGGCTGGGTCAGGTTTTCCCCGTCAGCGACCGCCGCCATGCTCTGGCAGACTTGCAGCGGGGTCACCGCCACCTCGCCCTGGCCGATGGCGATGTTGGCCAGCTCCCCGCCGATGATCTTGGTGCCGCGCTGCTCCAGCTTGCGCATGCTGGTGGGCATGTAGCCTGGCGCCTCCGCCTTCAGCGGGATGCCGGTCTTTTCACCAAAGCCAAGCCGGATCGCCATGTCCGTCACCGGATCCGCGCCCACCGCGAGCGCGGCCTGGTAGAACCACGTGTTGCAGGAGCGTTTGATGGCCGTGATCACGTTCATCATGCCCTCACCGCTCTTGGTGTGGTTGTGGAAGTAGCGGTCGCCCACGAGCACAGACGTGCTGCAATTAAAAGCCGTGCGCTCATTGATCTTGCCGCTTTCAAGCGCGCCGAGCGCGGTGACGATCTTGAAGGTCGAGGCCGGCGGGTAGGTGCCGAAGGAGGCGCGCGGAAACAGCGGCTTGCGCGGGTCGGTGTTCAACTTTTGAAACTCCGCCTCGCGGATGCCCGGCACCCAGACATTGAGATCGAATCCCGGGTTCGACGCCATCGCCAGGATGTCGCCCGTTTTCACATCCATGATGACAAAGGAGCCGCCGCTGCGCGCGCCTTTTTTGAGGGCGTTCTCGGCGTATTTTTGGATGTTGAAATCGATCGTCGTCACCACGTTGCGGCCCGGCACCGGGCGGCGCAGCACCTTTTCGGAGAGCAGCTTGCCATCGGCGCTGAACAGCATGTTGACGAGGCCCGGCGTGCCGGTCAGGTCGCGGTCAAAAGTCGCTTCCAATCCCTCGCGTCCTTCCAGCTCTTCAAACATCGGATCGCCGTCCGTCACCGGCCCGGTCGGCAGCGGCCGCGCCTTGCCCACGTAGCCGATGATGTGGCAGGCGCAGTCGCCCTTCGGATAGTAACGGATGTAAGTCGGTTGAATGACCAAGCCTTGGCCGAGCACCGGCTGGATCTTCTCCTGCTCCTCGTAGCTCAGATCGACGTTCAGCCCCTCCTCCACGGAGAAGACCAGCGGCAGCCAGCGCCGGTGCTGGTAGTGGCTCAGCAGCTTGTCCGGCTCCAGCGACCAGGTTTTGCCCAGCGCCTTGTTGGCCGCGGCGATCTGTTTTTCCGCAAAGGCCAGCACCTTCTCGCTGGTGGCGTCCTCCATGTAGGGAAAGCTGATCGCCAGGTAGTTCGCCACCTTCGTCTGCGCCAGCGGCTCGCCGTGCCGGTCCGAGATCTGGCCGCGAGCGGCCGGGATGCTCAGCGTCAGGGTGCGCGCCTCCTTCTGCGTCTTCCAGGCAGCGTCCAGCCGGACGGGTATCAACGGCTTCGGCGGCTCCTTTTCCTTCGCAGCCTCGTCCTCCACCACCTCCGCTTTCAAAATGAGCGGCGGCGGCGTGCTGTCATCCTGCGCGGGCAACTCGCCACCGCAGACAAGCAACGCAAAAGCGGCCAGGACGGCCTGGGGCTGGGGCATCGGTTTCATAGCTTCGTCACGCCCACGCGGCGCGCCCCAATCCTGCCATCCCCGGGCCAGACCGTCAAGCCAGCGCAACCGCCATTGACCGCGCCCGTTCCCTCGCTATCGGCGGGGCATGCAGGTGCCCGAGCCCGTCCCCACCGCCCGCCTCGCCATCCCGGAATACGCCATGGCGCTCGCCCACGTCGCCAGCCTGCGCTCGGAGGACCCCTACCGCAAAGTCGGCGCCGTTGCCATCGACTTTGACAACCGCGTCATCGGCACCGCCTACAACGGCCTCGCCCCCGGTTACAACGCCGCCCCGGAATTCTGGACGGACCGCGACGCCCGCCGCAGTTTCATGCTGCATGCCGAGGTCAACCTCTGCAGCCTCTTCACCCGCGGCAACGTCAAGCTCGTCGCCTGCACCACCGAGCCCTGCACCAGTTGCATGCAGATGCTCTGCGCCTATGGCGTGCGCGAGGTTTACTTCCGCGAGATTTACCCCGGTTCCGAGGCCCGCGCCATCTGCGACCGCTACGGCATCCACCTCTGCCAGATCGCCCACTACCCCGAAGTCGCCGGTTCCGCCGCACCGGTCAGCGCAATCTGAGACGCCTTCCGGCCCGCTTCTGGTGGCGACTTGAAAAAGCTGCGCGCCTCCTTCGCGATCGTGCGCACCGCCGGGTGTTTCAGCGACCGTTCGACGGTGATCAAATAAGCCGGAAAGCCGCACTGCACCGGCCCGCCCAGTTGATGCAAACCGAAGCGCGCCTTCGCTTCCGCCACCACCGGCAGCGCCGCCGGCACCACGCCCAGGCCATCCGCCGCCGCCGTCTTCATCAGCGCCGAATCATCAAACTCCGCCACCACCCGCGGCCGCAGACCCTGCACTTCGAACCAATGATCGAGCTGATGCCGCCACGCCGTCTGCGCCGAAGGCAGCAGCATCGGCGCCTCGTTGAGGCTCCCCGGGAAACCCGCGTCAAGCTGCCGTGCCAGCGTCTCCACCGCGCAAAACACCACCGGCACCTCCCCCAGCAGGTGATTAAAAGCCTTGATCGGCAGCGAAGTCGGCGCCGCCTCATCGGACAGCACCACATCCAGCCGGCCTGTCACCATTAGCGTCAGCAGTTCCGTCGCCTTGCCCTCCGAACAGGCCACCATCAGACCCGGATGCTGCGTCAGCACCGGCCGCACCAGGTTCCAGGCAAACAGCTTCGCAAAAGAATCCGTGATGCCCAGGTTTAACCGGGCTGGCTGCCGCTCCGGCGCCCCGTTGAGCGTCTCCACCAGCCGGTTGCCGAGGCCAAAGATCTCGCCCGCGTAATCCATCACCGTCCGTCCCGTCGGCGTCAGCCGCAGACCGCGCCCCGAGCGATTGAACAGCTCGCGCTGCAGCGCCTCCTCCAGCGCCTTCACCTGCGCGCTGATGGTCGGCTGCGACACCTTCAGTTTTTCCGCCGCCACCCGCAGGCTGCCGTGCCGGCCCACCTCCCAAAAGTAACGCAAATGGTGGTAATTGAGGTGCTGCGGCAACATCATAGGATTCGGTTTTTTCAAACCTTTCCACCGTAACTAAGCCTGCGTCAATCCCAAGCCAGCCCAAAAAACACGTCTTGCAACGAGCCGCTTGGGCCTCAAAGAGCCCGTTGCAGGGGCTTCCCGCAGAGGCGCGGAGGTATTTTTCTTTCAGTTCCTCCGCGTCTCCGCGGGAATCGAATCCCGTTGGCGCTCCGATGTTCCGCAAGGAGCGCCGCAGTGTCAAGACAAGGACGTTTTCTGGCCAGAGTGGCGGGAAAAAGACGTTCCTTCTGGCCATGAAACGCCTCTTTTTGACCTGCTGCTGGCTCGCCGCGCTGACGACCGCCTCCGCGGCGGCCCCACCGAACCTCATTTTCATCCTGTGCGATGACTTGGCGCAGGGTGATCTGGGCTGCTACGGCCAGAAGCTGATCCGGACGCCCAACCTGGATCGCATGGCGGCGGAGGGCACGCTTTTCCCGCAGCTCTACTCCGGCACCAGCGTCTGCGCGCCGTCGCGCTCGTCACTGATGACCGGCCTGCACACCGGCCACTGCCCGATCCGCGCCAATCGCGAGATCCAGCCGGAGGGCCAGAAGCCGCTGCCGGCGGAGACGACGACCGTGGCGCAGGTGCTCAAAACGGCGGGCTACGCCACCGCCTGCGCGGGCAAGTGGGGCATGGGCATGTTCGACACCAGCGGCAGCCCGTTGAAAAAGGGCTTCGACCACTTCTACGGCTACAACTGCCAGCGCCACGCGCATCGCTACTTTCCGGATTACCTGTGGAACGATGACCAGCGCGTGGAGCTGGACGGCAAGACCTACGCGCAGGATCTGATCCAGCAGGACGCGGAGCGCTGGATCCGCGCGCACGCGGGCGGGCCGTTCTTTTTCTTTTACGCCATCACGCTGCCGCACGGGAAGTTTGAGATCGACGACCTCGGCGCCTACGCGGACAAGCCGTGGACGGACCTGCAAAAGACGTATGCGGCAATGGTCACGCGGCTGGATCACGATGTGGGGCGGGTGTTCGGGCTGCTCAAGGAGCTGCAGATCGATGACAACACGCTGGTGGTCTTCTCCGGCGACAACGGGGCGTCCTTTGACCCGAAATCAGAGGTGGGCAGCCTGTTTGACCAGGACATGGGCGGCAAGCTGCGCGGCTACAAACGCAGCCTCTACGAGGGCGCACTGCGGCAGGCTGGCATCGCCCGCTGGCCGGGCCAGGTGCCGACCGGCCGGGTGAGCGGGGAGCCGTGGGCGTTCTGGGATTTCCTGCCCACGGCGGTCGAACTGGCCGGGGCCAAGCTGCCGGCTGGCCTCAAAACCGACGGTCTGTCGGTGGTGCCGCTGCTCAAGGGCGGCGCAGCCCCCCAGCGGGAGGCGTTTTATTGGGAGCTGCACGAGGGCACGTCCTTGCAGGCAGTGCGCTTCGACGGGCACTGGAAGGCGGTCAAAAACGGCCCGAAGGCGCAGACGGAACTCTACGACCTGAGCAGCGATCTGGCGGAGGCAAATGACCTTGCGGCGCAGGAGCCGGAACGGGTGGCGCGGGCGAAGGCGCTGATGAGCGCGAGCCGCAGCAGGCACCCGGACTGGCCGCTGATCGAGAAGCCGGAGGGCAAGAGCAAAGGCAAGGGCAAACCCGCAAAGGCAAAGTGACGCGGCCAAGCGCAGGCGCCCGCCGCCGCCACCCCCGGCACGGGCGCGCTGCTTTTACTGCGCTTGCAGGGGCGCGGTCTGGGCGCCTTCGGGCACCTTGTCAGCCGCGACAACCTTCCACAGCACACCGCGCTCGCTTTGGTAGGGATCGACCGGGCCGCCGTAGTTGGCGCTGGCGTGGGTGAGGTAGAGATTGCCCTCCTCATCCTGGCCGCTGCCGGTGGGGCGCAGCGGAGTGTCGAGGTCAAGCAGCTCCTGCATCTGCCATTTGCCGCCGTCCTGCTTCATGCCCCAGATTTTGCCGCTGCCCCAGTCGGCGCAGAAATACACGCCGTCGAGACTGGGATAGGCCGCGCCGCGATAGACGCCGAGGTTGATCACGCAAATGCCTTGATCGACGTGGTTGTATTCAGCGATGGGCAGGATGCCAACGCGCGCGGTGCCCTCGCCATCGGCATAGGTGGTGGAGCCGTCGGCGTTTTTGGTCTCAATCTGCGGGAAGACCTTGCTGCCGCACATGAATTTCCAGCCGTAGTTTTCGCCGCCTTTGCTGGCCGCGGGCTGAAAGTTGACCTCCTCCCAGTGGTTCTGGCCGATGTCGGCGATGTAGAGATCGCCGGTCTTGGAGTCGAAGGAGAAGGTCCAGGGATTGCGCAGGCCGTAGGACCAGATTTCCGGCTTGGCCCTGGGATGGATTTTGGAGAACTGCAATTCGGACACGCCGAAGAGGGTCATCTGCTGCAGCGGCGTGATGAAGGGGTTGTCCGCGGGGATGGCGTAGTTGCGGTCGGCGGAGCTTTGATTGACATCGATGCGCAGCATTTTGCCGAGCCAGGTGTGCAGGTCCTGGCCGGCATTGATGACGTCTCCTTCCCAACCGCCGTCACCGACGCCGATGTAAAGGTAGCCGTCCGGGCCGAAGGCGATCTGGCCGCCGTGGTGGTTGCAGTAGGGGAAGTCGATCTGCATGATGACGCGCGCGCTGTCGGGGTCGGCGCGGTTCGGGTCTTTGTCGGAGACTTTGTACTCCGTGATCATGGAGGCGCCATTGAACCAGAGGTCGGAGTAGCAGATGTAGAATTTGCCGTTCTCCTTGAACTTGGGGTGGAAGGTCATGCTCAGCAGTCCCTCCTCCAAAAAGGAGCTGAGCGTCTTGTCCTTGATGTCGAGGAAGGGGCGGCGGCCTTTGCTGCCGTCTTTTTGGATGACCTGGATGACGCCGGGACGCTCGCAGACAAACAACCGGCCGGTGCCATCCGGCGAGGCGGCAACCGCGACTGGATCGACCAGGTCATCGGCGACTTTGACCAGTTGAATGGCGACATTGCCGGGGAGCTTGCCGCCCGGCTGGGCGGGCTCGTCTTGAGCGGCATAAACCGGCGCGGCAAGGACGGCGGCGAGGAGGAAGACGGGGCGGAGTGTCATTTTCATGGCGGGAGAGGGATGGCAGGATTTTTGACGACAAATCCAGAGCCTAGCGGGCTCCGTCGCCACCTGACAAGCAAGAAGTCCTAAATCCGAAGCCCGAAGGGCTGGGGACCGCGAAACCCGAGGCAGCGTTTTGAAGTGCACCGATTCTCGGTGCTTTGAAGTGGGGTTGCGGTTTGTACGACGCATCACGCACTGGCTCACGACTGATTTCAGGGCGCAGAGAGCGGAGCGTCACAACCTGTGCCCTGCCCTCTGTCGGATGATCGTCCAAAGTCCTCGACCTCGGTCTCATCCAACGGCGACGGGGGCGGGTCTCTCAAGGGCGGGCGGGCCAAGGGAGCGAACTTACTGCCGCGCGCCCTTTGCAGGTGACGGCCTGTTTTTTGCTTGAGCGGCCATTTCCGCTCCCAATTCCGTCATGGTGATGGGCGGCAGCTCCAAGTATTCCGCAGCGTCCAGATAAATGACCGCTTCCCTCGGGTCGGCAAGCTTGCGCGCGGCGGCGCGCAGCAGGATGGCGCCGCCGACCTCGCCCAGGGCGATCAAAGCTCTCCACCGCCGCAGCGCGGATTTCCGGATTGGCGTGCATGAGGTAGGGTTCGATCAGCGGCAGAGCGGAGGCATCGTAGACGGTGGAAGCTTCGTGGATGCTTTCCAGAATGGCTTCCTTGGCGGCATAGGAATCGCTCTCGTCGGTGGGCGGCTTGCCTAGCTGCGTCGGCGCGGCGATCAACAGCGGGGGGGAAGCCACCGGAGCTTGTTCCAATTTTGTCGAATCAGGACGATTGGCGTTTAGGGGGGCGGTGTTTTGTCCGCCCTGACATTATCCACTGAAGGCCGTTTCGCCAACTCACTGGCAAGGAACATTACAGCCAGCAAAATAGCTTCAGCCAGCACTGTCCAACCCAGGTGTTTCATAGAAAAGGGGACTTTGTCAGGTTAAAACCCGGTCAAAAAAGGGGCTTGTGACGTGACCAGAGCAATCGTCATCACTCTTCCCATGGATCGATCTTATCAAGGCCAGGATAAGCTTGCACATCTCTGGCAACCGCAGTTGAGATCGTGACCCTTCCTTCTACGATGGATGGGAACACTTCCCTATCCTGCTCTGTGGCGAGGATAGCGGGACCTCGACCTGTAACAGACGTGATTGTTTAGCGCCAGAAGTTGGAAACATGAAAGTTTCACCACCAATTTTGAACAATTTAAAATTACTTCGGGCAATTGATGCCACCCCACTGCTGTCCAAAACACCCAGGAATGGGGTGAAGGGGTATTGGAATGGCGGGCTTTGGATGGTTATTGGGTCGAGGTGGTGGTCTCATGCCTTCAAATTAGATGGCGCGTTAGAGATGCTGTCCAAGTCAAGCGAAGTGGAACGTGGGTTGCAGGAACGGGGGCGGATCAGAAGGGCTCATGGGTGACACAACTTGAGAGTGGAGCACGGGAACCCCTGGCCTCCGCGAGGGTATAGTCCACGGGGCTCCCGTGCGGGGGTTAAAGGCGAGTGCGCGATCAAGAACGAAGAGCCCGTATACCGGGTGAAGAGAGGCGGCGCTCCAGACATGGGGAGCACAGCAAGATGAAGCATATTACGATCAAGCTATGCTTGCGGCAAGCTGTGTGAATGATTCTGCTCCCGATTCGGAGCAGGCATGGGATCAGGAGATGCGACTGAGTTTCGTGCCACGTTCAAGACGCGTATCAAATGAATCAAGCCACGGCTCACCACCCCTTCTGGAGAGAATATCTGTTTCAAATCCTCATGGAAAGAGTTTTCCGGCCAGCGCCTCGGCTTGGGCTGAAAATTTCCCGGCATTCGTCTTTTTCAGTTTCTCCAAGTTCATGAGCTTCCAGCGGATGCCGGGAAGGTGTTCCAAGTGGGCGATGTCTAACAATGAAAACTCCGGAGTGCCAGCGGCCAACGAGAGCAGGAATTTCCGTTCGGCTTCATCCAGCCCTTGTTGAAGCTCTTGAGCAAGCCGCTCTCGCGTCTCCAGCAGGGATTCCAATGGCACCGGCTCAGCGGTCATACCGGTGAAGTTGTGCTCATAATCGTGACGGATATCCTGGAACGATGGAAACAGCACTTCATGCAACGGACGGTTGCTACAGGCCAGATAAACGACGAAGGCCCTCCGTATGCACGGCGTGATGTCTTCGTGCGCGAACAGTTGCATCACATCGAACAGATCTCTCGGGTGCTGGCGGTCCAGAGCGGCAACCAGCTTGCCGCCGTAAACATCCTCCAGTGATGCCACGGGAAGGTCGAGATCGGCCATCAGGACTCGCTGGCGGCAGGCGACAGAGCAGGGTTGACCGTCCCGCGCAGCACATAATTGGCCTCGATCTTGACCTCGATGGAACCTTGTCTCACCAACAACTTGGTTTCCCCCGCATCGGCGGTTGGCACACGGGTAAGGAATCCCTGCTTTTGCAGCCGGGAAGCCGCCAGCCTGATGCTTTCCTGGATTCGCGCCAAGGCTTCCTCGCGCGACAGGGTGTGGTCGGGAAAAATCAGGTCCAAATCCACCGATAGGCGTGGCATATCCCGGAAAAACAGATTGATCGCGGTGCCTCTTTTCAGGGCAAAGGTGTCATCCACGAAGACCAATGGTGCGACGCGCGTCAGAAGCCGGGCAGTATCCAGATAGATTTGATTCATGGCTTGAGCACAAGCAGACCGTTGGAGGTTTGCGACACCCACGGGCGGCCGCTGCCGGTGGGGAGCCGCTCTGGATCAAGCTTGGCCCTCCACGGCAAGGAGGCTGCGCGTCCAAGTTCCAAGCACAGCCTCACGGTTTTGACGCTGGTGCAATGTTGCAACAGTTCGTTTAGCACAGCCGGGCGAAGGTTGTAAGCACTTTCCACAAGTTCCCGCGCCTCCGGCAAGGGCTGACGCACGCCCACCTCGCTCAACAGTTCCAGCAAGGCGCGTTCGGGAACGGAAACCTGGGGCGCGTCCTCGCGCTTTTCAAAAGGAGCCACATGGCGCAAGCTCTCGGCCTGTTCCTCGAACAGGCGCTTGCGATGGTAATCAGCGGGAAAGCGTTCCGTGAACCATTCCGGAAGGCGGCCAGCCGCCCAGCCGAACAGATGCAGCTTGGGCTGCTGGGACACGTAGTGACGGATGCCATACCAGTCCAAGGCGGATTTGCCGCCCACATGCAGTCCTTTGAGCCGACGTTCCAGCAGCCGCAGGCTGGGATGCAGAGCCAAGGTGTCGTTGGGACGGCAGAACACGCCGCGCGCCAGGCGCGAGAGCCAACCGGACCGCACATAGTGCACGGCGAGGTCTGCCGAGATGCCAAGCCCTTCCAAATCCTCCGAGGTGAGCGGCGCACCTGGGGGCAAGCGGGTGTAAAGCGCCTTTAATTTGTGTCCTCCAGTCGTAGTGAGGCTGCGACAATACGAGCTTTTCCAAGCTCTATCTTGTCGCTGGCGCTGTCCCTCCGACCAAGGTGCAAGCGCTCGACTTGCTGGGCAGCACTGCCGAGGGCAATCCTCCACACCTCCCTTTGCCCCCGCCTCTCCTTCGCGCCCGCTCCTCTTTTCGTCGCATCATTGCGGTTTAATGAAATCTTCATCTGAACCTTGAAAGTTTCGGCAGTGTCTCGTGGCCATACCGGACGGTAGCGGTAGCGCCGGGGGGAGCGGCTAAATTCCCTGTTTACCTTCTCGTTGCCCCCACACGCAGCCTTGAATCAAAAGAATCAAATCGCGCATACGAAAGAGGTGGCCAGTCCCGTCGCCAGACTGCGCAGGGACCGGTTTGTCATGAATCAAATTACCTCAGCGTTATGCCCCGTGCCCGTGTGCTCCCCATTGACCCGCACCCGACTGGAGGTCTCGAAAGCAGAGGGCTTCAAGAAAAATTGCAATGGTGCCACGACAAAGGGTTCCAGGTTGTATTGATGCAAGGGCAGCCCCAGTATGAACTTGATTCCAAAACTGGTTCGTAATACAGTCTCGCCGGCCCGCCACTTGCATCATTTTGCGAACCTTCGGTAGCCTTCTTGGAAATGACTGAAAATAAGTCAGTTGCGAAGAAGTCCAAGTTAACCGAATACCACTGAGTTC